>DASUCK010000210.1:0-5504 GCA_036276095.1 Nonomuraea sp. | reverse complement strand
CGCCGCCCGGGGCCGTGACCGCGCGGTCGGGCCCCGGCAAGGTGACCGTGACCTTCAGCGCCTCCACTGGCGGCAAGGTCGAGCGGTACACGCTCGAGACCTCCGGAGCGGGCCGGGCTGAGCCGCAGTCGGTGGCCGCCGACGGGCCGTACCGGTTCGAGTTCACCGGCGGCGACTGCGCGACGGAGTACACGTTCGTCGTGGTCGCCCACTGGTCGGGCGGCGAGGTCGAGTCCGAGCCCAGCGCCGGCGCCAAGCCGTGCGTGGCGCCGGGGGCGCCGACCGGCTTCACGGCCAAGGCCAAGAACCGGGGCGCGGAGCTGACCTGGAGCGCGCCGGAGAACGCCGGCGAGGGCACCACGTACGAGCTGACCGGCGCCGCCACGCGGAACGGGATCACCGGCACGTCGTTCACCGTGGACGGGCTGAAGAACAACGTGAAGCACACGTTCAGGCTCAAGGCCAAGAACGCGGCGGGGGAGAGCCCGGACGTGGCCACGACCGAGGTGGACCTGGCCTACCCGAGGCAGCAGTACCGGAACAGGAGCAACGACGACACGAACACGATCATCCGGCCGCAGCCGTCCACGTCCGGAGAGGCCGGAAGGATCCCGGTGAAGCAGTACATCACGCTGACCGTGGTCTGCCAGGTCAAAGGCCAGAACTACACCGATCCCTCGACCGGCGCGTCCAGCACCATCTGGAACCGGATCGAGAGCCAGTACGGCAACGGCTACCTGAACGACACCCTGGTGGCCACCCCGGACGGCGGCTTCCCCGAAGGACCGCTGTTCGAGTGCACCGACTGAGAAGGGGGCTCAGTTGACCCACCACCACTACCAGGACCCGCCCGACCAGGCCGCGCCGCCGTACCAGCAGCATCAGCCCGTCCTGCACCCGCCCCAGCCGCCCCAGCAGCCGGGCCACCAGCAGGCGGCGGCGCTCGCGCAGCAGTTCGCGCAGCGCTTCCAGTTGCTCGCCGCGAACATCGAGCGGATCATCCGCGGCAAGCACGACGCCATCGAGCTGGCCCTGATCTGCCTGTTCGCCGAGGGGCACCTGCTCATCGAGGACGTCCCGGGCACCGGCAAGACCACGCTCGCCCGCTCCCTCGCCGCCAGCGTGGACGCCGAGTGGCGGCGCATCCAGTTCACGCCCGACCTGCTGCCCAGCGACATCACCGGCGTGTCGATCTTCAACCAGGCCGGGCAGAAGTTCGAGTTCCACCACGGGCCGGTGTTCGCGAACATCGTGCTGGCCGACGAGATCAACCGCGCCTCGCCGAAGACGCAGGCCGCGCTCCTGGAGGTCATGGAGGAGCGGCGGGTCACGGTGGACGCCGAGCCGCATCCGGTGCCGCGGCCGTTCCTGGTGGTGGCCACGCAGAACCCGGTGGACATGGACGGCACGTACCCGCTGCCGGAGGCGCAGCTCGACCGGTTCCTGATGAAGATCTCCGTCGGCTACCCCGATCACGCGTCGGAGGTCGAGGTGCTCAAGGGCATGCCGACGGGGCCGCAGGTCGAGCACCTTCCGGCGGTGGCGCGCGGCTCCGACGTCGCCGGCATGATCGAGTTCGCCGCGCGCATCCACGTGGCCGATCCGGTCTACGACTACATCGTCGCGTTGTGCGCGGCCACCCGTTCGAACCCGCACCTGCGGCTCGGCGCCAGTCCCCGCGGGAGCCTGGCCCTGCTGCGCGCCGCGCGCGTCAAGGCGGCCGCAGCCGGACGCCACTACGTGCTGCCCGAGGACGTCAAGGCGCTGGCCGGGCCGGTTCTCACGCACCGGCTGATCCTCGCGCCCGAGGCCGAGCTCCGCGAGATCACCGCCGCGGCCGTGCTCGGCGAGATCCTCGCCGGGATGCCGGTGCCGCAGGCCGCCTGATGCTCACCTCCCTCGGCCGCGGCACGCTCGCCGGCGCCGTCGCGCTGTACGCGGCGGGGTTCGCGCTCGGCTACCCCGAACCGGTCGTGCTGGCCACCGGGGCGCTGCTCGCGGTGGCCGCGGCGCTGGCCTGGAGCGCGCCCGCCCCCAGGCTGGAGGTGCGGCGCGAGGTCACGCCGCTGAAGGTGCCGCGCGGGGACGCGGCCGTCGCCGTGCTCACCGTCACCAACCTCGGCCGCCGCGGGCTGTCCGGGCTGCGCGCCCAGGACCGGATCGGGGCGTCCCGGCACACCGTCGACCTGCCCAGGCTGCCGAGGAACGCGGTGCGCACGGTGTCGTACCCGCTGCCCACCGACGCGCGCGGCGAGATCCCGGTGGGGCCGCTGGTGCTCGTCCGGGCCGACCCGTTCGGGCTGACGCGCCGGGTCAGGCGGTACGGCGCCACCGCCACCCTCCTCGTACGTCCCCGCACCGTCCCGCTCCCGGTGCCCCCGTCCGGCAAGGCCCACCACCTGGAGGGCCCGACCAGCGACAACGCCCCCAGCGGCACGGTCACGTTCCACACCCTGCGCGAGTACGTGGTCGGCGACGACCTCCGCCACATCCACTGGCGCTCCAGCGCCCGCACCGGAACGCTCATGGTCCGCCAGCTCATCGACGCCAGCCTGCCGACCACGACGGTGGTGCTCGACACCCGCTCCCTGACCGAGCCCGCCGTGGACGCCGCCGCCTCCGTCGCGCTCGCCGCCGCCCGCGCCGGGTTCCCCGTACGCCTCCTCACGGGCGAAGGTCCGCTCACCGACGCCAAGGCGGACGCCGAGACCGTCCTGGACCGCCTCGCGGTCGTCCGGGCCGGCTCGGCGGGCGTCGCCGAGGCCGTCCGCCTGGCCCGCGGCGGCGGCTCGCTGGTGCTGGTCACCGGCGATCCCGCGGCGGCCGGCGGCGCCACGGCCGCCCGCCGCCGCTTCGACCGCGTCATCGTCGTCCACGTCGGCGCGGCCGCCGTCCCCGCCCCCGGAATCACCACGCTGACGATCGCCTCGCTGGACGACCTCGCCCGCGCCTGGGGCTCCCGATGACCCCTGCATCCCGACCCGGCCGGCCCCTCACCCAGCCCCTGGACGGTGACGCGGGAGAGGCTCCGGCCGCCGGCCCTTCCGCGGCGACGGGATCCGCGCACGTCGCCGGTGCTCGGCAGCGGCGCGGAGGGGACGAGGCCCCTGGGCGGGTCGAGGGCTCCGCGGGCGGGGCGCGCGGACAGGAGCCGCCCGCGACGGTCGGGTGGCGGCGGGCGGCCGGGCTGGCGGTGGTGGCAGCGGTCGCCGCGGTCGCGGGATGGGGCTTCCACCGGGTCTTCCCCGGTCCTGAGCTGCTGATCGCGATCGTCCCGGCGGCCGTCGGTCCGGTGGCGGTCGCCGCGTTCGCCGCCCGTCGCCCGCTCTGGCTGGCGTTGCTGCTGGACGTCGTGCTCTGGTTCGCCGGCACCGTCCCGCTCTACCGGGGACTGGCCCCGGGCCTGCTCGCGGACGTGGCGAACTCCTGGCACGCCCTGCTCACCACCCTCCTCCCCGCCCAGCCCGAGCCGGACCTGCTGATCCTGGTCCACACGCTCGTCTGGGCGGCCGCCACGATCGGCGCCGAGACCCTCACCCGCACCCGCACCACAATCGCCGCCGCGCTGCCCGCCCTCCTCGTGTACGGCGTCGCGCTGCTCCTCGGCGTCGACGGCGAGGGGTCGAACCTGCCGGTCGCCGCGGCGCTGTTCGTGCTGGTCGCGGCCCTGGCGACGGTCCGTGACGGCCGGTCACCGGCCTGGCTCCTGGCCGGCGTCCCGGGGGCCGCCGCGCTGGCCGCGCTGGCGCTGGCCGTCGCCCCGCTGCTGCCGATCGCCGCGCAGCCGTACAACCCGCGCGAGCACGCCGACGTGCCGCCGCCGGTCCGCGTGGACAGCGTCAGCCCGCTGGACCGGGTCTCGGCGTGGCTGCAGATCCCGGATCGTGAGCTGTTCACGGTGCGCTCGGACAAGCCGCTCAACTGGCGGCTGGCCGTGCTCGACCGGTACGACGGCGTGCGCTGGACGTCCGCCGCCCGCTTCCAGCCCACCGGCGGCCGGGTCCCGGAGGGGGAGTGGGCGGGCGAGGCCGACGTCGTACGGCAGCGGGTGACCGTCGACGGCCTCCCCGGCACGTGGCTGCCGGCGGCCGAGCGGCCCGAGCGGGTGAGCGGCGTACGCGGGCTGGTGGTGGATCCCGGGAGCGGGACGTTGCTGGCCGGGGGCAGGCCCGCCGGGGGGTTCACCTACGAGGTGACCTCCCGCGTGCCCCGGCCGGGCAAGGAGGACCTGCTCGCGGCCACGCCAGCCCGCGACCCCGTGCTGACGGCGTTCCCCGCCGGCCCCCAGGAGGCGTTGTTCCGCCGGCTCGCGCGGGAGGCCGTCGAGGGGGCCGAGGAGCCGATGCGGCAAGCGTACCGGCTGCAGAGCTACCTGCGCACCAATGCCCGCTACGACGTCACCGCGCCGCCGGGGCACTCGCTCAAGGGGCTGGAGTTCTTCCTGGAGACCACGCGCCGGGGGACGTCGGAGCAGTTCGCGACCACGTTCGCGCTCATGGCCAGGACGCTCGGCCTGCCGTCGCGCGTGGTCGTGGGGTTCCGGCCGGGACAGGCGGCGAACGGGATCTATCACGTCAAGTCGGGGCACGTGATGGCCTGGGCGGAGATCAAGTTCGAGGGCCTCGGCTGGCGGCCCTTCTACCCGACGCCGGGCCGCAGCGGCGCCAAGGACGACCACGAGGTCGTGTCGGCGGCGATCGAGGAGAGCGAGCGGCTGGAGGGCGAGTTCACCCAGGGAGGAGGGAGCGACCGGCCGAAGCACACCGTGCCCCAGGCCGCCGGCGACGGCCGCGGGGAGCAGGCCGGCCTGTCCCCGTGGGCGATCGCGGCCGGGGCGGGCGGCGGGCTGCTGGTGGCGTACGCGGGGGTCGTCGTGGCTCTGCCGTGGTGGCGCAGGCGCGCCCGCCGGCGGGGTGAGGGCCCCGGGCAGCGGGTGCTGGGGGCCTGGCGGCAGGCGTGCGACGATCTCGGGCTGGCCCGCGGCCACGCGCTGACGGCGGCGGAGGTCGTGGCTCAGCAGTCGCCCGACATATCCACTCATCTCCGCCCACTGGCCGAAATTTCCAATTTCGTCCGGTACGCGCCCGACGCCGTCACCGCCGAGTCCGCCACCGCCGCCTGGCGCAGCAGCGACGCCGTCCGCCGCGCCGTCCGCGCGAACACCCCGCTCACCGCCCGCCTACGCCGCCGCCTGCTCCTGCGGTGACGCCGCGGGCGAATCCGGTGATGACGCCCGCGTGCGGCTCCTGCGATGTCGCCCGGGGCCGCCCCTGCGATGATGCCCGCGTGAGAAGCGTCGAGGCCCAGCTCCTGCACCGCCCGCCCGGACTGTCCGCGGGCGAGATCGTCCGCCGTCTGGCGGCGGTGCAGGCCCAGGACGTCCCCTCCGCCCGGCTCGCCTTCCGCGCCCGCTCGGCCGCCCTCACCGCGGCCGACGTCGAGGCCGCCTGGCGGGCCCGCGAGATCGTCAGGACGTGGGGTCCGCGCGGCACCCTCCACTTCGT
>DASUCK010000209.1:0-2126 GCA_036276095.1 Nonomuraea sp. | reverse complement strand
CTCGGCGCCCGGTCCGTGCACCCACACCTTGTCCTGCAGGGCGTAGCAGCAGGAGGTGTCGTTCTCCTCGAAGGTCGCGAGCCCGGCGTCCTTGAGCCGCTGGGTGGCGGCGGTGACCTGCGCGGTGTCCTCGACCTCGACGCCCAGGTGGTCGAGGCGGGTGTCCTCGTCCGGCTCACCTTCGATGAGCACCAGCTTGAGCGGCGGCTCGGCGATGGCGAAGTTGGCGTAGCCGGGGCGGCGCTTGGCCGGTTCGGCGTCGAACAGCTTGGAGTAGAAGGTGATCGAGCCTTCCAGGTCGGCGACACGGAGGGCGAGCTGAACGCGAGACATGACGATCTCCCATCAGTGTTTCGACGAACGTCTAAGCAATGTCGAGTTTGCGCCTCTGCTTAGGAATCTGTCAAATTAGAGGCATGTCGAAGCGAGAGTTGCCGATACCGGACACCGGATGCTGTGCGCCGCTGGTCGCCGAGCCGGTGAGCGAGCAGGAGGCGGCCGAGCTGGCGCGGGTGTTCAAGGCCCTGGGCGACCCGATCCGGGTGCGGCTGCTGTCGCTGATCGGCGCGCACGAGGGCGGCCTGCGGGAGGGCGCGGGAGTGTGCGTGTGCGACCTGACCGTCGCCTTCTCCGTGACCGCGCCCACCATCTCGCACCACCTGAAGGTGCTGCGCGAGGCCGGGCTGATCGACAGCCAGCGGCGCGGCACCTGGGTCTACTACTGGATCATCCCGGCCACGCTCAAGCACCTGACCGGCGTGCTCGCCCTTCCCGAGACGCTCACCGCGAACCTCCCGTGAGCCTGCCAGCAGTGAGCAGCGTGAACACGATCGCCCGGCGGGCCCTGGCCGAGTTCACCGGCACCGCCGCCCTGGTCACGGTGGTGGTCGGCGCCGGCATCATGGCGACCGGCCTGTCGGGCGACGTCGGCGTTCAACTGCTGGCCACCAGCCTGGCCACCGCGGCGGGCCTGGCCGTGCTCATCACGGTGTTCGCGCCGGTGTCCGGCGCGCACGTCAACCCGGTCGTCTCCCTGGCCGCCTGGCTGCTGGCCCGCCGCCAGGCGGCCCCAGCGGTGCGCGGCCGCGATCTGGCCGTCTACCTTCCCGCCCAGACGGCCGGGGCTGTCGCCGGGGCCATGCTGGCTGAGACTCTCTATGAGAGCTGAGTGCGGGATCCTGTACGTTGAGCCGAATGGGCATGGTCGCTGAGTTTGTACGTGTATCAGGGCAGGAGTTGGACCGCGCTCTGGCTGACCCTGAATGGGCAGAGGAGTACGTCAAAGATCTCCTTGATGCGGAACTCGACGCAGAGGAGGAGCACCCGATCACCGCGCGCCGTGGCTACGTCGACAGAACATGGGATGCGCTACGGATCCTGGCGCATAGAGCGGGGACGCTCAACCCATGCCCGTTCCTGGGCGGTACGCCCTTCGGCGAAGTGTGGAGCTACGACAAGCCGCGCCACGAGACGCAGTGGCCGACCTCCGGGGCTCATATGACCAGCTGGTCCAGCATTTTCGCGCGGCAGCCGCCGCCGGGGACGCGATGATCCTCTACCGCTCGTAGGACCCCACGAACCAGCGCCTCCAGCGGGGGTCTCCAGGTTCGGGATGATCGCGGCAAAGCATCGGAGGTCAGTGGTCGAGGCGGAAGCTTGACAGCCCCCGCCATCGACCCGGAAGAAGCCGAGCGGGCCAGAGTTACGGGACAGGACGCGAACTAGCGAGGATGACCGGCTCGCCCGCTGCTTGGTGGTGTTTGACCTGCTCATTGATGTAGCGGAACTGGGCGTCTCGATCCGGGTGCTGCGTGCCCTCCAAGGTCTTGCGCGTGCCTTGCAGGCTGAAGCCGTTGTGGCGCAGCAACGCGCCGACCGTTGGAGCCGAGACCGTATGGCCCTGGCTGGTCAGCTCGTCGGCCAAGTGCCGCAGTGACTTGGCCGTCCATCTCAGCGGGGACTCAGGATCTCCCCGTTCATCCGGTTCTACCAGGGCTAATAGTGCAGGCATCAGCTCCGGGTCGTGCTCGATCACGGGCTTGCGCCCACCTCCAGATCGTCGGACGCGATCATTCGGCGAGGGACTCTGCTTACGGACCTCGGTGGAGATCGCCATACCACCTCAA
>DASUCK010000208.1:0-2106 GCA_036276095.1 Nonomuraea sp. | reverse complement strand
TGCGGCGGCGATCAGGAGGGCCGTCGCGCCCACGCCGGCGATCAGGCCGGCGGTGCCCAGGGCGGCGAACCTGCGCACCTCGACGGACTGGATCTCGTTCAGCGCCACGGCGACGGTCGCGGTCGTGCTCGAGGCCTCGCGATCGCCCAGCAGCGTGTCGCCCGAGAGTCGCGGGTGGAGAAGCGTGATCTGGCTGCCGTCGTGGCGGTGGACCCGCACCTCGTCGGGCCGCCCGGCCAGCGTCTCGGCGACGGGGCTCGAGGAGGCTCGCCACGTGTGGCAGGCCCCGAACAGGGTCACGGCCGCGAGGACGGGGAGCAGGGGCTGCAGAGCGCGGGGCACGGAGGGCTCCGGGTTGAGGACGGCCCTACCCTACCCCCCCGCGGTCAAGCTGCGGTAAAGTGCGCACCAGGCCCGCGCTATCTTCCGGCATGCCCCTGCCGATCCGCCTTCCCGCCGCGGCCCTCGCCGCCGCGGCCCTCGCCGCCGCGGCGCTGGCGGTCGCGCGGCCGGCCGCCGCCCAGTCGAATCTCGAGCAGGTCGTGAACGGCACCCTGACCCCGTCGCACGACTACGACCTGATCCACCAGCGCATCGAGGTGAAGAACTTCGACTGGGACTCGACCGCGTTCGACGGGCGGGTGACCACCACGGTGACCTCCCTGCGGCCGGGGCTGGAGACCGTCGCGCTCGACATGGAGCGCCGGATGGAGGTGAGGGGGGTGACGTCGGCGGGGAAGGCGCTCGCCTACGACCGGCCTCCCGACTCGCTGGTGGTGCGGCTGGCGCGCCCCGCGCGGTTCGGGGACACGGTGCGGTTCACGGTGAGCTACCACGCGCCCGTCGTGCAGGGCAGAGGGCTGTACTTCTTCAAGGAGGAGGCCGGGCGGCCGCACCGGCCGCAGCAGGTCTACAGCGGCGGCGGCACGGACGGCAACCCGCGCTGGCTGCCGACCCTCGCCGCCCCGCACGACAAGGCGACGTGGGAGCTGATCGCCACCGTCCCGGCACGGCTCACCGTGGTCTCCAACGGCCGGCTGGTGAGCGACCGAAAGGTGGGTGGCGGCCTCCGCACCACACACTGGTCGCAGGAGCGGCCGGCCTCCACCTATCTCATCTCCCTCGTGGCCGCCCCGCTGGTGCGGATCGCGGACCGCTGGCGGAAGGTGCCGCTGAGCTACTACGTGTACCCCGAGGACAGCGCCCTCGCCCGGCCCCTCTTCGGCATGACGCCCGACGTGATGGAGACCTACGCCCGGCTCACCGGCGTGCCCTACCCGTGGAACAAGTACGCCCAGGTCACCGCGGCCGACTTCATCGGCGGGATGGAGAACGTCGGCGCCACCACCCTGGTGGATTGGCTCCCCGACCCGCGGGCCTATCACGACCGGCCCTGGTACCGCCACACGCTCATCCCGCACGAGCTCGCCCACCAGTGGTTCGGCAACCTGGTGACGGCGGAGAACTGGGCCAACTACTGGCTCCACGAGGGGCTCGCGCAGTTCATGCCGGGGCAGTACTGGGGCGCCAAGCAGGGGCGCCACGCGGAGGAGGACTTCTATCTGGAGGAGTACCGGCAGTACCTGGCGCGGGACGCGCGGCGCCGCACGCCGCTCGCGGCGTACAACTCCAGCGTCGTGTATCCCAAGGGCGCGCTGGTGATGCAGATGTTGAAGCAGCACCTGGGCCCCGAGCGGTTCTGGGCGGCGATCCGCCGCTTTCTCACCCGGCACGCCTACGGCGCCGCGACCAGCGACGACCTGCGGCAGGCGGTGCTCCACGCCACGGGCGAGAGTCTGCCCTGGTTCTGGTCGCAGTGGGTCTACCAGGCCGGCCACCCCGAGTTCCAGGTCTCCGCCGCGTACGACTCGACGGCCCGGGCGCTCACCCTGACGGTCCGCCAGATCCAGACCGACACGGCGACGGCGGACGACGACAACGGCCGTGGCTTCACCACGCCGGCCGTGTTTCGGGCACCCGTGGCGATCAGGGTGGGGACCTCCCAGGGCGACATCGTGGCCCGGGCGGTGATCGAGGCCCGCGAGCAGACCGTCCGCGTGGAGCAGGTCCCGGAGCCGCCCACCATGGTCGTGTTCGACGACGACA
>DASUCK010000207.1:0-24220 GCA_036276095.1 Nonomuraea sp. | reverse complement strand
CCCGGGGTCGGAGGTCAGGACCGTGACGGGTCCTGGGGCAGCGAGGACGGTGGCGCTGAGCATGGCATCGATGGCGTACTTGTGCCCGTGCAGGCTGGCGTCGGACAAGAGCGTGGCGGCGTGGCGGGCAAGTGGTTCAGTGACCGGCTCAACGACAAGGCGGGATAGCGTCCATTCCAGGGCCGGCCGGTTGACGCGAGGGGTGGACCGCCTCCACAAGGATGGCGGCAGAGGCGATGGCGCGAGGGTCGTGGGCGCGGGCGAGGGCGAGCCATGCGGTGACCGTGCGGTCGCGCAGGACGGCCTTGGCCAGTCCCTCGCTGTCGAGAACAAGGGTGCCTCCGGGAGCAGCGGGAGAACGGGTCACGCGGCCGACCCACCATTGGCCTGTCCCCGCCGGGCCTGGTGGGGACAGGTCGCGCAGTGCCTGGACCTCATCGTCGGCGATGGGGCCGTGCTCGGCCTCGGCAACCTGAATGAGTTCGTTGAGAGCAGGTAGCCGACGATGAACGAGATGACCGTGGCCAGGATGGTCGGCCCCCACGCCGGGGCCGGCCCCTCCCCGATCTCGCTCAGCTCGAAGACGCCCGACGCCAGGACGGCCGGGATGGCCAGAGCGCCGGCATCCTTCCCTGCGCCTGGAGCCAGACGCAGGGCCCATCCTCAGGCCCATTGACGAATTGCTCTTGTGAGTTATCAAGAGCGGCGCTTCGCGCCCGCCACGCGGCCCGCTCGCGGCCACGCGCTGCGCATACGGCCTGGGGGACCGTTCTCGCGTGCGCCCGCGCTCGGGGCCCGTCCGACGCGTGAGACCCTGATCCTGTGTTCGCAGCACCATCCCGCGCGCAGGTCGAAGCACAGTTCTACGGCATCCTCAACGGCTCCATTACTCGCGACCAGGCCGACCTGTGGGCTGCCCAATGGGTCTGTGCGGACGACCCGGCCGTGGACGACGACCTCGTATGGTGGGCGCTGCTACTCCTCCACGGCATCGACCTGCGCCCCGGCCTTGATGACGATCACCTGCACAGCGTCGAGCAGATAGCCGATTGGCTGGCAGAGTTTCGGATTCGCAGCAGACGCACGGCCTCCGGCGGGTACGCTCCGGCTCCGGAATGATCGCGGCGCGTCGGTGCAGGCCAAAGGTGGCTGAGGAGGAAGCCTGATCATCCGGCCCTCCATCAACGCGGGACAAGCCAAGCGGCGTAGTTCCAGGCGAGGGTTCGATGCCTGTCCTCGCTCTGACGTGCGTCTTGGGCAAGCGAGGGATGCGAAGCGCAGAGAAGAAGCCCAGTGATCGTCGTCCCACAGAAGATCACAGGCGAGGGGACGACCGGTCGGCTGCACGCGAGTGAACCCCTGATGATGCCCCGTGAGTGCCACTCCTGGGCGAGGGGATGTGCGGCCGGGACAGTCGGGCCTGTGCTGTGGAAGAGCGGCGGGTGTCGCAGCGCAACGCGCGCCGGGTCACGGCCGGCGCGGATGGGTAGGTCGCGTTATGTGCCCGGGCCAGGACGGATCTGGCGGTGCGAGTGCACCAGACGATCATTTCCTGGCGGCCATCGCCGGTCCGGCGGGTGTTCATTCTCAAGTCCGGGCGGCGAGCAGCGCCCGCTCGGCATTCCGGTGTTGATGGATCGCTGCCATCAGGCGCGGGTCCGTAACGCTCTGGAGCCGGAGTGGGATGCCCTGCGCGGTCGTCAGCCGTACTCGTCCACGTCCAGTTCGGCGTGGGTCGAGATCAGGAACTGCATCGTTCGACGGTCGAGGTGCCAGCCGAGCAGTTGGTGCTGTCCTGCCAATCGGACGAACTCCGGGTTCGGGGACGTGAGATCCTCGTCCTCGCCGTCCTCCGTATCCAGAATGCGGACGACCTGGAGCGCCACCGTCGAGCAGCCCTCGCCGCGGTTCAGCTCCTCGGCCAGCGCGCCGATGGCCTCGGTGTACGGGGTGAGCCGCTCGACCAGGCGGGCGATCTGCTCGTCGACCGCGATCCCACGGTCGCGGCACACGACCTTCCACACGTGGACGACCGGCCGGGGCGGGTCTGCGTGATGGCTGCCGCGTACCGCGATCTCGTCCGGCGCCAGGCCGATCCGGGTCGCCATCGCCATGGCGTCCAGGGTCTCGCTTTTCACCGCGAAGTAGACGTACTGACGGACTCGCACGCATCGACCCTAACCGGCGGCTGGAGTGAGACCGTCTCCGTGGTTCGGGGGGAGCGTTCCGACGTGCTGTTGACCGAGCGTGCGATGCCCGGCGTCGACGGGTGGTGGCCGCCCGTGGCGGCGCGCGGGAAGGGATCGCGTCTCGGGAGGCGCGAAAGGTACGTTCTGCGGCATGCGACTCAACCACCTTGCCCTGGCCGTGCGCGACATCGAGCGGACGCGGCGTTTCTACGAGAAGTACTTCGGTTTCGGCGCCGGCCCGGCGAGCGAGTACGCGGACGGCACGGTGGTCATCAGGGACGCTGACCGCTTCGACCTCGCCCTCCACCTGGACCCCGACCCCCGCAAGATGCCCGACTTCAGCCACTTCGGCTTCACCTGCCCGGACGCGCCGACGGTCGCCCGCCGCCTGGACGAGTTGACCGCCGACGGGGTGCCGATCGTCGAACGGTGCGACGAGCCCGGCTTCTCCAGCTTCAAATGCCTCGACCCGGACGGCTACGTGATCGAGGTGTACTGGGAGCCGGCTTAGGCCGCCGGCGGTGGTGGAGATGGTGCTGGAGGTGGTGGTGGAGGTGGTGGTGGAGGTGGTGCCGTGCCGGCGGCAGTGCCTGGAATGTCCTACTTGGCGGTTCGAGGGAGGACCATTCTGGAGGAGTCGACCAGGAGGAGGCCCGCGATCCCGGCCACCGGGAGGAGGGTGAGCTGCCACAGGCCGGCGCCGTCCCAGCCGAGGGCGCCCACGAGGCGGGCGAACAGCAGCCCGGAGAAGGCGGCGGCGACGTAGTAGGTGAGCATGAACAGGCCGGCGCCGCGGCCGACGTACTGGGGGCGGACGGCGCGCTGCATGGCTGTGGAGCAGTTGGTGAACAGGAAGCCGCTGGCGAAGGTGCCGATCAGGAACGACAGCAGGTACTGGGCGGGCGGCGAGGTGGCGATCTGGTACATCAGGTACGCGGTGACCGCCGTGGCCGCCATGGCGAACATCAGCAGCCGCGGCTGGTTGTACCGGTCGCCGAGCCAGCCGGCCGGCAGCGCCATCATGGCGCCCAGCCCGCCCATGGACACGGCGAAGGCCGCCTGGTCGGGGGTGAAGGCGAGCGCCTCGCGCAGGAACGTCGGGTAGAGGCCGAGGTAGCCGTAGAAGACCAGGCCGGAGACGGCGCAGGCGATGCCGATGCCGAGGGTGTTGCGGTTGTACGGCGAGGCCGGGACGTGGTCGTAGGAGGCGGGGACGGTGTCGGTGGCCGTGCCGGTGATCGCCTCGGTCATCCGGCGGGCGACGGTGGCCGCGATGAGCAGGCTCATGACCAGGCCGGCGGCGGCGAACAGGAAGAACGGCGCCCGCCACGTCCCCCATGCCGCGGCCATCCCGGTGCCGACGAGGGGACCGACGAAGACGCCCAGGCCGAACGCGACCCCCACGAACCCCGCGGCCAGCGCGCGGCGGTGGAAGAAGAACGCTCCGATCGCCGCGTACAGCGCGGTGGCCTGGACGCCTTCGCCGATGCCGGAGACCAGCCGGTAGGCGCTCATGTCGGCGAACCCCACGGCCAGCGGGATGGCGAGCGTGCCCAGGGAGTAGACGAGCACGCTGACGATGATGATGGCCTTGCGGGAGAGCCGGTCGGACAGGTAGCCGGCGGGCGGACCGGCGAGCGCGAGCCCCAGCGTGAAGCCGGTGGCCAGCAGGCCACCCTGTTCGAGCGAGAAGCCGAGCTCGGCGCGGATCTCGGGCAGGAGGGGGTAGAAGATCTGCCGGTCCATCGCGTTGAGCATGTACGAGGCGCACAGGACCGCGAATCCGATGGCGATGGAGACCTTCGTCACCTGCCCCGAGCCGGTGCCGGACGTGCCGCCTGGGGGCTGCTCGGTGGTCCTGCTCATCTGACGTGCTCCTATGTCGTCCGGAATCGGCGGCGCGCCCGTACAAGAGCGGACAGTCGTCCGTAGAGTGGTCACTCTGGCTAGCCCCACGATGATTCGCCTCCGGTCAACTGTCAAGGGGGCGCGAAGATCTCGGTGGAGCCATCACGGACGAGTGTCCGCATGATGGGCTGGAAGGCACGAGCCACCGACAGTTCGCCGCAGCCGGGCGGACGGGGACCGGGCTAGGAGCCGCCCTCGCCCTCGTACAGCGGCAGGACGGTCACGAAGCGGGCGCCCGGCCAGTGGTCGGCGACGGTGAGGGTGCCGTGGTGGGCGTGGGCGATCTCGCGCGAGAGCGGGAGGCCGAGCCCGCTGCCGCCCTTGTCCTTGACGCGGGCGTTCTCCAGGCGGGTGAAGCGTTCGAAGACGCGCTCCCGGTCCTGCGGCGGGATGCCGTCGCCGTCGTCGGTGACCGTCATGACGACCTTGTCGCCCCGCACCGTGACCGAGACGTCGATCCTGGTGGCGGCGTGCCGGGTGGCGTTGTCCAGGAGGTTCGTCAGGAGGCGGTCGAGCTGGAGCGGGGAGCCGTACACCGGGGCCGGGTCGCAGGGGTCGAGGACGATCGGGACGCGGGCGCTCCCGCGGCGGCGTACCTGGTCCTCGGCCATCCGGCACAGGTCGACCACGCGGCGCTGCGGCACCGCGCCCGCGTCGAGCCTGGCCAGCATGAGCAGCTCGTCGATGATGCCGGTGAGGCGGTCGGCGGCGGCCAGGGCGCGGGCGCCGGTGGCCGGCCAGTCCGTCTCGTCCGGGTAGGCGGTGGCGACCTCCAGCTGGGCGCGCATGGCCGAGATGGGGCTGCGGAGCTCGTGGGAGGCGTCGGCGACGAAGCGGCGCTGGGTCTCGACGGAGCGTTCGAGGCGGTCGAGGGTGTGGTTGGTGGTGGCGGCCAGGTCGGTGATCTCGTCGCCGGTGTCCGGTACGGGCACCCGCCGGCTCAGGTCCCGGCCGGTGATCTCGGCCAGCTCGGCCCTGATGCGCTCGACGGGACGCAGCGCGTGCCCGACCACCGCCCACGTCGTGGCGCCGACGCTCACCAGCACCAGGGGTGTGCCGAGGAACACCAGGAGATGGAGCCAGACCAGGGCTCTGTTGACGTCGACGAGCGAGGAGGCGCCGTAGACGGTGACCGGCCCGCTGGGCGTGTTCACGAGCAGCGCCATGACGAGGTACTGGCCGCCTTCCCGGCCAGGGGTGGCGGGCATGGTCAGCTCGGTCTCGTAGATCTTCCCGGGCGTGCCGGGACGCGGGCTGCTCAGGGGCGGGTGGCCGCGTAGCTCGGGGGTGGCCGCCACGACCCGGCCGTCGGCGGCCACCACCTGCAGGAAGTGCACGTGCGACGCCGGCTCCAGCACGGCCGGGAGCTGCTCGGCGCCGGCCTGCGCGGCCACCCTGCGCACGGCCAGCTCCACCCTGGTCTGCACGAGCCCGCGCAGGTTGGACGGCACGGTGACGAGCGTGATCGTGGACGTGGCGGTGAAGACCAGTGCCGCGACCAAGGTCGCGATCACGGTCAGGCGCGCCCGGATCGAGCGCGGAAAGAAGCTCGTCGCCATGCCGTCCCTCGCCGTATCACTGTCTGTCACACGTACCCACGGACGGCGTTCGCAATATCAGGGCTCTGATCTGGGCCTATGCGGGATCGAGATTCGGTAAGAGGGGCCTTTCGCCACGCTCTGCGCATCTGGGCGGCGGGCAGGATGGGTGCGTGCTGGTGTGGAGGCGGAAGGTCACGGTGGTCGTCGAGGCCGGGCCGCGCGGGGCTCGCGGGCTGACCGTACGGGTGCCGGGCGAGCCGGTGGGGCGGGGGCCCGCGTACAGGCGGGTCGAGGATCCCGTCGTGGAGTACGACGAGGACGAGCGGGCCGATCCGGGCGGCTTGGAGTTCTGACCTACGCCACGGAGCGCGCCGAGTGGACCTCGTGATCGACACCGGGCCGTGGGCCAGGTCGACACCGGGCCGTGGGCCGCCGCCGCGGTGCGGGACACCGCGTCGCCGCCGGTGGGTCAGCCGGGCGCCGACCGGCCGACGTGGGTGCGGATCAGGTCGTACAGGGCGGCGGCGAGGGCCACGGCGACGCAGAGCAGCACCACTGTCAGGCCGTGCCGGAAAGCCGTCGGCCAGCCGTCGGCGAGCGAGCCGAAGAACGTCGAGCCCGCCGCGGCGATTCCGATCGACGACCCGAGCCGCTGCCCCGTCTGCAACACGCCGGCCGCGCTCCCGCCGCCCGCGGGCGGCACCTCCGACAGGGTGATCGCCTGGTTGGGCGAGATCACCAGGCCACTGCCCATGCCCGCGACCAGCAGCGGCAGCGCCGTGGCCAGCCCGGCGCCCGGCCCCGGCACCAGCGCGGTCGCCACCATCGTCGCCGACAGGCCGAGAATCACCGTGGCGAGCCCGACCGCCACCACGCGCCGCCCGGCCCGGCTCACGAGCCGTCCGCCGACCACCGACGCCGACGCCGACCCGAGTGCGAACGGCGTGATCGACAGCCCGGCCATCAGCGGGGTGTAGTGGAGACCGCTCTGGAGGTAGAGCGTGAAGGTGAAGAAGATGCCGGTGAACCCGGCGAAGTAGAACAGGGCGATGACCGACCCCAGGCTGTACGACCGCCTGCGGAACAGGCTGAGATCGACCAGCGGCTCCCGGCGGTAGGCCCGCTCCCACGCCACGAACCCGGCCAGCACCACGAGCGCGGCCGGGATGAGCAGCCACTTGGCGTTCCCCTCCCACTGGTGCCGCTGGATGAACGGCAGCAACAGCCCGGCGACCCCGACGCCGAGCAGCAGCACCCCCACCGGATCCATGCTCTCCCGCCGCCTCCCCCGCTCGGAGCCACTCGCCCCTTCGGGCGCTGGAGGAGGCGCGGCCCCCGGCGTCGGAGGGGGCACGTGCCCCGAAGCCAGCGGAGGCACGTGACCCGAAGTAGATCCGGCCGTCCCTTCCCCTGACGCCGGGACCGGGGTGGGCCGCCTGGTCTGCGGTGTTTGCGGGGTGGGCGGCCGCTGCGGGGCCGGCCGCGGGGCCGCGGAGGGCGGCGGTGGTGGAGGGGCCGGGGCCGGGGGGCGTCGGGGGGCGGGGAGTAGGCGGTGGGCCAGGGGGAGGAGGGCCAGGCCGATGGGGAGGTTCACCAGGAATACCCAGCGCCAGCCGCCGGCCGGCCCGAAGGCGGTGACCAGGGCACCGCCGATCAGCGGCCCGGCGGCCGTGGAGACGCCGATGGTGGCCCCGAGCGCGCCGAACGCGCGCCCCCGCTCGTACCCGCGGAACATCTGCTGGATCAGGCCCGACACCTGCGGGTTCAGCATGCCGGCCGCCATCCCCTGCACCAGCCGCGACACGATGAGCACGGGCATGCTCCAGGCGAACCCGCACGCCGCGCTGGACAGCGTGAACATCGTCACGCCGAACATGAAGATCGCCCGCCGGCTTCTGGCGTCCCCCAGCCGCCCGGCCGGGATGAGCAGCAGGCCGAACGTCAGGGCATATCCGGACAGCGTCCACTGGAGCCCGTCCTCGGAGGCCCGCAGTCCCTCCCGGATGGACGGCAGCGCCACGTTCACGATGCTGACGTCGAGCCCGCTCATGAACGCCGCCACCAGGCACACGGCCAGCGCGCGCCTGCGCGTGTCGAACCCGGACGCCCCCATGAAACGGCTACCTCTCAGCGCGACGGCGGCGGAGATCCGTACGTGCGCGGCCACCGCGACCACCGCAGAGCCCGCGACCCGACGATGGTTCCCCGCCGATCCCCCGCAGAATCCCCCAGGATCCCCGCCATAACCCTCGCCACGCGCGCACCGATTCCCCGCAAGACCGCGCATGCCATGAAATGTCGCCCCACCCTCCGACAAAGAATCATGAACCCTTAGCCGGTGCCGCCCCGCCACCGCTTCCTGGTCGCGTCGGTCGTACGGCCGCGGCGCGCCGCCTGATCGTCCCGCTCGTCGCGTGACCGCCGCCGGCCGGTTACTGTTGGTGAGCGATGATGGACGTTCCGTTGCTCCTGCTGCGCTGGGCGGTGCACGTCACGGCCTGCGGGCTGCTGGCGATCGCCGTGGTGGCTGTGCTGCGCGAGGGCCTGGTGGCCGCGGCCGTCGGGGGCGCCGCGCTGGCCCTGGCCTACGCCGCGGGCCCCGCGGTCGAGGGCCGGCCGGTGGCGGGGCCGGTGTGGCTGGGGCTGGTGACGGCCGGCTGGGCGGCGCTGGCCGTGGCCGCCTCGCCGTTCGTGTGGCTGGTGTTCCCGCTGCTGTTCTCGTACCTGCACGTGCTGGTGCTGTGGGGGGCGATGTTCGGGGTGGGCGCGCTGACGTCGGCGGCGATCCTGGCGGCGGCCTGGCACGCGGGCGGGCTGACGGCGCCGCTGGTGCTGGGGCCGGTGGTCGCGGCCGCCGTGGTCACGCTGCTGGCGCTGGCCTGCCGCACGATGCGCGCCGAGGCTGAGCGCCAGTCCCGCTGCCGCTGAGCTCAGGCCGTCACGATGGCGAAGTCGGGCACCGGGTGGTCCAGCACCGCCACCAGGCGGCGCAGCGCGGTCGTGTCCCCTTCGCGTTCCACTCCTTCCACGCCCTTGCCGGTCAGCAGGCCGAGGAGCTGCGCCTTGGTCAGGCGCAGGGTCAGGTCGGCGTTCTCGTCCGGTGGGTCGGGCTGGTGGATGAGCGCGCCGTTCGACAGCGTCGTACGATGCCGCTCCCCCAGGTCGGTCAGGTGCCAGTCGATGGCCAGCCGTTCGTGCCAGGCCCGCGGGCCGTCGATCCTGATGGCCAGGGAGTCGAAGATCTGCTCCACGTTCAGCGCGGCGAGCACGTCCCGCGAAGGGGCGGTGTCGGCGGTGGCGGGCACGATGCCGTCGGCCAGCTCCAGCGCGCCCATGAGGTAGAAGTTGCGCCAGGCGGCGTTGCCGGCGCCGTGGCCGAGCCGGGTGTAGACCTCGGCGAGCAGGTCGCGGGCCTCCTTGTTGCCCTCGTCGGCGAAGACGGCGTGGCCGAGGAGCTGGGCGGCGAAGCGGAGGTCGTTCTCGTTCAGGTAGCGCCGGGCGTGCTCGACGACCGCCGCGCCGCCGCCGAGGCATTCGACGTACCGGATGGCGCTCTCTCGCGGCGGGTGCTCCCACAGGTGCGCCGGGTTGCCGTCGAACCAGCCGAGATACCGCTGGTAGACGGCCTTGACGTCGTGGCCGGTGGTGCCGTCGCAGGCGCGGGCCAGCTCGGGTGGCAGCCGGAGCGCCTCGGCGATCTCGGCCCCGGTCAGGCCCTTGTTGAACAGGCGCAGGGTCTGGTCGTGCACGTAGGCGTACAGGTCGCGGCGCTCGGCGAGGAAGGCGGTGATGGCCTCGCGGCCCCAGGTGGGCCAGTGGTGGGCGGCGAAGGCGACGTCGGCCCGGCCGGCGAACAGCGTGATGGCCTCGTTCAGTGCGCGGGCGCGGGCGCGGGCGTCGCCGACCGAGCCGCCGCGCGGGGACAGGAGCGGGCGCCGGCCGGCGCTCTCGGTCAGGCACAGAGCGCGGTGTCCGGGCAGGAGGAAGGTCATCCCGCCGTCGGGGCCGGGCTGGAACAGCAGGCGCACGCCGTCGACCGTCTCCTCCTGGCCGGTACGGGAGACCTCCAGCGTGGGCGGGATGAGCGACAGGGTGCCCATGGAGACCGTCAGGCCGAACCCGCCGCCGATCTGGCCCTCGGGCGAGCGGGGCAGGGCTGGACCGTAGGCGTAGACGGCGCGGCGGGTGAGCGCCGGGCCCGCGTACAGGGTCTCGGCCACCGCGTGCTCCATGAACCCGGCCGGGGCCAGGACCGGGACGCCGCCGCCGGTGACGCCGCGGACGCCGCCGAAGTGGCCGGCGTGGGACCGGGTGTAGACGACGCCGGTGACGGGGCGCGGGCCGCGGTGGGCGCGGTAGAGCTTGAGCGCGGCGGCGGCCGCCTCGGTGCAGCTGAGCGGGTCCACGACGACGACGCCGGTGTCGCCCTCGATCAGGGTCATGTTGGCCAGGTCGAGGCCGCGGACCTGGTAGAGGCGGGGCGCGACCTCGTACAGACCGTGTCTCGCGCACAGCTGGGCGTGCTGCCAGAGGCCGGGATGGGTGGTCTGGGGGCATTCGCCGTGGACGAACTCGTAGGAGTCGCCGTCCCAGATGACCCTGCCGTCCGCCGTTCTGATCACCGCGGGGGCGAGCTTCGCGATGAAGCCGCGGTCCGCGTCCGCGGCGTGAAATGGAAGGTCTGCCATGTGAAGCCGCATGCCCCGGTTTCATCCCGAAATAGCTCAATAAAGGCCCCTAAGAGGATGTATCTAGGGCAATCTCGGGCAATTGGCCTGGACACGCACAGCCTGCTCATAATGATCACCGTCACCCCAGCGGACAGCGAAGGTCACCTCACCGTTGCGGCGATCGCGCTCATGACCGGGCGTCTGACCAGAAAGAGCACCTCCACCAGTCGGACCGAACGGCAACCGGCGCCAGCGCAGGCCGCTTGATCAACTGGAGTGGTCCCGCACATAACCCGGAGCGGCACCACCCTGCCGCTGACCCATACCGTTCCTGCAGCGCAGCAAGACGCTCACGCGAGCACACGATGATGAGACGCCGACCACCTGAGCCGGCCGACGTCGTCGTCAGACGAGGTCGTAGGTCAGATGCGTCGCGGTCGATGTCACGGTCACGCTCCGCTGCACCAGCGTGCGCCGCGATCGGCCGGTGAACAGCGGCGTCCCGGCGCCCAGCACGGCAGGTGCAAGGTGCAGCGTCAGCACGTCGACCAGCCCAGCGTCGAGCGCGGAGCCGATCGTGGCACCGCCACCCATGAGGACGACGTCGAGGTCCTCGCCGCGGTGCGACGACGCTGCCTCTGCACGCTCGCGCGCCGCGGCGACGGCGTCGGGCAGACCGCTGGTGACGAACGTCCAGTCGAGGTCGGTGAGCCGCACCTTCTCCGGCGGCGTGCTCGTCACGACGACGAACGCGGGCTTGCCGACCTCACCGGCGCCATAACCGACCTCGTCGTTCCAGCCCTTCGGGCCGTCGACCACATCGAAGAGCCGGCGCCCGAGGACGACGGCGCCCGAGCGGGCGGTCGCCTCGCGCATGATCCGCCGGTCGTCGGGGTCGTCGGAGAACGCCCAGGCGTGCAGGGCCTCGCCGCCGATGCCCAGACCGTTGTCCGGGCCGGGATCGGGTCCGGTGACGAAGCCGTCGAGAGAGACAGAGATGTCTGCGATGATGCGAGTCATGCGTCCCGATTCTTACCTCCCATGGATATGCCGTCCAGGTTACAGATCGGACATTTTCCTGACATTGGCGGCAATCAAGGCGGCGGCGGGGTGCATGGAGCAGGGGGAGGCTCGAAGACACCTTCTCCAGGCTGCATCCCGCCCGCGGGCGCGCCCAGGTGCCGGCGATGACGCTGCACTCGCCCGCCCTGGCCGAGGCCATGCGCCGGATCCACGACGGCGAGGAGGTGAGCGCGCCGTTCAGCTCCCCCGTGACGGCCGCTCAGTACATCCTGATCACCTGGGCAGTCACCCGCCGGCCCTGGTGGGAGGCCAGAAAGGTGATCACTTCGGCGACCTCCTCGGGCTGCCCGACCGTCCGCAGCGGCCCGTACGACCGCGTCATCTCCGCCACCTCGTCGTTGATCCAGCCGGTGTCGGTCACCGGCGGGTGGACCATGTTGGCGGTGACGCCGTACGGGCCCAGCTCGTGGGCGGCCGACAGGGTGTAACTTTCCTGGGCGGCCTTCGCCGCGCCGTACGACACCTCGCTCGGGAAGCCGTCCGAACCGGCCGAGGTCAGCCCGATGACGCGGCCCCACGAGGCGCCCCGCTCGACGTGCCGGCGGGCGAACTCGGCGATGAGGAGCGCGGGCGCGCGCACGTCGACGGCGAACAGCCGGTCGTGCGTGTCCGCGTCGACCGGGCGCAGCGGCCGGCCGAAGGCGTCGGTCCCGCGCGGCGCGAACGTGTCGCCGAGCCACCCGCTGGCGTTGTTGACCAGGATCTCCACCGGCCCGAACGCCCTCTCGGCCCGGTCGAACAGCATGGCCGGCACCGCGGGGTCGGCCAGGTCGGCCTCGACCGCCTCCGCCGCGCCGCCGGAGTCGCGGACGCGTCGCAGCACGTCGTCGGCCCCGGCCGCGCGCAGGCGGTCGTAGGCGTCCGGGTAGGCGGGATGGCGGAGCGGATCGAGGCGTTTGTAGGTGAGGAAGACCGAGACCCCCTCGGCGGCCAGCGCGATCGCGGTGGCGGCCCCGATGCCCTGATTGGCCCCGGTGATCAAGGCGACCTTTCCAGCCAGCCGTGTATCGATCATAGTGGCCATCATGCATGCAGCGACGGACCGCCTGCTAAGGCAATTCCTTGACGCAGTGGAACCGGCCGTCCCCCTGGTGGCGTTATGGGCGCACGGGTCACTGGCGACCGACGACTACCGGCCCGGTCTGAGCGATCTCGACCTCGTGGCCGTCATCGAGGAGCCGGTGACGATGGAGCAGTGGCGCCGGATCAAGGCGCTGCACCGGGCGCTCGACCTGCCGCTCGCCGACCGGCTCCACTGCTCGTACATGGCCAGGGAGGAGCTGGCCGACCTCTCGGCCGAGCACGTGACCTGGGCGCACGACCGCGTCTTCCGCCGCCCCGTCACCGCCGTCACCCGCCGCGAACTCCACACCAAGGCCCTGGAGCTGTACGGGCCGCCCGCCCCCGATTTGCTGCCGCCGGTGTCGGACGCGGAGCTGGCCGCGTTCGTACGGGCCGACCTGCGCGACTTCTGGCTCGTCATGGCGCAGGGCCGGCGGCGCTGGTTACGCGACATCTGGGTGGACCAGGGCACGCTGACGGTCGCCCGGGCCTCGGTCACGCTGCGGAACGGCCGGCTGATCAGCAAACGGGAGGCCCTCGACGTGCTCCACGAGCTGGGCGCGCCGCCGACGATGGTGGCCGACGTACGAGCGCGCAGGTACGGCACCCCGTCACCGAAGCTGAGCCGGTTCCGGAGGGCCAAGCAGGCTCGCGCGTTCATCAGGACCACGATCGCGAGGACGCTGGCGTCGGCGTGACGTCCGGCGGATGGGCGGCCGGGACGGAGGCAGCCGGGACGGAGGGAGCTTCGCCGAGCGGGCCGAGGAGCACGCCGGTGCGTCCTCCGGCTCAGGGAAGCGCCGCGTAGTGGCAGGCCGACTGGGCCTCGGGGACGGCCGGCAGGATGTCGAGCGGCTCCGTCCGGCACCTGCCGTCCACTCCGGCCTCGGCCGCCTTCCCCGAGGCGAGCACCTGGCAGCGTGCGTGGAAGCGGCAGCCGCCGGGGATCCGCGTCGGGTCCGGCGGCTCACCGGTCAGCACGACCCGCTCGGGCGACTCCGGCAGCACCGACATGAGCGCCTGCGTGTACGGGTGCCGCGGCGCGGTCAGCACCTGCTCGACCGGCCCCGACTCGACGATCCTGCCGAGGTACATCACGGCCACCCGGTCGGCGATGTTCCAGGCCAGGCCGAGGTCGTGGGTGACGACCAGCGCCGACAGGCCCAGGTCGGCGCGCAGCCTGAGCAGCAGTGCCAGGATCTCGCCGCGGACGGAGGCGTCCAGCGAGGCCACCGGCTCGTCGGCGATCAGCACCTTCGGGTCGAGCGCCAGCGCCCCCGCGATCACCACGCGCTGCCGCTGGCCGCCGGACAGCTCGTGCGGGTAGCGCAGGAAGAACCGGTCCGGTGGCCGCAGGCCCGCCCTGGCCAGGGCGGTCGCCACGACCTCCCGCTCGTCGGCCAGGCCGTGGATGCGGGGGCCCTCGGCGACGGCCTCGTACACGGTGTGGCGGGGGTTGAGCGAGCCGGTCGGGTCCTGCAGCACGAGCTGCACCTCGCGGCGGTAGGCCTTGAGCGCCCTGGAGCGGTAGTCGAGGGCGGCGCCGCCGTAGCGGATCTCGCCGGAGGTGGGACGTTCGAGGCCGAGGAGGGTGCGGGCGAGCGTGGTCTTGCCGCAGCCGGACTCGCCGACCAGCGCCACGATCTCGCCCGCGCCGACGGCCAGGTTGACGCCGTCCACGGCCCGCGCCCGGCGGCCGCGGGAGGCGAACTCCACGTGCAGGTCGCGGGCCTCCAGCAGGACCGGCCTGGTCGTGGCGACCGCCTCGGCGGCGGCTCGCGTCTCGGTCATGAGGCCTCCTGTACGTGCACGCAGGCCGCCGCCCGGCCGTTGCCGGCCGGCCACAGCTCGACGTCCGCGGTCGCGCACGTGTCGAGCGCGACCGGGCAGCGCGGGTGGAACGAGCAGCCGCCCGGCAGCCGCATCGGGTCGGGCGGGTCGCCGCCGAGCCCCTTGGGCGAAAGGCGCGCGGCCTGGTCGCCGACGGTGGGGAACGCCGCGGCCAGCGCCCGGCTGTAGGGGTGTCTGGCCTCGTGGAAGACCTCGTGCGACGGGCCGTGCTCGACGACGCGGCCGGCGTACATGACGGCGAGCCGGTCGCAGACGTCGGCGAGCACCGACAGGTCGTGCGAGATCATGATGAGCGAGATGTCGTGCTCGGCCACCAGGTCCTTGATCAGCGTCAGCACCTGCGCCTGCACCATCACGTCGAGCGCGGTGGTCGGCTCGTCGGCGATGATCAGGCGGGGGGAGCAGGCCAGCGCCATCGCGATCATCACGCGCTGCCGCTGGCCGCCGGACAGCTCGTGCGGGTAGCTGCGGGCCCGCCAGGCCGGCAGGCCCACCTGTTCGAGCAGTTCGGCCACGCGCCTGCGGGCCGCCTCCGGCTTGGCCAGGTTGTGGACGAGCAGCGGCTCGGCGATCTGGTCGCCGACGCGGCGCACGGGGTTGAGCCCGTGCTGGGCGCCCTGGAAGACGATCGAGGCCTCGGCCCAGCGCACGGCGCGCATGCGGCCCCACTTCATGGTGAGGATGTCCTCGCCGTCGAGCAGGATCCGGCCTTCGACGCGCGCGTCCCTGGGCAGGAGCCGGAGCAGCGCCATGGCCAGTGTCGACTTGCCGGATCCGGACTCGCCGGCGACTCCGAGTGCCGCTCCGGAGTCGAGGGTCAGCGACACGCCGCGCACCGCGGGCACCTCGCCCGAGGCGATGCGGTACGTCACCGACACGTCGTCGAGTTCGAGCAGGCTCATGCGGCCCTCCTCAGCCGGGGGTTGAGCACGGCCTCAAGGGCCCGCCCGACCAGCGTGAACGCCATGACGACGACGAGGATGGCCAGGCCGGGGATGAGGATGTACCACCACGCGCCCTGGGTGACGGCGCCGAAGTCGTACGAGCCGCGCAGCATGGTGCCCCACGAGGTCTTGTTCGCGGTGACGCCGAGGAAGGCCAGCGTGGACTCGGTGACGATGGCGCTGGCGACCTCCAGCACGGTGCTGGCGAGCAGCAGCGGGGCCACGTTCGGCAGCACGTGCCGGGTGGTGATGTGCCAGTGCCCGGCCCCGAGCGCCTTCGACCGCTCGATGTACGGCCTGGCCTCGACGGCCATCGTCTGGGCCCGGATCAGCCGGGCGGTCGAGGGCCACGACGTGACGGCGATCGCCATGATGACGGTGAACGTGCTCCCGCCCAGGATGGCCGCCAGCACCATGGCCGTGACCAGCGACGGCAGCACCAGGAACCAGTCGGTGACGCGCATGAGCACTCCGCTGAGCCAGCCGCGGAAATGGCCGGCCGCGATGCCGACGACCATGCCGATCACGATGCTGAGCAGCGCGGCGAGGAAGCCGATCAGCAGCGACGTGCGCGAGCCCCACCAGATCATGAGCAGGACCGAGCGGCCGGACTCGTCCGTGCCGAACGGGAACGCCAGGCTCGGCGCGTCGAAGTCCTCGCCGGGCGCGTCGACGACGTCGGTCACGCTCTCGTCGATGAACAGCGGCGCGACCAGCGCGAGCACGACCGCGGCGACCAGGATGACCAGCCCGGCGACCCCGGCCCGATATTTCCGGTATCCGGCCCAGAAGCGGCTCAGCGCGAGCCGCCGGCGGGCCGTCGCGACACTGGTCATGCCGACCTCACCCGGGGATCGAGAACGTGGTAGACCACGTCGGCCAACGTGTTCATGACGATCACCGACACGGTGATCAGGATGAACGTCCCTTGCATGAGCGTGAAGTCCGGCACCTTGATCGCGCGCCAGAACAACTGGCCGAGCCCGGGCCAGGTGTAGATCGCCTCCACGGTCACCGCGCCGCCGACGATGAACCCGATGCGCATGAACACCAGCGTCACCGTGGGCAGCAGCGCGTTGGGCACCGCGTGCCGGCGGCGCACGTCGTCGTCGCGCAGGCCCTTGGCGCGGGCCACGGTGATGTAGTCCTGGCTGACCTCCTCCAGCAGCGACGACCGCATGATCAGGAGGTACTGCGCGTACACCACGGCCACCAGCGTCAGGCACGGCAGCACCATGTGGGAGGCGACGTCCAGCACGTACGCGAACCCGTCCGGCGCGTCCACGCTCTCGATGCCGCGGAACGGGAACAGCCCGGGAATCGGCCCGATGCCGACCCCGAGCACCATCATCAGCAGCAGGCCGAGCCAGAACGTCGGCACCGACCACAGCACCAGCGACACCCCGGTGGAGAACCGGTCGAAGCGGCTGCCGTGCCGCCAGCCGGCCCGGGTGCCCTGCCAGACGCCGAGGGTGACCGCGATGGCCAGGCCGGTGCCGGCCAGTAGCAGCGTCGGGCCGAGCCGCTCGCCGATCAGGTCGAGGACGGGGCGCTTGTACTCGTACGACGTGCCGAGGTCGAGCCGGAGCGTGTCGCCGACGAAGTCGAGGAACTGCTCGGCCAGCGGCTTGTCCAGGCCGAGCCGGGCGCGTTCGAGGTCGAGCTGGGCGGGGGTCATGTTGCGGCCCTGCGCCAGGTTGCGCACGGGATCACCGGGAAGCAGGCGGAACACGAAGAACGTCCCGACGATCACCATGGCGATGCTGAACAACGCCCCACCGGCCTTGGACAACGCGTACTGCAGCGTGCCGCGGCCGGCGGGGCGCTCGTCACCAGGGCCCGCCGCCTGGACGGCGGGCTCTGCTGCTTCCAGGGGTGTGGTCATTCGCGCTCGTCGGCGGTGCTCTTGCGCCGCCTGGTCAGGAGGAAGACCGCCAGACCGAGGACCACCACGCCGCCGACCACCCCGGCGATGAGGCCGGTGTTGGAGCCGCTCTCGCTCGCCGCCCCGGAGGCCGCCGTGACCTTGGCGTCCAGGGTGTAGAACGGCCAGTAGCCGCTGGCGCCGTACAGGATGCCGTTGGTCTCCGGGATCGAGGTGATGCTGGTGATCCGGTCCTTGCGGTAGCCCTCAAGGTCGTTCGGGTAGTAGATGGCGATGACCGGGGCCTGGGTGTAGAGCCGCTCCTGCATCTGCTTGATGATCTCGGCGCGCTTGGGACGGTCGAGCTCCTTCAGCTGCTCCTGGTAGAGCTTCTCGAAGGTGTCGTCGCAGTAGAACGACTCGGTGCCGCCGCCCTCGCCGGACGGGGCCGGCCTGCGGCTGCACAGGTGGGTGGCCAGCACCTCCTCGGGGTCGGGGTTGACCGACCAGCCGCTGATGGCGATGTCGAACAGGGCGGTGACGCCGGTCTCCTCGGTGAACTTGCTGGAGTCGAGCTTCTTGGTGGTCAGCGTGATGCCGACCTCCTTGAAGAAGCCGGTGAGGTATTCGGCGAGCTTGTCCTCGATCGGGTCGTCGGTGTGGATGCTGAAGCGGAACTCCAGCTTGCGGCTGCCGTCCGGCATCGTGCGGACGCCGTCGGAGCCCTTCTTGTAGCCGGCCTCGTCGAGGATCTGGTTGGCCTTGGCCGGGTCGTACTCGACCTTGGTGTCGCCGCTCGCCTCCCAGAAGAAGTCCTGGTACATCGGCGGGACGATCGAGCCGTGGGCGGGCTTGGCCAGGCCGTTCTGCACCTCGTCGACCAGCTTCTGCTTGTCGATGGCGTAGTGGAGGGCCTGGCGGACCTTGACGTCCTTCAGCGCCGGGTGGCCGTCGCCGACGGGCTTGTCGTCGCTGGTGGTGGCGCCGTGGTTGATCTGCAGGTACGACGCGCGCCGGCCCTGCTGGTTCCACGCCTCGATGTTCGGGTCGCCCTGGAGGGCCTGGAACTCGGGCGGCGACAGGCGGCCGATCAGGTCGATGTCACCGTTCTTGAGCCCGGCGATCGCGGCCTGCGGGTTGTCGTAGAAGATGACCTGCAGTTCGTCGATCTTGGGCTTGCCGCGCCAGTAGTTGGGGTTGGCCTGCAGCTTGACCCACTGGTCCTTCTTGTGCTCGACCGCGATGTACGGGCCGCTGCTCACCGTCGGGTACTTCTCGGCGTCGTAGTTGGCCATGTCGGTGACCGACTCCCAGACATGCTTGGGCATGATCGGGATCGGGTTCTCCAGCATGGACGCCTGAGGGGCCTTGAGCTTGATGGTGAGGTCCTGGCCGTTGGCCGTGACGCTCTCGAAGTTCTCCACCGCCGGGCCGTTGGCCGTCTTGGCGGCGTCGTCCGTCATGATCTTGTTGAAGGTCCACGCGGCGTCCTCGGCCGTGACCGGCCGGCCGTCGGACCATTTGGCGCCGCGGATCTTGAACGTCCACGTGAGGCCGTCCTCGGACGTGGTCCACGACTCGGCCAGATCGGCGCTCGGCTGGAGCGTCTTGGGGTCGGGGACGGTGAGGAAGCCGAACGTCCAACGGTGGATCGACGTCGACACCAGGCGGACCGCGAGGAACGGGTTCATCGAGTCGACGGCCTGCGTCGCGCCGACTCTGACGATCTTCTTCCCCGCCGCCGGGTCCTGGGCAAGGGCCGCGGTGGTGCCCTGACCTGCTACTAATAGCGCTACGCCCAGCACCGCCAAGCGCGCGAACCATTTCCTCATGAGTGCCTCACCTTCAGGCGGGGGTTCCTGTGTAGAGAAAGGCACACCATAGGAACACCGCATGTCAACGAGCTGCGGAAAATTGTTTCATTCTCGTTTCCTTTGCCGGTGTAAATTTTCAGCGCCCTTGACACTGCCGTGAGCGGACACCCGCCGCCTGGCGCCCCGCACCTCCGCCGCCGGCCCGAGCCCGGGCGGGCGAGCCGGGCGGGCCGAGCTGGGCGATGCGGTTCGCCCAGCTCGGAGGATCCCGGTGGTGCGGCGTGGGTCAGTGGCAGCCGCCGGAGCCGCAGCACGACCCGCCGACCTGCGGCAGCAGCTCCACCGCGCCGGCCAGGTCGTAGCCCGCCTCGGTCACGGCGGCCTCGACCGCCGTGCGGTCGAGCGGCTCGGCGCTCGTCACGGTCACGGCCCCGGACGCGAGATCGACCTCGACCCCGCTCACCCCGGCCACCTTGCCGACCTCCTCGGTCACCGAGCTCACGCAGTGGCCGCAGGTCATGCCCTCAACTTTGTACGTCGTCACAGTCATAACCCGCATCATACCCCTAGGGGGTAAAGGCGCATACATCTCATGCCGCCGGATAGGGGGAGGAGAACACGAGGGAGGGTGTTCATCATGCTGAACGGCAAGACCATCGCGTTCCTGGTCGCCCCCGAGGGAACCGAGGAGGTGGAGCTCACCGAACCGTGGAAGGCGGTCAAGCAGGCCGGCGGCACGCCGCGGCTGATCTCCACGCGGGCCGGCCGGATCCAGGCGTTCCACCACCTGGACAAGGGCGACCTGTTCGCCGTGGACGACACGGTCGACAGCGCCGACCCGGCGTCCTTCGACGGCCTCGTGCTCCCCGGAGGTGTCGCGAACCCCGACTTCCTGCGTACGGTGCCGGAGGCCGTACGGTTCGTCCGGGCCTTCTTCGACGCGGGCAAGCCGGTGGCCGCCATCTGCCACGCGCCCTGGACGCTGATCGAGGCCGACGTGGTGCGCGGGCGTACGCTGACGTCCTGGCCCAGCCTGCGGACCGACCTGCGCAACGCCGGGGCCACCTGGGTCGACCAGGAGGTCATGGTGTGCACGGACGGCCCCAACACGCTGGTCACCAGCCGCAAGCCGGACGACCTCAAGGCGTTCGGCCAGGCCGCGACGGACGCGTTCGGAGCGTGACATCTCGTCCGCGGCCCGTGACAGCCGCCACGGGCCGCGGCTGTCACGTCGGCTGACGAGTTCGAAACTCACCCGTAACACCTTGTCCCCTGCGAGGAAATGGTCTAGACGTAGACCAAATGGAGCGTCCTCCACCCCCAGGGAGACCTCAATGACCATTGACGAGGATTCCAGGCGCCTGGCCGAACTCGGCTACAAGCAGGAACTGGCCCGCACCTGGAGCGGCTTCTCGAACTTCGCCATCTCCTTCTCCATCATCTCGATCCTCGCCGGCTGCTTCACGACGTTCGGACAGGCCTGGAACAACGGCGGCCCCATCGCCATCTCGTGGGGCTGGCCCCTGATCTCCCTGTTCATCCTGATCATCGGCTTCTGCATGTCGGAGCTGGTGTCGGCATACCCGACGGCGGGCGGCATCTACTGGTGGGCGGCCAGGATGGGCAAGCCCGTCCACGGATGGTTCACCGGCTGGCTCAACCTCATCGGCCTCGTCGCCGTGACCGCGTCCGTCGACTACGGCTGCGCGACGTTCCTCAACATCACCCTGAGCCGCCTCACCGGCGGCGCGTGGGAAGGGACGCTCCCCCAGGCGTTCCTGCTCTTCGTGATCATCCTCGCCCTGCACGCCCTGATCAACGTCTACAGCCACAAGCTCATCTCGCTGCTGCAGAACGTCTCAGTGTGGTGGCACGTCGCGGGCGCCGCGATCGTCGTCGCCATCCTGGTCTTCGCGCCCGACGAGCACCAGTCGCTCGGCTTCGTCTTCGGCGGCACCACCAACAACTCCGGCTTCGGCGACGGCTCCGACGGCCTCCCCTTCTGGCTGTACGTCCTGCCGCTCGGCTTCCTCCTCACCCAGTACACGATCACCGGCTTCGACGCCTGCGCCCACGTGTCGGAGGAGACGCAGGGCGCGGCCAAGGCGGCGGCCCGCGGCCTCTGGCAGTCGATCTTCTACTCCGCGATCGGCGGCTGGATCCTGCTGCTGTCGTTCCTGTTCGCGGCCACGAACGTGGACGCGATCAACGAACAGGGCGGCTTCGTCGGCGCGATCTTCGAGACCGCGCTGTCGTCGCCGCTGGCCACGGCCATCTTCGCGATCTCCACGATCGGGCAGTTCTTCTGCGGCATGAGCTGCGTGACGTCGATGTCGCGGATGACGTACGCGTTCTCGCGCGACGGGGCCGTGCCCGGGTGGCGGCTGTGGTCGAAGGTGGACCGCAACCGCACGCCCGTGAACGCGATCATCGCCGGCTGCGTGACGGCCGCGCTGATCACCCTGCCCGCGCTGTACGCCCCTCCCGGGCTGACCACGCCGGTCGCGTTCTACGCCGTCGTGTCGATCGCGGTCATCGGGCTCTACCTGGCGTTCCTCATCCCGATCTGGCTGCGGCTGCGGATGGGTGACGCGTTCGAGCCGGGGCCGTGGACGCTCGGCCGGAAATATCGGGTTCTGTGCTGGATCGCCTGCGTCGAGATCGTGATCGTCTCGATCTACTTCATCATGCCGTTCTCCCCGGCCGGCGTGCCCGGGAACGCCGATTTCACCTGGACGTCGGTCAACTACGCGCCGATCGCGGTCGGCGTCGTGCTGATCGGCATCGCCCTGTGGTGGGCGCTGTCGGCCCGCCACTGGTTCACCGGCCCCCGCCGCACCGTCGACGAGGTGCCGGCCCCCTGACGGCGTCCCGCCGCCTTCTGGCGCGTGCTGCTCCTCAGGACGCCTCGAAGGCGGCGGACACCGCCGAGCGGACCTCGTCCATCGAGGCCGTGCCGAGCTCGCGCCTGAGCGAGGTCATGTCGACGTCGGGCATGCCGCAGGCCACCGCCCAGTTCCACGGGGTGAGGTCGCCGTCCACGTTGAGCGCGAAGCCGTGGCTGGTCACGCCGCGGCTCTGGCGCATGCCGATCGAGACGATCTTGCGGCCGGTCTCGACCGTCCAGACGCCGGTCAGCAGCTCCGACCCCGGCGGGGTGTCGCGGCGCTCGGCCGGGAGCCCGAGCTTGCCCAGCGCCTCCACCAGCCGCGACTCCACCTCGCGTACGTAGTCGACGATGCCCTGATCCTCGTCCAGCTTGACGATCAGGTAGCCCACCAGCTGCCCCGGGCCGTGGTAGGTGAGCTGCCCGCCCCTGCCCGTCTCGACCACGGGGATGCCGCGGGACGGGTCGGGCAGATGGGACACCGGGGTGCGGCGGCCGACGGTGTAGACGGACGGGTGGCTGAGCAGCCAGAGCGTGTCGGGACGCTCGTCCCGCTGGCGCTGCCCGACGAGGTCGGACATGCGCTCCATCGCCGTGTCGTACTCGACGAGATCGTCAGTGATGAGTGTCAGCGGCCTTGCCCTCATGCTTCGAGGATAAGCGGCCTGCGGAGAGCCCGGCGCACGGGTACGCCGGGCTCGCCAGGGCGAGGCCTCAGGAGGGACAGGGCGGGTCAGCCATGCGTGATGTGGCCGTGCGCGAAGGTCGGTTTCGTGCCCGGGTTGGTCCAAGCCCCCGTGAGCTCGCTGGAGGGGAAGAACTGCAGGAACCGGGTGTCGGTCTGGCCGCGGTCGGCCAGGGTCTTCTCAAGAATGATCGAGTTGTATTGATCGGCGGTCGTCTCGACCGTGTTGGCGTTGAGCACGACCTCCTGCTGCCAGGACTGCGCCCATTTCGCCAGGCCCGGCAGCTTCGAGTGCTCAGGGGTGAGGGCTTCGGTGGCGATGACGTTCTCGCTGCTCACCCAGATGCCGGTCGAGGTGTTCAGCAGGAGGCTCTGGTTGCCGAACACGTGCCCCGGCGTCTTGACGACCGCGACGCCGGGGCCGAGCACCACGGAGCCGTCGATGGGGAGGAAGGCCTCCGGCGGGACGTCGCGGTAGGCCGCGGGCTGGTACCAGGGCCACTGGAGCGGATGGAGCTCGGCCATGCCGGCGAGCTCGTCGCGCTGCACGATCACCTTCGCGTTCGGGAAGGCCGCCCGTGGCCGGCTGCCCAGGTCGTCCTGGTGCGCTGTCGTCCCGACCCAGCGGCGCAGGTCCTGCGTGTGCAGGTGGTCGAACATCAGATAGTCGACCGTCTCGGGGCTGACGCCCAGCCGGGCCAGATGCCCGAGCACCGTGCCGTGCTCGCGAACCAGCTGACGCTGGACCACGGCCGGGGTCCGTTGCGAGAGATTGTCGAAGTACGGCGTGTACCGCCCGAGCTCGTGGTCGGACGGCTCGAACAGGAGCACCCGCCGACGCCCGCCGGACTCGGTCCACCGGATCACCAGCATCCGGTTCGTGATCGACAGAAAGGGCGCCAGCGCCCGTGACGCCCGGAACAACCCGAACCTGGTCGGATACGGGAGCGTGATCAGGTCGCACGTGACCACGCTGTCCGGCGTACCGGTCGACGGGAACTCGCGACGTAACGCCTGGCCCTGGTCCCGGAGTGCCCGCAACCGCGCTCCGGGGCCGCCGCCGATCTCGGTCAGGTCGGTCAACGTGTCGATCCGGTCACCGATGCTCGGCAGGTCCACGACCTCGGCAGAGCCCCACGGGAAGCGCATCGCCCCCTCCTTTTATCTACAGTGTGGTTTTATGCGCGGCACACTATATCCACGGTGTGGATATACGCAAGGATCTCCGGCATGATGAGCTCCATGACCACCGGCACCGCACGCCGAGGACGCCCGCCCAAGGGCGAGAGCCAGCTCTCCCGCGAGGCGATCGTCCAGGCGACCCTCAAGGTCATCGACGCCGACGGCATCAACGCGGTCAGCATGCGCGCAGTCGGGCGGGTGCTCCGGGTCGACGCCAAGAGCCTCTACAACCACGTCGACGGCAAGGACGGCCTGCTCGATGCGGTCGCCGAGCACATCGTGGGCACCATCGCCCTGCCGGAGCTCACCGGTGACCCGCGAGTCGACCTGCGGGCGATCGCCTACGCCTTCCGCGAGCGGGCACTGGCCCACCCCGAAGCAGCCTCCCTTGTGCTCACCCGCCAGCTCGCCTCCCTCGAAGGGCTCGCACCCGTCGAGGCGGTCCTGGCCGTCCTGCGCGACGCCGGCTGTCCGACCGACGAGTCCGTCCACCTCCTCCGGATGCTCGTCGCCGCCGTCATCGGCACACTGCTCCGAGAA
>DASUCK010000206.1:0-13724 GCA_036276095.1 Nonomuraea sp. | reverse complement strand
AGAAGTTACAGAGTCGAGCTGTTGATGGTCAATACCTGGGCTTGACCACAAAAATCCGAGCTGCCATCCTGCCGAAAGAAATATTTGGGACGGCCAGAATCGAGGACCGCAGATGTCCCGTAGGTTTGCCTTAGTGACGGGCGCGCTGGCGCTGTCACTCCTCGCCACCGGCTGCGTCGCCGGCACTTCCACCGACACCCCCGCAGCCTCCGATGACCAGCCCTTCGAGGGCCAGGTCGAGTTCTGGACGATCAACCTCAAGAAGAACTTCGGCGACTACATCAACGGACTCATCTCCGACTACCAGAAGCAGCACCCCAAGGTCACCATCAAGTGGGTCGACGTGCCCGGCGAGGAGAGCGCCACCAAGCTGCTGGCCGCCGTGGCCAGCGGTGAGGTGCCCGACCTCGTCAACGTCAGCTCCGTCGAGCTCGGCCGCTTCGTCCCGTCGCTGGCCCCGCTCGACGACCTGCTGAAGCCGGAGGACCTGGCCGACTTCCAGCCCAACCTCGTCGAGCCGCTGCGCACCGACGGCAAGCTCTACGCGGTGCCCTGGTACAACGGCGGCGCGCCGGTGGCGATGTACCGCAAGTCGGTGGTGAGCAAGGCCGGCTTCGACGAGACGGCCCCGCCGAAGTCCTTCGACGAGGCGCTGGCCCTCGGTGACAAGGTCTACGACGAGACCAAGGTCTACGGCTTCAACATCATCCCCGACCACAACGTGCTCCGCTACTACGGCATCGAGCTGCTGGCGCCGGACCGCAAGACGGCCGCGTTCAACACCCCGCAGGCCGCGGAGGTCCTGGAGAAGTTCAAGAAGAGCTACAAGACCGGCCTCGCGCCGGGCACGGTCTCCAAGGACATCCGCAACCCGCCGCAGAGCCTGGAGAACGAGCAGCTCGCCTTCATCCCGACGGCCAACGCCGCCCAGCTGCTCAACACCCAGAAGAACGCCCCGGAGGTCTACAAGGACCTGGCCGTCACCGAGGCGGTCCAGATGAACACCGGCAACTACCTTCTCCTCGCGCAGCAGGCCTTCTCCATCCCCAAGGCCTCCGCGCACAAGAAGGCGGCCGCCGAGTTCCTCAAGTACGTCACGAACGGCGCCAACCAGCTGGCCTTCTGCAAGATCGTGCCGATCTACCCGTCCACGGTCTCCTCCACGAAGGACCCCTTCTTCACCCAGGGGGACAGCGGCGACGCGATGAGCGCCGCCCGCCAGGTCATCGTGAGGAACCTGGCCAAGCTGGAGTACAAGCCCGTCGGCACCAGCAAGGACGCCGAGCTCGGAGACTACTTCGCCGAGCAGTTCAGGGCCTTCCTGACGGGCACCAAGAGCGCCAAGGAGGCGCTCGACGCCGCCGAGAAGCAATGGAACGACGCTCTTGCCTCCTAAGCTGAGAATCGGGATCATCGGCACCGGCATCATGGGGCGCGGCCACGCCGAGGTGCTGGCCGCCCACCCGGACGCCGAGATCACAGCGGTCTGTCGCAGGCCGCTGGCGGGCGCGCCGGTGTTCCCGACCTACCAGGAACTGATCGGATCGGGGCTGGTCGACGCCGTGTCGATCACCACGCCCGACCACCTGCACGCGGACATCATGGTGGCCGCGGCCGAGGCCGGCCTGCACATCCTGGTCGAGAAGCCCTTCACCACCACGGTGGAGGACGCCGACCGGGCCGTGCGGGCCGTCCGGCAGGCGGGCGTGATCGCGATGTGCCTGTTCAACCACCGCTGGGTGCCGGCGTACGCGCAGGCCAAGGACCAGATGGAAGTGATCGGCGAGCCGGTGGTCGGCTACGCCCGCAAGGACGACACGATCTACGTGCCGACCGAGATGATCGACTGGGCCGACCGCACGACCTGCGCCTGGTTCCTGTCCAGCCACGACATCGACCTGATGACGTGGCTCTACGACGACCGGATCGTGGAGGTCTTCGCCACCGCCCGGTACGGCAAGCTGCGCGACCGCGGCATCGACACGCCCGACGCCGTGCAGATCCAGGCACGGTTCAGCCGCGGCGCCATGGCCACGTTCGAGTCGGCGTGGATCTACCCCAACACCTTCCCCACGATAGTCGACAGCTACGTCACCGTCGTGGGGGAGGACGGGGTCATCCAGCTCGACCGGCAGAAGGAGAACATCCAGCTGGCCACCGACAAGGCCTACACCTATCCGCGCAACATGCTGCAACGCGTCGTGCACGGCGTGCCGGCGGGGGCGTACCGGGACGCGATCCATCACTTCGTGGAGTGCGCGCGCACCGGTACGGAGCCACTGATCACCGTGGAGAGCTCGCGGCACGTCACCGCGGTCCTGGCGGCGGCGCACGAGTCCGCGCGGTCGGGGAAACCGGTGAAGGTCTCATGAAACCCGTCGAGAAGCCGCCGCATGTGGATCCGGTCCGCATGCGGCATATCACCGACGAGGCGCTCCTGGCCGAGCTGGGCGTCACGTCGATCGCCGAGGCCAGGCCCTGGCACCGCCGCGACCCGGCGTGGGACTGCACCGCGACGATCGAGGAGGCCGACGCGCTCCTCGGGGCCGAGATCGACTTCCTCGACAAGGGGCGCGGCCGCTCCCGCCTGTACGGCTTCCACTACCTCAGGTGGATGACCCCGCTGCTGCACGCCTACCGCGAGACCCGCGACGCGCGCTACGCGGCGGAGTGGGACCGGCTGTTCCGGCAGTGGTACACCACGCGCGACCAGGTCGAGGGCGACTGGCCCGGCCTCGACGTGATCTGGTACTCGCTGGGCGTCTGGGCCAGGTCGATGCACGTCACCCGCGCCATGGCGGTGCTGGCGGACGAGCCGGCGCTGAGCGACGAGTGCTGGGCGATGATGATGAAGACCGTCCTCGGCGGCGCCCGCTGGTCGGCCGAGGAGCACGACGAGTTCCGCCACGGCAACTGGCAGTTCGTCTGCGTCGCGGAGCTGCTGCACGTCGCCACGCTCTTCCCCGAGCTGCCCGAGGCGCCGCGGTGGGCCGAGATCGCGCGGGCCCGCATCCTGGAGCACCTGGAGCTCGACGTGCGGGCCGACGGCGGCCATCACGAGCGCTCGCCCGGCTACCACGCCATGGTCCTGGAGGCCGTCCACCGCGTGCTGGCGGTCGACCCGAGCTTCGCCGAGCACCCCCGGGTGCGGGCGATGCACTCCTGGCTGGGCTCCCTCGTCACGTCCGGCGGCTGGGTCCCCCACCTGCAGGACAGCGGCGTGGTGTGGCCCGACGACGCGCTCCGGCGCGGAGCGGAGCTGGGCGTGCGGCCCGAGCCGGGGTCGCACCTGCTCGACGCGAGCGGCTACGCGATCTTCCGGGCCGGACACCTGCACACCGTGATCAACTACGGGCCGTACGTGGGGCACGAGCTCGAACCGCACAGCCACCACGCCGCCCTCGACTTCGTGCTGTCGGGCTGGGGGGTGCCGCTGGCCTGGGAGGCGGGCGGGCCGCCGTCGTACGACGACCCCGGCTACCACGACTGGTACCAGGCCACCCGCGGGCACAACACGGTCCTGGTGCCCGGCGAGGAGTACACCGAGGACCGCAAGGCCGGCTGCGACCTGTTCCACGCCGGCCGGCACGTCGACGTCTTCGCCGGCCACCACCACGGGTACTCGGCGCGGCACGACCGGCGGATCGTGTTCGTGCGGGACGAGCCGTCGTACTGGCTGGTCACCGACGAGATCGACGCCGAGGCCGTGTGGCAGGTGCACGGGCTGGAGCCGTGGCGGCCCCACGGGCCGGGGTACGCCACGCGGGGCCTGCTGGCGGTGCCGCTGGCGGAGCCCGACGAGGTCCTCCACGGAAGCGGCCCGGCGCGCGTCCCCGACCCGGACACCGGGACGGCCGAGTACGGCGAGATCCACTCCCTCGGCCTGCGCCGCGCCGACGGCCGCTTCACCGTGGCGCTCGTCCCCTTCTCCGGCGAGCCCCCGGCCGTCGCCCTGCGCGCCCTGGACTCCCGGGAGACCCCCGCGGGCGACCGGCTGCGCGTGACCGTCGGCGCGGTCGAGGACACCATCGGCGCGTCCCGATGGGCGAGGGGAGACGTCGCGGAGAGCTGGGCCGCCGATGGGTGAGACGCGCCCGACGCTCATCGACGCGGATGCCATGCTCGGCCGTCACCCCCGCCGCGACGTGGGCGGCGGAACCGTGGACGAGCTGCTCGCCGCGCTGGACCGGGTCGGGATCGCCGAGGCCGTCGTGGGCAGCATGACGGCCTGGCTGCACGACCCCCACCGCGGCAACGCCCAGCTGCTCGACCTCGTCAAGGACCAGCCCCGGCTGCACCCGTGCTGGGTCATGCTGCCCGACAGCTGCGGCGAACTGGGGGAGGACTTCGCCGAGGAGGCCGTCGCCAAGGGGGTGCGCGCCGTCCGGGCCTTCCCGCGCGACCACGGCTACCACCTCGACGGGACCGACGCGGCCGCGGTCCTGCGCGCCATGGCCACGGCACGGCTGCCGCTGCTGGTCGACGCCCCGCAGGTGACCTGGCCGACCGTGGAGTCGATCGCCCGCGCGCATCCGGCGTTACGGATCGTCGTCGGCGCCGCCGGCTACCGGATGCTGCGGCAGATCGCCGGCGTCCTGGAGCGCAACAGCAACGTGTACCTGGGAACGGCCGACCTGTCCTCGCACTGCGGGCTGGAGTGGCTGGTGGCCCGGTTCGGGGCGGGCCGGATCGTGTTCGGCACGGGCCAGCCGTACCGGGACCCGGCCGAGGCCGTGACCCGCCTGCTCTGGTCGGAGCTCGGCGACGCGGACGTGGCCGCCATCGGGAGGGGGATTGTGTGAACGATCTGGCGCGAGCGGTGTGGGAGCGCCGCCCCCAGCAGGTGACCAGGATCGTCGACGCGCACGCCCACGTCGGGCCGTACAGCGTGTTCTTCATTCCCGAGCCCGACCCGGCACCGATGATCAGGGTGATGGACCGGTGCGGCGTCTCCCACGCCGTCTTCTCCAGCCACCTGGCGATCCAGCTCGACGCGGCGGCGGGGAACGTGGCGACGGCGGCGATCGTGGCCGAGGCTCCCGACCGGTTCACCGGCTACCTCACGATCAACCCGTGGCAGGACCCGCTAGCCGAGCTGGACAGGTGGGGCCAGGACCCGCGCTTCGGCGGCATCAAGCTCCACCCGGACCTGCACGAGTACCCGCTGGACGGGTCCAGGTACGCGCCGGTGTGGGAGTTCGCCGCGCTCACCGGGTGTCCCGTGCTCACGCACACCTTCGCCGGCTCCCCGTACAACGACATCCCCATGCTCGACGAGGTGGCCGGGCGGCACCCGGAGGCCACGATCCTGGCCGGTCACTCCGGGGTGACGCCGCTCGGCATCGACCGGTCGATCGAGGTGGCCGAGCGGTGGCCGCGGGTGATCCTGGAGGTGTGCGGGTCGCACAACAGCGGTGCGGACATCGCCAGGATGGTCCGCCGCGTCGGCGCGGACAGGGTCGTGTACGGCTCCGACTTCCCCTTCATAGATCTTCGAATGTCCCTCGGGCGCATACTTTTCTCGAACTTGACGGACAATGAGCGAGCAGCGGTGCTCGGGGGAACCATCAGCGGTTTGCTCACGTGGAGATGACAAGGGTGGAGCGGTTGAGGACCAAGATCGCGATCGGCGTGGTCGGCCCCCACGATCTGGTCGAGCAGATCGTGCACATCGGGGCCGGCCACCCGGACGCCGCCTCCTTCCGCCTGGTCGGAGCGCCGCACGCGGGCGAGAACGAGACGCACGACAAGCTCTCCAAGATCGCGGGCAGCATCGACGTGGTCCTCTTCACCGGCCCCCTCCAGTACGACCTGGCCAGGCGCTCCGGTGAGCTGCCGGTGCCGGCCACGTTCGTGCCGGTGAGCGGGGCCGGGCTCTACTCGAGCCTGCTGCGCGGCGTGCTCTCCCACGGGATCGATCCGGCGCGGGTCAGCATCGACTCGATCCCGGCGGCCGACGTGGCCGAGGCGTACGAGGAGGTTGGCGTCCCGATGGGCGGCGTCCACGTCTCGGAGTACCACCAGCCCGAGTCCGTCCGCGACTTCATCGGCTTCCACGAGAAGCTCTACCGCGACGGCGCCACCACGGCGGCGCTGACCACGATCAGGACCGTGGCCAAGAAGCTGGAAGCGGCGCAGGTGCCGGTGCTGCGCATGATGCCGACGTCCCACACGCTGCGCCTGGCGCTCAACACGGCGGCGCTGCTGGGCACCGGCAGCCGCCTGGAGGAGACACAGATCGCCATCGTGCTGGTGGAGCTGGCCGCCGCCGCCCGGCCCACCCACTCCGGGCCGGGAAACTACTGGCAGCAGGAGCTCAAGCTCTCCCTCCACCAGTCGCTGCTGGCCGAGGCGCGGCTGATGGGCGCGACCGTGGCGCCGCGTGACGAGAACGGTTACGTGGTCACCGCCACCGTCGGCGCGCTCAGCCAGGCCACCGACGGGTTCCGGGTGGCGCCGTTCATGGACCGCGTCCGCGCCGACATGGGCGTGGCCGTGGAGGTGGGCATCGGGCTCGGCCACACCGCCCGCGACGCCGACTCCAACGCGATGATCGCGGTCGAGCGGGCCAGGAACGCCGGCGCCACGTCCGCCTTCCTCATCGGCGACGACGGCGTCGCCCTCTCCCTCCCGCTGCGGCAGCGCCGCCGGCCGGAGCAGCCGGCCGAGCAGTCCAGGGCCGACAAGATCCTCGACCGGCTCGTCGAGCGGCTGGGCGACGACCCGGAGTCGCTGGTGGTCGACGCCGAGACCGTGGCGGAGATCCTCGGCGTCGCCCCGCGCAGCGCCCGGCGGGTGCTCCAGGAGCTCGTGGAGGAGGGCCTGGCCTGGACGCTGCCGCCGGTCAAGTCGGCCGGCGCGGGGCGCCCGCGGCAGCCGTACCGGCTGGTGAACCGCTAGCCCGCCGGTAGGCCGTCGGCGTGCAGCCCAGGTGGCGCTTGAACACCTCGCGCAGGGCCTTGCCGGTCAGGTAGCCGCTCCGGACGGCCACCGCGTCGATCGGCAGCGCGGTACCGGCCAGCAGGTGCCGGGCGTGGCGGAGCCGCAGGCCGGTCAGGTGGCGCAGGAACGTGGTGCCGCGTTCCTGCGCGAACAGGTGAGAGATGTAGTAGGGGCTGGCCGAGATGGCCGCCGCCACGGTGGTCAGCCGCAGGCCGGGATCGGTGAAGTGCTCGGCCAGGTAGCTCTCGGCCAGCGCCAGGACGGTGCGCTCCGGCGGTTCCGGCACCAGCCGGCGCAGCGCGTCGTGCAGCCAGATCCGCAGGTAGGAGCGCTCGTGGATGGCGGCGACCGCGATCACGTCGTCGATGGGCAGCCGGGCGCAGGCCTCGACCCAGTCGGTGGAGCCGTCGGCGAGCCTGGCCGTGCCGGCCGTGTCCACCACGAACAGCAGCTGCCCGACCAGCCAGTTGCGCAGGTCCTGCGGCTCGACGCCGGGCGTCCGCGCGCACCGGTCGAGCCAGGCGCAGATCAGGTCCGCCGCGCCGACCCGGTCGCCGGCCTGCACCCTGCGGGCCAACGCCGCCTCGATCCGGTACGGCGGGCAGCGGCGCTCGCCGGCCGGCGGCGTCACCGGCCCGCGCTCGCCGGCGGGGACCGACCGCGCCGCCGGGATCACCCGGTCCCCGCCCAGTACGAGCTTGTAGCCGTTCGCGCGGCGCGCCTCCGCCTCGGCCGCCGCGGGGGTGCGGCACGGCGGCCCGAGGCTCACGGTGGCGGTCAGGTCGCTCTCGCGCCCGATCCGGCCGCGCAGCTCCTCGGCGAGCACGTCGGCGGCGCTGGCGAGGGGGCCGGGCTCGGCGCCGGTCAGCAGCACCAGCCACTCGTCGGGCGGCATCGCCCGGCTGCTGGCGCGCTCGCGTGTCACCGCCTGGATGGCGTGGTGGACGCGGGTGACCTGGCGCGAGGCCCACGGCTCGCCGCGGGCCCGTTCGGAGACCACGAAGTCGTCCAGGTCCACCAGCGCGGCGACAGCGTACATGCCGCCACAATAGCCTATTTAGGACGTCCGGAATAGGACGGGATTGCTCAGGGTTCCCACGCCCCGCACGGTCGCGTGCATGACGTCGCCGTCGCTCAGCGGCGCGATGCCCGCGATCGTCCCGGTGGCGATGACGTCGCCGGGCAGCAGCGTCATCCCGTCCGACAGGTCGGCGATCAGGCGCGGCAGCCCGAACACCATCTGCCGCGTGTTGGCCCGCTGCCGTACCTGCCCGTCCACCTCCAGGAGCAGGTCCAGGTTCTGCGGGTCGGGCACCTCGTCGGCGGTGACCAGGTAGGGACCGAGCGGCGCGAAGGTGTCGAACGCCTTGAACTGGTCCCAGGGCACGTTCCGGTCGATGTTGGCCAGCTGCAGGTCGCGCGCGGTCATGTCGTTGATCACGGTGTAGCCGGCCACGGCCTCCCGCCAGCGCTCCGCCGGCAGGTCGCGGGTGGGCTTGCCGATGACGACGGCCAGCTCCACCTCATGCTCCAGATGCTTGGTACGCGAGGGCGCGATCACCGGCTGCCGGTGGCCGACCAGCGCCGTCGTCGGCTTGAAGAACAGCACCGGCTCCGGCGGCACCTGGAGCCCGCTCTCATCGGCGTGCTCCTGGTAGTTGAGCGCCAGGCAGCAGATCTTGCCGCAGTCCTTCACCGGCGGCTCGAAGATCACCGGCTCCTCGGCGAAGGCCTCGCCGCGGGCGGCCTCCTCGGCCAGGCGGTCGACGCCGTAGGTGTTCAGCATCGCCACGGGATCGTCGCCCAGCGCCGCGAGGCTGACGAGGACGCCCGGCTCACGGAGAGCCACTACTTCGACTGGATCGGCGGGAGTACGCCGGATTCGCCCGAGTTGCATGTCCCTCATGCTCGCCAGCCCCCTCACCGCGTCACAAGAACCCGTCCTTGCGACAACCGCCCGCTGCTTGCTCTGCTGCTTGTGAGAGCGCGCCGTACGGCCCTTTGATGGTCGTCATGAGCAGGAAGCTGAGTGCCAGCAGCGCGCTGTACGAGACCGCCAAGCGCTCCCTGGCGGGCGGCGTCTCCAGCGACGCGCGCCGCATGGCGGGCGTGCCCCTCTACGTGGAGCGCGCGGCCGGGTCGCGGCTGTGGGACGTGGACGGCAACTCCTACATCGACTACGTCCTCGGGCAGGGCCCGGCGATCCTCGGGCACTGCCCGCCGCCGGTGGTGGAGGCGATCGCGGCGCAGGCCGCCAGAGGCATCGTGTACTCCGCGCAGCACGCCACCGAGGTCGCGGTCGCCGAGCGGCTGATCTCGATGGTGCCGTCGGCCGAACGCGTCAGGTTCAACACCGTGGGCTCGGAGGCGGTGCACGCCGCGCTGCGGCTGGCGCGCGGCAGCACGGGCCGGCCCAAGATCCTGAAGTTCGAGGGCCACTACCACGGCTGGTTCGACCCGGTGCTCTTCAGCGTGCACCCGGCGCTGGAGGCCGCCGGGCCGGCGCGGGCGCCCCTCGCGGTGCCGGGCACGGCGGGCCAGCAGCTCGGCTTCGCCGAGGACCTCGTCGTGGCCCCCTGGAACGACCTCGACGCGCTGGAACGCCTCCTGGACGACCAGGTGGCCGCGGTGATCGCCGAGCCCGTGCTCTGCAACACCGGCTCCATCCTGCCCGACCCGGGCTTCCTTGAGGGCGTACGCGACCTGTGCGACCGCAACGGCAGCCTGCTGATCTTCGATGAGATCATCACCGGGTTCCGGCTCGCGCCCGGAGGCGCGCAGGAGTACCTCGGCATCACCCCGGACCTGTCGGTCTTCGGCAAGGCCATGGCGGGCGGCATGCAGGTCTCGGCGCTGGCCGGGCGGGCCGAGGTCATGGACCACATCTCCGACGGCCGGGTGGCGCACGCGGGCACGTTCAACTCCCACCCCGTGGCCATGGCCGCCGCCGACGCCGCCCTGCGCATCCTGGACGAGCAGCGCGACGAGGTCTACGACGGGCTCTTCCGGCGCGGCCTGGCCCTGATGGAGGGCATCAGGGAGGTCGCGGCGAAGGCCGGCGTGCCGCTGCTCGTCGACGGCCCCGGACCGGTCTTCCAGACGTACTTCACCGACGGCCCGGTACGCGACTACCGGGACTTCGCGGCCACCGACCGGGCGCGGATGCTCCGGCTGCACGCGGCGCTGCTCGACCGCGGGGTCAACATGGTTCCGCGCGGCCTGTGGTTCCTGTCCGCCGCCCACACCGACGACGACATCGAAGCCACCGTCGCCGCCTTCGCCGACGCGCTGACGGCCTGAGCCGCCTCCTCCCGGCGAAGCGACACGGGAGCCGGCCAGCGCGCGGGCATACTCGTCAGGTCACTCCGGCACACCCGCGCCGCGGGCCGGGGTGACCACGGCGATTCGCGAGGAGAGGCGCTGGTGGGCATGGCACGTTCGGCGGAGTTCCAGAGGTTCCTCGACGGGGTGAACGCGCCCGTCGCATTGACCCGCGACCGCATCGACGAGATCCCCGACATCGGGTCGTTCTACCTGTTGAACAGCGAGGAAAAGGACGAGGCCGAGGACATCCTCATCGCCATGCTCGCCACGGACGACGGCCGGGCCGCGGCCGCCCTCGCCGAGGTCGGCTGCGTCCGCGCCGTCCCCGCGCTCATCGAGGCGACCACCGAAGCGGCGGCGCCCGTCATGCGCGTCTGCGCCGCCAGGGCGCTCCTCGCCCTGGGCAGCGACGCGGGCCACGCCGCTCTCGTACGGATGCTGCGCGCGCACGAAGGCAGCGGGATTGACCGGGGCGCCGCCGTCATGCTGCTGACCGAGTTCCCCGACCCCGACCAGGAACTCCTCCTGGAGGTGGCGTCGACCGATCCCGACATGACCGCCCGGTCGGAGGCGGTCCACGCCCTGCTGACCGTGGTGGGCCTGGATGGCGAGGAAACGGAGCAGGGCGAGCTGCTCCTGAGCATCGCGGGGCGCCTGTTGTCGTCGCTCACGGCCGTGCGGAACGAGGCGCTCGCCGAGTTGCGCGCGATCCTGGCGGCGTGGGCGGCGGGCACCACCGCCGAGGCGCTGGGGCTGACCTGGCGCGCCGATCCGAGGAACAGGCCGTTGCGCCGCTTCTGGGACAGCCTCGACAGCACCAGGGCCGACTTCCGCGTCGAAGGGCTGCCGGAGCTGACCGGGCGGGAACGCACCCTTGTGGAGAACCTCGTCCTGCTGCGCCTCCACGCCGACCGCCGCGCGGTCCGGGCCGCGGGCCGGCTGGGCGTCCACCGGGCGATCGAGCCGCTGCGCGAACTGCTCGGCTCGGCCACCGGCCACGCCCGGGAGGAGATCCGGTCCGTCCTGGACACCCTGACGGCGTGAACGTTCCCGCCCCGCCGGGGGAGTGATGCCCGTGTCAGCCCGCCTGCGCGTTACGGACCTTCCGGACGTTCTCCGTCCGGCCGTGGTCCATGCCGAGCTCGCGTTCCCGCGCGATCATCGCGCCCGGCCGGAAGTTGAGGATGTACGCGCGGCGCGGCAGGTCGGTGGTGTTGCCGCGCGAGTAGTGCAGCGTACGTCCCGCGTGCGCGACGGCGGCCCCGGGCGGCAGCGGCACCGGCGTCGCGCCCGGCTCGTCCTCGGAGCAGTCGCATTCGATCGCGCCGCCGCCGCTCCCCACGGGCCGGTGCGGCCGGACCGGGCCGAGGTGGGAGCCCTTGACGTACCACATGCAGCCGTTGTCGACGGTCGCCTGGTCGAGCGACACCCAGATCGAGGCCGCGCGCTCGTCGGGAAGGTCGACCCAGTAGCCGGCGTCCTGGTGCCACGGCGTCGGGGTCGCCGAACCGGGCGCCTTGGCGATGAGCATGTCGAAGTCCAGCTCGGCGTCCTCGCCGATGAGCCGCCGGGCGATCGCCAGCGCGCGGTCGTGCAGCGGCAGCGACCTGATCGCCGGGTACAGGTCCGAGGGCCACATGATCTGGGTGATGTTCTCCGCGGCGGTGTTCGGGCCGGCGCCGGCGCCGAGGTCGGAGCGTTTGTCGCCGGCGTCGATCTCGCCGGACAGGAAGCGTTCGTAGATCTCCCGGTACGTCCGCACCTCCTGGTCGTCCAGCAGCCCGTCCAGGACGACGAAGCCGTCGCGGTCGAAGGTCCGGGCGATGCCGGAATCGTCAGTGCTCTCGTGGCGGGATACCGCGTCAGTAGTCATGATGACCATGGTCGCGGCGCACGCCGGCGCTCGCGTTCGGAATTCTCCACCGGAGGTTTGTCATGACCGGGGCCTCATCGGACGTCCCCGACCTCGACTCGACGAGCGAACGCGAGATCGTGGACCTGCGCGGCCTCGGCCCCTTCGTGAGCCTGGGCCGCTACCACTACCTCGCCGCCCACGAACCGCTGCCGGAACAACGCCACGACCACCTGCTGGTGCTGGTGCTCCCGCTGCGCAACCGGGTCGACGTCGTGCTCGACGGGCGGGCCGTCGCCGCCGGCCCCGGCCGGGTGGTCCGCATCCGGCCGCGCACCGGCTACCGGATCGGCACCGGAGCCCAGCCCCGGGGCGATCTGCTGTGGCTCATCCTGCACACGGCCGGCCCGGCCGGGCCGGCGCTCGCCCGCGTGATCGACGAGCTCGGCCGGGCCGGGCGGGACGTCTGGCCGACCTCGCCGCTCAGCGTCGACCTGCTGTCCCGCGCGCTCGCCTCGCCCGCCGGCGGCGAGTGGCTGACCGCCGCCTGGCGCGAGGCCCTGTGCACCACCGCCGTCATCGACCTGGTACGCGGCCTGTACGAGCCGGAGGACAGCGCCACCGTGGAGCATCCGGGCCTGCGGCGCGCCCTGCGGTGGCTGGACGACCACCTGGAGGAGCCCGTGACGGTCAGCCGGCTCGTCGAGGTGTCGCGCATGTCGGCGTCCCGTTTCTACGAGACCTTCACCGAGACGTTCGGCACGAGCCCCAAGGACTACGTGCTGCGGGCGAAGATCGCCCGCTCGGAACGCCTGCTCGCCGAGAGCTCCGACAGCGTCACGCGGATCGCGTACCGCCTCGGGTTCTCCTCGAGTCAGTATTTCGCCTCGGCGTTCCGCCGCTACGTCGGCGTCTCGCCCACCGAGTACCGGCGCCGGTCGGCCGGGGCCAGGTAGGCCGCCCGGAACTTCCGCGGCGACATCCCCTTCAGCCGCCTGAACTGCCGGTTGACGTTGGCGAGACTCCGGTACCCGCTGGCCGTGGCGATCTCCGAGATCGTAAGGTCGCTGTCGATGAGCGTGTGGCACCCGTGGCGCGCCGGAAGCTGCGGCTGAGGGCGCCCGGCGTCAGGTGCGCGGCGGCGATGTCGTCCAGGGTCAGCGGCGACTGGAACGCCTGCGTCAGGAACCCGCACAGCGGCTGGACCAGCGCCTGGCTGCGGTCGTCGACGAGGGCGTGGAATTCCTCCCCGGCAAGCGGGCGGGAGGGCGTGGCCGCGAGCTCCGAGAGCGCGTGCAGGGAGTTCGAGCGTCCGCGCGGCGCCTCGCGACTCGGCGAGGGCCCGCAGCCGGCGCGCCGCCCGGGCCGACCCTCGCCACTGAACGCCAGACCGCGGCGCGCCACGCCGTGCGGGACACCCACGGCGTTATCCGTCTTCTCGCATACCCTGACGGTGATCACGCCCTACCACCACTATCCGCTCCTCAACACCGCCGTCCTGGACAAGGCGACCGACCTGTACGGCTGCCCGCGCCTGAACATGGCCCTTGATCTCACCTGGAGATCGGGTGCGCCCATGGTCGTCCACACGTTCCGGCCCAACGAC
>DASUCK010000205.1:0-2680 GCA_036276095.1 Nonomuraea sp. | reverse complement strand
GTCGTCGACGAAGGTCACGTCCTCGCCGCCGGAGTTGCCCCAGCCGTTGTTGACGCCCTGCGGAGCAACGAAGATCGCGCTGTTGTTCGCCAGTCGCCGGAGCCCGTAGTGGGCATAGACATCGCCGTCGCTTCCGCCTCCGGCGACTTGCCCGGCGGTGCCACCCAACCAGTGGAATCCGAAGACCAATCGATGTTGGCGGGTGTTGTCGTAGTTCTCAGGAATGCTCAGGATGAAGGAGCGACTCTTACCGCCGCTTTGAATCGTGTGCGTACCGTTCGTCAGTGTGGGGGCACGTCCGCATCCGGCGGTCCCCGCAAGTGCGGTCCCGGCGGTGGGCGACGTGCCGGCCGCGGCGCTGACTCCTGCCACGCCGGTCATGACCAGAACGAGCAATGCAACTACCAAGGCTCGCCCGGAAGACAATCTATGGATCGACATCATGCGACTCCCTCACTGCTCGGTGACATGGCTCTCCCTGATTGGTCCGGCCGCCTCGCCTGGCTAGTGCCGCGGCAGGCGCCGTTCGCCTCGTCGCGCAAGCGTTGCCTGCCGCGGCGCTAGACGCGGTGGAGTTGGAATCGCTGGTTGGTGCTACCAGTGGCTGCCCACGGGGAGCTGTGCCGCACCGGATCTCGTAGTGCCCGCTGTCGGAGGGCAGGAACTCGAACTGCCGGTTGGGACGGCGGTGATCTGCCACTGGATCAGCCGCGCACCGGCAGCTGTGGAGGCACCGTCGATGTCGGCGGCCTTGCCGGTGTGCTGGGCCACCAGCCGATACCGGTCTCCACCCGCGATCCCGACCTGAGTGCGGACGCGCGGTAGGTGGTGCCGGCCTGGCCGGCGAACTCGATGAGATCGGCCTCGAGCCGCTTCGGCTGGACCGGCTCGCCGCTCGAATCGTCCTTCAGCGTGAAGTCGCCGGTGAAGATCCGACCGCGCAGCCGGACGGCACCGGTTCGGTCGGGTGTGACGACGAACTCGATCGGGCCGCCGCTCCACTCGGCGTCGACGGTGTATCCGCCCCGGCCGCGCAGTCCGCTCACCCGCCCGGCGGGCCAGGCGGCCGGCAGCGCCGGCAACACGTGCAGTTCGCCGTTGTGGCTCTGCAACAGCATCTCCGCGATGCCCGCGGTGGCGCCGAAGTTGCCGTCGATCTGGAATGGTGGGTGCAGGTCGAACATGTTGGGTGCGAGCCGGTCCGTCCGCACCAGGTCCCGGATCAGCTTGTGGGCCCGGGCGCCGTCCTCCATCCGCGCCCAGAAGTTGATCTTCCAGGCGAGTGACCATCCCGTCCCGTCGTCACCGCGCAGCTCCAGCGTCCGCCGCGCGGCCTCGTGCAACTGGGGTGTCCCGCGCCTGGTGATCTGGTTGCTCGGATGCAGACCGTACAGGTGGGAGACGTGCCGGTGAGTCCGCTCGGTCTCCACCCAGTCGGCCAGCCACTCCTGGACATTGCCCCTGGAGCCGACCCGCGTCGGTGCCAGCCGGTCCCGGGCCGCCACTGCCCGAGCGCGGAAGGCGGCGTCCACGCCGAGGATTTCGCCCGCGCGGGCGACGCTGTTGAAAAGGTCGCGCAGAATCTGGTTGTCCATGGTGGGCCCCGCGCAGACGGTGGCGTTCGCATGGTGAGCGAGCTCCGGAGAGTTCGACGGGTTGGTGACCAGGTATCCGAGCGTCGGGTGGGCGACCAGGGTGTCGAGGAAGAACTGGGCGGCGCCCTTCAGGGCGGGATAGTTCGAGCGGAGGAAGTCGATGTCACCGGTGAACAGGTAGTGGTCCCAGATCAGGGTGGCCAGCCACGCGCCACCGGTCTGCCACATCCCCCACTGCGCTCCGTCGACGACCGAGGCGCCCCGCCACGCGTCGGTGTTGTGATGCGTCACCCAGCCGCCGGCGCCGTACTGCACCTGGGCCACCCGGGCGCCGGTCACGGTCAGGTCGTTGATCATGTCAAAGACCGGGAGGAAGCATTCGGACAGGTTCGTCGTGTCGGCGGGCCAGTAGTTCATCGGCAGGTTGGCGTTGATGGTGAACTTCGAGTCCCAGGACGGAGCCATCTGGTCGTTCCAGATGCCCTGCAGGTTCGCCGGCTGGGTGCCAGGCCGCGAGGATGAGATGAGCAGATACCGACCGAACTGAAACAACAGAGCAGAAAACTGCGGATCGTTGACTTGAGCGTGCTGTGCGATTCGTACGTCGGTCGGCTGGTCGGCCGCCGCCGTACGTCCCAGATCGATCGACACCCGGTTGAACAGCGCCTGATAGTCGGCGAGATGCCGGCTGCGTAGTTCGTCGATGCCGACGTTGCGGGCAGCGTTGAGGTGGCGCCGCGCGATTCCCTGGTAGTCGCCGTCGACCCTCCGGAAGTCGACGTAGCTGGAGCCGATCGACACCAGCACCGTCACGCTGGTGGCGCCGGAGACCCGCAGCGTGCCGCCCGAGCTGCTGACCGTGCCGCCCGTCACGGCGGCGTTGGCCAGGGCGAGGAACCGGACCCGCCCGGCGATGCCCTCCATGGTGGCGGAGATGCCGTCGAGGGCGATCGTGGCCCCGTCCGGGCTGGACACCGTGGTCCGTTGTGGGCTGTCGAATGTGGCGTTGAAGGCAATGGAGTTGGCCCGGTCGGCCGTCAGCCGGACCACGATCACCTGGTGAGGTGCGCTGGCGAACACCTCAC
>DASUCK010000204.1:0-19008 GCA_036276095.1 Nonomuraea sp. | reverse complement strand
GCCGACCGGTTCATCAAGGGCACGTTGCGACCGCTGCTCGACGTAGCCGCCCGGCACCGCGACACCGTGTACGCCTTCGAGATCGTCAACGAGCCGTACTGGTGCGTCGCGCCCGTGACGGGGTCCCTGTTCGGCCGGGCCGTGAACAGGGACCGCTTCCGGGCGTTCCTTTCCGCCTGCGTCGAGGCGGTGAACAAGGCGGGCCTGCCGTCCACCATCGGCCATCGCTACCACCGCGACAGCGCGGACTACTTCTCCGGCATCCCGGTCACCAGGCCGCAGTTCCACTACTACGCCCACAGCCTCGGCCGTGACGCCCTGCCGAACCTCGCCGGGGCGCCCGCGCCCAGGCCGTTCCTGGGCGAGTTCGGCGCGATCACCCCCGGCGAGATCATCACCTTGGGCCACCACGCCAGGAATGCCCGCGACGGCGAGCGGCTGGCGCAGATCGACCGCATGGAGCTGACCTCACACCTGTGGCCGGCCGCCCGCGGGTCGGACGCGGTGCCGGCGGCCGTCCTGCGTGAGCGGCTGGACCTGCTCGCGTCCATGGGGTACGAGCTCGCCGTGATCTGGCCGAACGTCATCCACGCCGATCCGACCCGCGACGAGCTCAAGCTGGACGAGGAACGGCTCAAGCAGGTCAGGGCCTTCGCCGACCGCCACCGCCCGGCCCGCCCCCGCTGAGCGCGCGGCAGGCAGACCGGCTCGCGGTCATGACGCCTTTCGCCACCCTCCGGACACCCATCCATCGGTCACTTTCTGTGACAGATCACCTTCACTCCGTATGTCTTGCCCGGAAGGGGGGAATGGCTCAGCTGAGCCGAGGGGGTGGCGGTGGCGTTGCGCAGGGGGTTGACCGGTGAGCTGATCGCCGAGTTCGCCGGGACGATGGTGCTCATCGTGTTCGGCACGGGCGTCGTCGCGCAGGTCGTCGCGGCCGGGCTCGGCGACCACGACAGCATCGCGTGGGCCTGGGGCATCGGGGTCGCGCTCGGCGTCTACGTCGCGGGCCGCACCACGGGGGCGCATCTCAACCCGGCGGTCACGCTGGGATTCGCCGCCTTCCGCGGGTTCGAGCGGCACAAGGTGGCGCCGTACATCCTGGCCCAGACCGCCGGCGCGTTCGTCGGCGCGCTGCTGATCCGCTGGAACTACACCGAGGTCCTCGCCGCGGTCGACCCCGGCCACACGATCAAGACGCAGATCGTGTTCTCGACGCTGCCGGGCAACGGCGTCCTGCCGGTCGGCCAGTGGGGCGCGCTGCGCGACCAGATCATCGGCACCGCGGTCCTGCTCTTCGTCATCTTCGCCCTGTCCGACACCGCCAACATGGCGCCCAGCGCGAACCTGGGCCCCGTCGTCATCGGCCTGCTCGTCGTCGGCATCGGCATGGCCCTCGGCGCCGACGCCGGTTACGCGATCAACCCGGCCCGCGACTTCGGGCCCCGCCTGGCGAGCTTCCTCACCGGGTACGGCGGCGCCTGGCGCGACCAGTACGGCGACCTCTACTTCTGGGTGCCCATCGTCGGCCCCCTGATCGGCGGCGCCGTCGGCGCGGGCCTCTACCAGGCCTGCATCGCCCGCTACCTCCCCCGCGACGAAGACCGCGACACCGTGAAGCCATCCGACTGAGGGGGTACGACATGCGCGACTTCGTGGGCGCCGTGGACCAGGGCACGACGAGCACCCGCTTCATGATCTTCGATCGGGAGGGCGCCGAGGTCGCCAAGTTCCAGCTCGAACACGAGCAGATCCTGCCCAGGGCGGGCTGGGTGGAGCACAACCCGATCGAAATCTGGACGCGGACCTCCGCCGTGATCCAGACCACGCTCCAGCGTTCCGGGCTGCGGGACGGCGACCTGGCCGCGCTGGGCCTCACCAACCAGCGCGAGACCACGGTCGTGTGGGACCGGCGCACCGGCCGGCCGTACTACAACGCGATCGTCTGGCAGGACACCCGTACCGACGAGATCGCCGCCGCGCTCGACCGGGACGGCCGGGGCCAGGTCATCCGCGACCGCACGGGGCTGCGGCCGGAGGCGTACTTCTCGGGCGGGAAGATCCAGTGGATCCTGGAGAATGTCGACGGCGTGCGCGCGGCCGCCGAGCGCGGCGAGGCCGCCTTCGGCACCACCGACACGTGGACGTTGTGGAACCTCACCGGCGGGCCCGACGGCGGCGTGCACGTCACCGACGTGACCAACGCCAGCCGCACGATGCTGATGGACCTCGACACGCTCGACTGGGACGACGAGCTGCTGTCGTTCTTCGGCGTGCCCCGCGCGATGCTGCCCGAGATCCGTCCGTCGTCCGACCCCGGCTCCTACGGCGTCACCTTCCGCCACGGCCCGCTCGGCGGCGAGGTCCCGATCACCGGGATCCTCGGCGACCAGCAGGCCGCCACCGTCGGCCAGGTCTGCTTCTCCCCCGGCGAGGCCAAGAACACCTACGGCACCGGCAACTTCCTGCTGCTCAACACCGGCACCGACCGGGTGCGTTCCGAGAGCGGCCTGCTCACCACCGTCGCCTACAAGTTCGGCGACCGGCCGGCCGTGTTCGCGCTGGAGGGCTCCATCGCGGTGACCGGCTCGGCCGTGCAGTGGCTGCGCGACCAGCTGCACGTCATCACCTCGGCGGCCCAGAGCGAGACGCTGGCGCGGCAGGTGCCCGACAACGGCGGCCTGTATTTCGTCCCGGCCTTCTCCGGGCTGTTCGCGCCGTACTGGCGGGCCGACGCCCGGGGCGCCATCGTGGGGCTGTCCCGCTACCACACCGACGCCCACCTCGCCCGCGCCACGCTGGAGGCGATCTGCTACCAGAGCCGCGACGTGGTCGAGGCCATGCAGCGCGACTCCGGGGTGGTGCTGGACGTCCTGCGCGTGGACGGCGGCGTGACCGCGAACGACCTGTGCATGCAACTCCAGTCCGACATCCTCGGCGTGCCCGTCAGCCGGCCCGTCGTCGCGGAGACCACCGCACTGGGCGCGGCGTACGCGGCCGGGCTGGCCGTCGGGTACTGGCGCGACCCGGAGGAGCTGCGCGCGCACTGGGCCGAGGACCGGCGGTGGGAGCCGCGATGGAGCCCCGAGCAGCGGGACAGGGCGTACGCCGGCTGGAAGAAGGCCGTCACCAAGTCCTTCGACTGGCTGTGACGCGTGGGGGGGACCTCGTCATCATCCTCCTCCGCACGCAAACGACGGTGACTTTCGGCGATCCGGCGCACCCGAAAAGCAATCACAGCAGGTCACGGCCGTGCACCACCCCAGGAGTGACATCCCTGTAACGGACGCCCGGCGGGCGGCCGTCCCCCGGCTTCCACCGGCCCGTTCACGGCCGAGCGCGACCGGCACACCGGCCCACGCACACCCGGAGTAACAATTTGCTGCCTTGACGTCACGGTGAGTGACGGAGAGGGTGTGCATCGTACACACCTGAGGCAGCACCGGGCCGACGCGACTCCCTCACCCCTCATCGCTCCCGGCCTGGCTCTGCCCTGCCCGAAAGGAGCCCCCATGCCCGTGATCACCAAGACGCTGGCCACCCTCGCCGCCCTCGGCGCGGCCGGCTTGACGCTGGCCGCCACCTCGGCCCCCGCCCAGGCGGCCGTCTCCGTCGCCTGCGACGCCTCCGGCACCACCAACTTCACTCCGGGCGTCCAGGCCGTCCCGATCTCCCAGCAGATCAGCTACCGTGGCGACGACCGCACCTGCAGCGACCACACCGGCTTCGGCATCCGCTCGGCCCGCATCACCGCCGACCTCCACAACGTCGAACTGTCCTGCCTGGCCAGCGGCGGCGGCTCCGGCAGCGGCTCGGCCACCATCGAGTGGACCACCGGCGGCGGCCGGCAGACCAGCGAGATCGACATCACGATCGACAGCTCGGTGCTCAACTCCGGCAAGGTCTCCGGCGTCGTGCGCCGAGGCCCCTTCGAGGGCCAGCGCTTCTCCGGCCAGTTCGACACCAACCTGCTCACCGGCGCCTTCAGCTGCACCTTCGGCGCTCCCCTCGGCGGCGTGAAGAACGCCACCTTCAACGGCCACTACACCATCGGCTGACCTCGCCCTAGCCAGCCTCACCCGGCCCCGTGAACGCCGATGCGGTCACGGGGCCACCGCACCTGAAGCCCACCAGCGCACGCGCACAGGGCGCCGGCGTTTCCGCGACTCGACGAACGCGGAGTGCGCGTCGAGCGCGGGGGCCGCCGCCCCGACCCGGCCCTGCCGTCAACCGCGGGCAGCCCTCAGGAAAGGACGACGACCATGCGCATCACCGACGGCCCACGCGTACCCGGACGCCGACCGGAGGAGCCGTCACGTACAGCGGTACGTGCTCACCGGAGCGCCGGGCGCGGGCAAGACGACCGTTCTGCGCGAACTCGGCAACCGGGGATACCACGTGATCGACGAGGCGGCGACCGACGTCATCGCCCAATGCCAGGCACAGGGGCGAACTGAACCATGGGAGCACCCGGACTTCCTGGACTCGATCATCACGCTGCAACGCCGACGCCAGGAAGCCGCGGCGGGCGCCGCGGTGCAGATCTACGACCGTTCGCCCCTGTGCACCCTCGCCCTGGCCCGCTACCTGTGCAGGCCGGTCAGCCGGTGGCCGCCCGCGCGGCGTTGATCGCCGACCACGTCCGCCCCCCGTGACCGTCGCGGCCATCGGCCCCTTCACCAGCCTGGCCCTGCGCGCCGCGCTGCAGGCCGGCGCCGGCGGGCGACCCAGGGCCGGGGTGACGAGCAGGTCGAAACGGCTCGGTGTCGAAGGCGCCGGTCGTAGTGGGCGGCCCAGACCTGGTTGCCGTAATCGACGTGCCACCATGCGTCGGCGTCGCAGCGGAAACCCGCGTCGAGCATGGCGTCCCGGAGAATGCGAAATGATCGAACGCCGTGCCCATGTCGAGCTCTCGCCCCTGGTCGCCCACCAGCGTGACGTCCACGGCACCCCCTGTGCAGTGCGGAGGGATGCGCCGGGACCGCGTCGGATCAAGGAGAGGAGCGCAGATCCGTGAGCGGATCCGCGTTCTCCTCGATGGGCACGTGCTCGAACTCGGCCGCCGTCATCGCCTCGACCCTGCCCCGCCGAACGGCGTCGCCGTCCGCGCCCCGCCTGTCATGGACACGCGCTCCTCGAACGCCAGGACGACGCGGCTCATGTCGTCGTAGAGATGCATCCCGTCTTCCCGGATGAGCCTTGCCGGGGTACGTTCCCTCCCTGCTCGCGCCAACGCCAGGAACGCGTGCACCGGCCGGACCCACTCGAAGGCCCCCTCCTGAGGGCATACGGTGACGGAACGTTCTGATGTATGACGATAAGTAACATTTGGTGAGTCCTCCGGCAGGCGTTCCACAACCATTGCGAAGAAATATCCGCTTTATGGATTTATGTAGTTTTCTGGGCGAATTGGTGGGCATGGTGGCCCGGAGTCCGACCGGAGCGGCCGGGGCTGGTGACGCGAAGGAGCGACCATGAACGACACGGGCAAGGTGGCGCTGGCGATCGTCGCGGGCTATTACCTGGGCAGACGGCACAAGCTGCGCATGGCCTCCGCCGTGGCGGCCACGATGGTGGCCCGCAGGTTGCGGCGGGGCGACGGCGGAGCCGTCCAGCAGGCACGCAAGCTCCTCAGCGCATCGCCGGAGGTGGGTGAGATGACCGACCGGCTGCGCGGAGAGTTGCTGGAGCTCACGAAGTCCGCGGCGATGACGGCCGCGGCCCGGCAGATCGAGGCCCTCGCGGACCGGATGCGGCAGGGGCAGCTCGGTGCCGAGGAGACCGCCGAGGGGACCGCTGAGGAGACCACCGAGCGGGGCGAGCGCGCCGAGGGCGAAGAGCGCGAGGAGCGGGCTGGCATGCCGAAGCCTCGCGTGCCGAAACAGCGTATGCCCAAGCCGCCCACGCGGAAGGCCGCCGATTCGCTCTCGGCGACGACGGGCGCCGGCCGCCGCCGGGCATCCGACGCGGACGAATCGAGGGAGTGAACGTGATGACAGAGGCGACGAAGACGGCGGTCCGCCAAGGACAGGAAGCCGTACAGCAGACACCGGCGGGAAAGGCGATGCCGGAGCTGCCCACCGCACAGCTCACGGCCGCGCTGCAGGACCTGGCCGTGGCGGTGGCCGAGCGTGCCCTGTCGTCGGTGATCGGCAAGGTCGAGGGCATGAGCGGACGCCTCACCGACTACGCGGAAGGCGGCGGCTCGAACCTGCTGGGCGCGATCATCCCGAAGGGAGACTCAGGCAAGTCGATCGGCGGCTCGGCGATCACCGGAGCGGCGAAGGGGGCGCTCAAGGGCGCATTCGGCGCGCTGTTCAAGCGCGGCAAAGGCTCGGGAGCCAAGACGCTCAAGGTCACCAACATCGTCGAGAGCATCGACATCGGCGCTCCGCGCCGCGTGGTGTACAACCAGTGGACGCTCTTCCGCGACTTCCCGACGTTCATGAAGAAGATCGAGAATGTCGACCAGGAGTCCGACGAGAAGCTGGCCTGGAAGGCGCAGATCTTCTGGTCGCACCGCGCATGGCGGTCGACGATCCTGGAGCAGGTGCCCGACGAGCGCATCATGTGGCGTTCCGAGGGCGACAAGGGCTACGTCGACGGGGCCGTGAGCTTCCACGAGATCCTGCCTGACCTGACCCGCGTCATCGTGGTCCTGGAGTACCACCCCAAGGGGCTGTTCGAGCACACCGGCAACCTCTGGCGCGCTCAGGGACGGCGGGTCCGGCTCGAACTGAAGCACTTCGCCCGGCACGTCATGTCGCACGTGATGCTGCATCCCGACGAGGTGGCCAAGAGCGGCTGGCGCGGCGAGATCCACGAGGGCGAGGTCACGGCGACCGGCGAGGAGGCCGGTGCGGCCGAGCCCGGGGAGACCCCGGAGGAGGCCCCAGAGAAGGGCCGCGAGGAGGGCCGAGCCGAGGGCGCGGAGGAAGCCCCGTCCGCCGAGCACGCCGAGGAAGAGCCCGAGGAGGAGCCTGAGGCCGCCGGCGAGGAGGAGCAGCAGCCGGAAGCGGAGTACGAGGCCGCCGGCGAGGAAGAGGAGCCCGAAGCGGAGGAAGCGGAGTACGAGGGCGAGGAAGAGGAGGAGCCGGAGACGGCCGAGTACGAGGAAGAGGAAGAGGAAGCGGAAGAGGAGCCGGAAGCGGAGTACGAGGAGGAGGAAGAGGAGCACCCGCCGGCCAGGCGGCAGCCGATCCGAGCGGGGCACGGCACGCCGACCGGACGGCGCCGGGCCGAGGAGTCGCACGAGTCCGCACGCCCCGTGCGCCGCAGGGCCCCGAGATGACGGTCCCGGTCACGTGGACGGGCAGCACGTGGATGACCGGCACCCGGACGGACAGCACCCGGACGGGCAGCACGCGTCCGGTGCGCACGGCTTGCACGTGTACGGCATCGTCCCGGCCGACGTCGAGGTGGCAGAAGATGCGCGTGGCGTGGGTGAGCCCGGTTCGGTGACTCTGGTCCGCCACGGCGCCGTCGCCGCGCTGGTGGGCAGAACGGTCGCCGCCCGCCCGCGCGGCGACCTGGCCGCGCACGTGCGGCTGCTGGACGCGACCGCCGCCGAGGTGCCGGTGCTGCCGATCCGCTTCGGCACGGTGGCCCCGGACGCCGAGACCGTCGTCGCGGAGCTGCTGGAACCGCATCACGACGAGTTCGCCCGCGCCCTCGATGAGTTGGAGGGCCGCGCCGAGTACGTGGTCGAGGTGCGTTACGCCGATCAGGGGCCGCCGCGCGAGGCCGACATCGAGACGCTCGTGGAAGCGGTCGCCCCGGTGTCGGTGCTGGTCGCCCCGGCCGCGTCGGCTCACGAACCCGGCACGGCCCGCCTGGCGGTCCTCATTGACACGGCGAGGGCCGGCGAACTGCGGAGAATTCTGGACGCTCTCGCCCGAGCCTGGGCCGACCGGGTCCACCCCGACCTGCTCGGCCCCATGGCTCCGTACGACTTCGTCCCGTTCGAGTGCCCGCCGGCCCGCTCCTGAACACCCCCCGTCCGGCCTCCGGGTGAATACGCGCCACCGCCCTCCCCGTCACCGTGGCCTGGCCGGTGAGGTGGCCGCCCCGCACGGCGCCCCAGGTCGCCAGCCCGGGACCTGGTGATCTCCCCGCCTTCTGATCGCCGTCACCTTCAGGGTGCTGCCGGTGGCGGGGCCGGCGCCCGACTGCCCCTGGGCGGGCGACACGCCGGGCGTGGATGTCGTCCTCGCCGGCCGTCCCGGCCTCCTCCGGCGCCCCGCCGGACGCCCTTGGAGCAGCACCTCGACCGCGTGGACGGCGCCTTGGCGCGCCGGTCGGTCATGGCCACAGATGCCGCGAACCCGCATAGATCGCGACAAATGCCCACCGGTATGCGCAATCTTGACCTATTCTGTGGAACCTTATGAACAAGATTCCCTCTAGCAGACTTGTGGCCGCGGGTGCGGCGATCATCGTGGCCGCGACGTCGCAGGTGTTCGTCCTCGCCGACGCGGCCGCCGCGTCGACCGTCCCCGTCCAGCAGTCCCTGCGGGTTCTCGGGCAGGCCGCGGGCGGCGCGCAGAGTGCGGTCGCCGACTCGAACAAGAGGCTGGCCACCGCGAACCGGATCTACCGGACCGGCCGCCTCGCCCGCGTGAACTGCTCGCCCGGGTCGCTGCCGTCAGGAAGCACGAACGCCTACCGGCGCTTCCTGACGCGCGTGACCGACTGCCTGAACAGGGCGTGGAGCGCCCAGTTCCGCAAGGCGAAGATGCCGTTCGCCAAGCCGCGCCTGCGCATCGTCACCAGCAAGGTCAACACGTCCTGCGGCAGGTGGAGCGTCGGCGCCCAGGGCTTCTACTGCTCCGGTGACCGCACCATGTACATGTTGATCAGCAAGAGCCAGCTGCGCCAGCCGTTCCCTCTGGGGATCACGCGGCTCATGGCCCATGAGTACGGCCACCACGTGCAGCAGATCTCGAAGATCTGGAGCTACTACTCCTCGGCCAGCGCCAGGGCCGGCAAGTCCCAGCGCCTGCAGCTGTCCCGCTACTCCGAGCTGCAGGCCGAGTGCTTCTCCGCCGTCTTCATGTCGACGCAGCGAGGCTCGGGTCTGTTCACGGACGAGGAGTGGGCCTACACGGTCGACTGGTTCAGGAAGAACGGCGCCAAGTCCTGGCCGCAGAACGACCACGGCCGGGGCCCCACGCAGGCTGCCTGGATGACCCGCGGCTACAACAGCGGCGCGCCCGGCTCCTGCAACACCTGGGCCGCGTCCCCTCGTAGCACCACGTGAGTCCCGACCTCCGCGACTGAGCATCCGGCCCCGCGCTCGCCGTCTCCTTCCGGCGGGGCGGGGCCGACCCCTGCGCCAGGGCGGATCGCCTGCGTTCCCGCCGGGACCGCGCGTTGCGGTGGTGTTGCCTGCCCCGCGTACGGCAGCACAACCGCAGCCACACCGTGACCGTCGTGCCCCTGACCACCTGGACGCCCGGCCGCGGGTGCCGGCGGGCCCGCCTGGCGAACTGTTCGCGCGGCCGGGCGCCGCGGGACGGGCTTCCGCGTCCCGCGGCGTACGGCGTGGGTGACGAGGGGACCGGCGCGGGCGGACGGCCGCGGGCCGCGATCAGGCAGGACGGCGCCGGACCAGCCAGATGGCGGTGGCGATGATCCAGGCCAGGCCGGTGAACCGGCCCAGGGGCAGCAGGAAGGCGGCGCCGGGCACCACCAGCGAGACGATGGACGCCAGGGACAGCACGGCCGAGATCCCGCCCAGCACGGCGATCGCCCGGGGCACGGAGCCGATCAGCGCGATCGTCCCGGCGCCGACGAGGATGCCGAGGTAGAAGACGTGGACGCTGCCGCCCGACAGGAACGTCAGCATGTGGAGGGCGCGCAGCGCGTCGCCGGTGACGCCGTCGGAGACGAGTGCGACGCTGCACATGCCGGAGATCAGGAGGAAGACCGCGGCGATCAGCCCGGCGTGCTGGGACAGCGCCCGGGGCAGGCCGTCGCGGACGGAGTCGGCGAGCGTCGCGGTGAAGATCAGCAACGGCAGCGCCGAGATCGTGTGCAGCAGTCCCAGGCCCAGGACGGCGCTGACGTTGTCGGTGAAGTACTGCGTGATCGCCTCGGCCGGCTCGTACGGGGAGGGGAAGGTACGGGTGCCCAGGACGGTGGACAGGATCAGGCCGCCGATGAACATTCCGGCGAAGGCGATCCCCGCGAGCGGCCAGCGGCCGGCGATGGCCGGCGATGAGGTGGATGGCGCGGCGGAGTGGCGGGTGTCGTGCATGGTGAAACTCCAGAACCTCGATCGATGAGGAGAACGGCAACGGAGTGATCAAGCGCTGAGCGGGAGGATCCGACCTCTCGCCAGGCAGGGGACGCCTCGATTCTTGAGGAAACGATTCGTGTCGTTTCTCTCATGGTCCACCTGACCCGCGACGCTGTCAACACGACACGTATCGTTCCTGGTAGGCTGGCCGGCATGACGAAGCCACCCGACGCGCAGCGGCGCAGCGAGAAGAGTCGTCGAGCGATCCTGACGGCGGCGCTTGAGCTGTGCGCCGAACACAGCTACAGCAGCGTGACGGTGGAAGCCATCGCCGCCCGCGCGGGGGCGAGCAAGAAGACGATCTACCGCTGGTGGCCGTCCAAGGGGGCCGTCGTCCTGGAGGCGATCAGCGAGAGCGCCCGGGCCGCCACGCCGTTCCCCGACACCGGCGACATCGCGGCCGACCTCCACGTGCAGATGACCGGCGTGGTCGAGGTCCTGACCAGCCCGCGCATCGGGTCCGCCTACACCGGGCTGATCGCGGAGACGCAACACGACAAGGAGCTCGCGCAGGCGCTGATCGACGGGCTCATCGGGCCACGGGTGGAGATCGTCGTCAACCGGCTCCGCCTCGCGCAGCGCCGAGGCGAGCTCCGCGCCGACGTCGACACCGAGCTGATCGTCGAGCTGCTCTACGGCCCCATCTACTACCGGATGCTGCTCCACCAGGGGCTCCAGACTCCGGAGCGCATCCACAAGCTGATCGACCACGTCATCGGCCCGCTCATCCGTCCCCGCGCCACCCGCGGCGGCGACAACGGCGCGGCGTCAGAGCCCGCCGGCCAGGCGGCTCCGCAGGAGGATGGGTCCCCGGCCCTCCAGGGATGAGACCCCGTTGGCGAAGTAGATCAGAGAGCAGCGGCCCCGGCGCCTCACCCGAACGTCGGCCCCGTGCCTCAACGAACGTCAGGGTTGACAGGGTGGGCACGCCGCGGAAGCGGGCGTGGCCGCGCCGCACCGGCCCTGATCAGGAGGCGAGGAGGTCCAGGCCGAAGCCGACGACGAACAGCACCAGGGCGATCTTGCGGAAGGCGTGCAGCGGGCGGGCGCGGTGGAGCAGGTGGGTGGCGAGGTGTCCGGCCACCAGCGCGGGCGTCTCGCGGGCCAGGCCGGGCAGCGCCGCGACATAGGGCCCCACCGGCGACATGATCGTGAAGAAGGCCGCCATCAGCACGCCGTGGAGAAACATCCATTCCAGGGGAGGCACCGTCGTCAGGTGGTAGGCGACGCTGCCGAGGAGGGCCACGCCGACCACCACGAACGATCTCCCCCACTTCCGCTCGCCCTGCTCGTAGCTGGCTCGGTCGCGCGGCGGCAGGCGGTCCTGGAAGAACGCGGCGACCTCGTGGTGGATCTTCAGGGTCTGCTTCCGCGACAGCGCGCCGTTCCTGCCGACGTCCAGCCCGGCCAGCACGCGCTCCCGGAAGGCGAGGTAGTCCTCGTGGGTGAAGGGCGCGTCCTGGCCGAAATCGGTCGGCGGGCGGGTATTGAGGGACACGGCGGCGTCGAGGGTTCCGCCGGGCAGGTTCCGGACGTCCACGAAGCTGTCGTAGAGCCTGCGCTCCAGTGCGGCCAGGCGCTGCGGGCGGAGCTTGGTCCGCAGCTGCGCCCGGCGGTCACGCAGCCGCTCGGCGGCCCGCTGTCCCCGGGCGCGCAGCCTGTCCGCGTCGAGCAGGTCGATGACGACGGCCAGGCCCGCCGCGAACTGCAGCACCTTGCCGATCCGCCCCCAGACGAGGACCGGGACGTCCCCGTACAAGGTCAGATCGTCCACCGGCCGCCCCCGGAACCACAAGCCCCACAGCTCCCACGCCGGCACCACGACCACGGCCACACCGGCCACGATCAGGACGGCGATGACCCAGTTGAACACACGCCCGGGAGAAGGTGACGGCACCCCGCAATCCTGGGCTCCGGGCACCGCGGCTGTCCACCGCGAACCCCACCGCGAGCCCCACCGCGAGCCCCACCGCGAACCCCGCCGCGAGCCCACCGCGAGCCCCACTGCGAGCCCACCGCGAACCCCACCGCGTGCCCCACTGCGAGCCCACCCGCGAGCCCGCCGCGCAGGCGCCGGTCTCCGTGCTCGGCCGGTTCCCGCGTTCGGTGGTTTCTACGGCGCGATGCGGCCCAGCACCGGGTAGTCCTCGGCGGGCGTCCTTACGTGGCCGACGACGAGGGCGGCGTCAGGGGTGGCGGCGATGGTATCGAACCGCGTCCCCTCCTGCCACGCGACGCGGGTACGCGGCTCCCAGGCGAGCCCGTCCGCCGACGCCAGGACGAGGGCCTCGCGCGACCGCACGCCCAGGCCGATCCACTCGTCCCCGTACGGGGTGACCACGGATATGCCGGCGCCGAGCTCGGAGACGTTGGAGATCTCCCACTTGCCCGACGAGGAGAACCGCGCCGTGAACGTCTTGGACACGGCGGAGGCGACCTGCTGACCGGCCTCGTTGAGCAGCCCGCCGACCACCACCGTGTCCCGGCCGACGGTGGCCTTGGTGACCCAGGCGGTCTGGCCGGCCGGGGCGCTGATCGGCGGCATGGCGTCCCACGACGTGCCGTCGCGGGAGCGCATCAGGCAGTTCGCGGCGGTGCCGGCGTCCGGGCACGTGCCGGGGGCGACGTAGCCGTACTCTCCGCCGGCCAGGCCGCTCAGGTGGACGGCGGGCGACGGGACCTGCTGCCAGGTGACCAGGTCGGTGGAGCGCCAGAGCACTGTGGTGGCGTCCTTCGAGGACGACACCAGATAGCTGTCCCCTGCCGCGGCGGCGCCCTTCACCGTGCCGAAGTCGTGCTCGGAACGCTGCCAGGTGCGGCCGTCGCGTGAGACGTACACCGCCGGGCCGATCGCGAGCCAGCCGCCGGGCCCGTGGACCACGGTGGTGAACTCCCCGCGCGTCTCCAGGCCGGAACGGTGCCACGTCACGCCGCCGTCGCCGCTCCACCAGGCGCCGGCCATGCCCTGGGACTGGCCGACGGCCACGGTGACGCCCGCCGCGTGGCGCACGTCGTTGACCCGGGTGACGGGGTAGCGGAGCCCGGCGACGCCGTCGAGGTCGATGGCGGTGGCGTCCTTGCCGGGCCCGGCGGCGAACAGCCTCAGGTCGAGACGTTCCGCCGGGTCCATCGACGGGATGGTGTCGGCGCTGAGGACCACGCCCGTCCTGGTCGCCGCGATCGCCGGATCGGTGTCGCTCAGCTCGGGGGACGTGCCCCGCGCGGTCCAGTCGGAGCCGTCCGCACTGTGCAGCAGTGTCGCCTCGGCGGCGCTCCCGGACGTCGCGGCCCGATCGGCCGCTGCGAGCAGGTAGAACCCGGTCGGCCCGGCGGCGAACCCCCGCACCGAGGTGACCTTGCCGGAGGCCGTCTCCTTCCAGGAGGCGCCGTCGGCCGAGCGGACGATGGCGGTGGTCCCGGCGTCCTTGGCGAAGGCGGCGTAGAAGGCGTCGCCGTCCGTGGCGAGGAGGGGCGTGGCGGAGCCGGTGTCGAGCGTGGCGGGCTGCCAGGTGCGGCCGCCGTCCGCGGACCTCACGGTCAGGCGCGTGCTCACCGAGCCGCTGGAACCGCCGTCGATGAGGACGTCATCGCCGTGGGCGACGAGGGTCAGCTTCCCCGTCGGGAGGGTCGTCGTGGTCGTGACCCGCTGCCATTGCCGGCCGTCCGCCGAGGTCCAGACCACGGTCGAGCTCGATTGCCGTCCCGCTCTGCTGTCCTGCGCACTGGTGATCACGAATCCGCTGTCGGTGGCCGCGAGCCCGGTGATGTTGTGGTCGGCCATCCCGCTGAGGGGCGCGCCGCCGAGTGGTTGCCACGTGTGACCGTCGGTGCTGGTCCAGGCCACGGACGCGGTCCCGATGAGCTTGCTGGGGAAGGCCACCCAGCCTTTCTCGCCGCCCGCCACGTGGCTCGGCGGGCTCAGCGCCGGCTCGGGCGGCGTCGCCAGCTTCCAGGTGGTGCCGCCGTCGCCGGAGGCCAGGAAGATCGGGCGGGTCGCGGACAGCTGCGTCCCCACGGTGTCGCCGCCCACCGCGACCACGGTGTCGCCGTACGCGGCCACGTCCTCGGCGTACTGGTTGAGCCCGCCGTCCGGCGCCGCCCGGGGCGCGGGCGGGAAGAGCTGGTCGGCTCTGCGCAGGTGGCCGATCTGCGGTGCCGTCGCGTCGAGCCCGTCCGGCCTCAGCGCCACCACGGCGACGGTGACGCTGACGACGAGGACCAGGACAGCGCCTGCCGCCACGGCCACCCACGCCCAGGCACGCCGCCGCTGGGGCGGTTGGGCCATCGGCGGAGGAAGTGTGGGTGCCGTGGCGGCAGGAGTCGGAGGTGCCATGGCCGCCCCAGGCTGGGGTGCCAGGCGCGGCGGCGGACCGGCCACGGGCGGCCCCGCGGGCGCCGGCGCCCGCGGGGCAGGAGCGGGCCTGAGGTGAGGGGAGGGGAAGAAGCGGGGGCGCGGGGGCGCGGGCGGGCGGAGGGCGGTGAGGATCTCGGCCAGACGTGGGCGGGACGCCGGGTCGGCGCGCACCGCGGCGGACAGCAGCTCGCGCAGCGGTTCGTCGAGCGCGGCCAGGTCCTGAGCGGCCGGCGCGGGACGGCCGGTCGCGGCGAACGCCACGATGCGGCCCCACCTGAAGACCTCGGCGGCTTCTGACGGATCCTCCCCGGTCGCGCTGAACCGGGGCCGCCCGGTGGACAGGGGAGCCGCTGACGCCGGGCCGAAGTCGGCGATCCGCAGCCCTTCCGGGCTCATGACCACCCCGTCGGGGGTGAGGCCGCTGGACCGCACCCCCGCCTGGTGGATGGCGTGCATCCCGGCCGCGATCTCACCGGCCAGACGCCACAGCCCGCCCCCGGAGAACGGGCCGCGGGCCAGCGCCTGCCCCAACGTCTCGCCCTCGACGTGCGCGCGCACGACGAACGGCCGCGCCGCTTGGACGTCACCGTCGAGCACGGGCACGACGAACGGCGATGCGACCCCGCGCGCCGCCGCCAGGTCCCGCTCCAGCCCGGGCAGCGCCTCGGCGTCGACGGGCGTGTCCGTGGTGACCGTCCTCACGACGACCCGCTGTCCCGCCGGCGACTCCGCCAGGTACGTGACCGCGTCGCCGTCCTGCCCGAGGCGCGCGATGAGCGCGTTCCCGCCGATCTGCCCTTCCGCAGGCGTGCTCACTGTTCCTCCCCCGATCGGCCGCGTCGCCCATGTCGTCGCCCATGGTGTGTGCTGTTGTCCAGCCGGCCGGACGTCGTCGAGGCCGGCGTACGTGTGGCGTGGGCAGCCGTCACCCCGATGAGCCGGTGACGCGCGATGCGAGTGATCAGCGATCGGCGGCACCGTGCGATGTCCGCTGCGGCGACGATGAGTTTCATGAGCGTCGACGGCGCGCGTTTCCCCCTCCGCACAGGGCCGCGTGCCCTGCGGGCAGCCAGTAAATCAGACGATTGCGTCAGATCGGCTTCACGCCGATGGGCGCGGGCGTCCATCGGCGTGAAGGTGCGGCAGGGGCGGCGGCACGCCCTTCTCCCAGGGGCAGAGGAGCGGGTCCGGTCTCCCAGGGTCAGAGGAGCGGGTCCGGACCATAGCCGGAAAGACCGGCCGCGTACATCTCGCGATCGAGACGGGCCAGCGCGCCCTGAACTCCGGTGGCGGTGGGAGCTTCCGCGGCAGATCCGAGAGCCGCCGCCGGGGGCGCCGCCGAAGGCGACGCCTCGGCGGGCACCAGGTGGTGTTGCGGAGACACGCCAGGAGCCGGAATGAGCCCTGCCTGGAGCAGCATCTTGATGAGCTGCTCCAGCTCGGCCTGCCGGCTGGGCGCAGAGGGAACCGCGGCGGGCTCGAACGCCTTCGGGGCGTCAGGCATGCCCGCTCCCGTCCGGTTCCGGTCGCCGAGCTCGACGGGCGTGCAGCTCGACGTGATGATCTGGAACAGGCGATCGACCCGACGGGAGTCGCGCGGCCGGAACTCGTTGTGGAACTCGTCCCGGTGCGCCAGGATCAGCGCGGCCAGCCCCGTGACGTGCGGCGCGGCCTGGGAGGTGCCGTCCCAGGCCGCGTAGCCGCCGCCCGGCACGGTCGACAGGACGGCCACGCCGGGGGCGCAGACATCGACCTCCGGCCCGAGACAGGTGAAGCGCGCCGAGAAGTAGCCGTCGCTGTTGGCCTGCAGCGCTTCGGCCGCGTGCGCGCTGTCCGGCGGGTAGGTGCCGAGCTTCCCGAGGGCGGCCACCGTCAACACCGTCGGCAGGTTGCCGGGGAAGTTGACCGGGCCGGCCGTGTTTCCCGCCGCGACGATGCACGCCACACCCAGAGCGCGGGCATCGTTGATCTTCTGCGCGATGATGTTGTTGTAGCCGGGCATGCCCATACTGAGATTCACGACATCGATCTCCTTCTCGATGCAGTAATCCAGCGCGGCGACGAGATCGCTTTCCCAGCCTCCGGGGAAGATCTTGCAGACGTGGATGTCCGCCTCCGGCGCGAACCCGAACAGGCCCTGGCCGTTGTCGGCCGCCGCGATGACGCCGGAACAGTGCGACCCGTGGCGTACGGTGTCGACGGTCCAGCCGTTCGCCGTCCGGTCGACCAGGTCCTTTCCTGAGGTGACCTGGTTCTTCAGGTCAGGGTGCTGGATGTCGGCCCCGGAATCGATGACGGCGACCCGCACCCCCGCCCCCCGGAAGGTGGGAGACAGCTGCTCCATGCGCATGGCGCGCTGCCCCCAGCCGAACATCTGCTGCCCGGGAAAGCCGGAGAAGGTGTCGGACAGCCTTTTCAAGGTGATGACGTTGTCGCTCGTGGGCGACAGCTGCGGCCGGTCCATCCGCCAGTTCCAGTGCCCCTGAGCGGGAAGCACGAGAACCGTCTGGACGGTCTTCGGGGTGTCTCCGAAAAGTGTCATCTGCGCGCGGCCGTCGCGTCCCGTCACGGCCTGGAACCTGCCCGTGGCGCCGAGGACATGGATGGTGACGTCGGGCAGCGGCGCGGCGTCCGCGTCCTGGACCAGGAAGGAGATGGGCGTTTGCAGCCCCAGCGGAGTGAGCAGGGGCTCGTCGCGCACCTGCTCGATCGGCGGGACGCTCGCGCCGTGGGTGAGCAATCTGTCGCGTTCGATCTGCACCTGTGGAAGCTGTTCGCGCAACGTCCGCGCGTAGTCGGCGTCCATCTCGGCCACCACGATCTCGGGAACGGACACGTCCGTGCTGAAAAGCGTGGCGCGGGCCGGAGCCAGTCGCCGGACGACCTCGACCCGGGGATCCTCGTCGAGGATCTGGTGCAGTGCCGCGGGACTGATGGCCTGCTCCCGCATGCCGGCGGACATGAGCTCCAAGGGCGACTTCGCGGCCAGCATGTAGCGTTGCGGCCGGGATTCCACGGTCGCGGGAGCCGGCCGTTTCCGCGGCGCGCCCGCACCTCCGGGCTCCGCCTCCGGTCGCGATTTCGAATTCTTCTGAGAACGAGACCGGCGCGGCTGGTCGTTCTCGCCTTTCTCTTTGTCCACCATGACGTCATCAACCTCGACATTGCTACGATTACGAATCGAATCGAGCGGACTCAGTGGAGAGTCCGGCTCGATCATCAGGTGCGGCGCGAATCTTTCCTGGAGCGCCTGGGCATGGGCCGGCGACATCTCCGCCACGATGAGACTCGGGTTCCGCCCGTCACCCATCATTCGAACGATGTTGACTTCGGGGTCGGCGTCGAGTTCCCGCGCGACCTGGGCCAGAAGGCTCCGGTCCCGTCCGCCGATCATGAAGCGTGTCCCTCGTCCGGGCAGGGACATTCCCTGCCCGGACGGTTCATCCGGCTTGTTCACGGCCGCATGGGAGTGGAATAGCCCACCAGCCGCAGGATTTCCGCGGCTTCCCGCACGCGAGCGATACACGCGTCGTACTGCTCGCTGCGGTAGAGCTGGACGGCTTGCAGCGCCACGGGAACGACCCCCGCGAGATGGGGCGCCTGCGGCACTGTCTCCTGGAGCCAGGCATTGAATTGTTCCAGCAGGGCCCGGCATGTGTTCCGCGGATCTGGAGCGGAAGCCGACGTCGCGCTTTCACTGACCGCGCCGGTCGGACCGGGTACGGGTCGCGCGTTCGCGTGAGCTGATGTCATCTCGTCAACCCCGGTCAGGCGATGATCAGCGGAAGGCCGGACGAGGAGCATCGTGGATGGGTACCGCCCGGCCAATACGGGTTCGGCGGCACATAAGAGGCCGGCGCCATTCCCTGCTGCGTGCTGAACAGGTCCAGGAATGTCTTCAGCACGCCAGGACCGTGCTTCAGCGCGATATCCAGAATCGCACCGACCGCATCCGCCGGAACCATCTGCTGACCCTGCTGACCCTGCTGACCGCCGAGCCCGGCCGAAGCCGGCTGCCAGGCGCTCGTCGCTCCGTATGCCATGTGTCCCCCGATAAAGTCGCGCGTCATGTGAGACGTGTTGGTCGTCGCCGCAAGGGCTGCCGTTCTCCGGACGCCCTGCGGAACTGGATGGGCAGTGGTCCGCGTGGAGTGGCGTATCACCACAGCGAATTGCTGATGGTCCCGAAGCAGTCGGTGATGACAGCGGGGTGGTACTTCTTGAACAGCTCCGCGAGGGAGCCGACCGCGTCCGCCGGGATCATCTGCTGGCCCTGCTGACCCTGCTGGCCGCCGAGGCCGGCCGAAGCGGGCCGCATGCCGCCCGGCTGCGCGCTGAACAGGCTCAGGAT
>DASUCK010000203.1:0-2661 GCA_036276095.1 Nonomuraea sp. | reverse complement strand
TGGCGACAGGGACGGGGGCGGGCATGGGGGCACGGATGGGGGCACGGATGGAGGCAGGGATGGCGGCAGGCGCGGTGATTGGTGAGGGTGGGGATGGTGCGGGCGCGGGCGATTTCTCGTGTGGGGCTGGTCGAGGAACTGGCCGAACTGGTGGCCGGGCGGCCGCGCGGGGCGTGGGTGCGCGTGGCGGTGGACGGGGCGCCGGCCGCGCGGCCCGCTGCGCTGGCCGACGAGCTGGTGGCGCCGCTCAGGTTGCGCGGCCGGCCGGTGCTGCGGGTGTCGGCGGATGACTTCCTGCGGCCGGCGTCGTTGCGGCTGGAGCATGGCAGGACCGATCCGGACGCCTTCTACGAGGACTGGCTCGACGTGAACGCCCTGCGCCGGGAGGTGCTGGAGCCGCTGGACGCGGAGGGTTCCGGACGGGTGCTGCCGGCGTTGTGGGACAGCCGGGCCGACCGGGCGTACCGGAGGCCGTACGAGGAGCTGCCGCCCGGCGGGGTGCTGCTGATGGACGGGACGCTGCTGCTGGGACGGGGGCTGAGATTCGAGGTGAGCGTGCACATCTGGTTGTCGCCCGGAGCCCTGGAACGCGGGACGGCCGAGGACGAGCGGTGGCGCCTCCCCGCGTACGAACGGTACGAACGAGAGGCCCGCCCCCGCGCGACCGCGGACCTCGTGGTACGCGCCGACCACCCCGACCGCCTGGCTCTCCTCGAACTCGGCGGTTGTCGAGACAGTTCCTTGTGAACTCATTCCACCTACATGGCGTCAACGGCAGTGGAACCTGCGTCTGCCCGGCGGCAGACTGGGCGTCATGATCCCCGGCAACTGGTACAACATCGTCCCCGACCTGCCCGCACCCCCGCCTCCGCCCCTGCACCCCGGCACCCGTGAACCCATCGGGCCGGACGACCTGGCACCGCTGTTCCCCCTGGAACTGATCGCCCAGGAGGTCAGCGGCGAGCGCTTCGTTCCGATCCCGCCGGAGGTGCTCGACGTCTACCGCCTCTGGCGGCCGACGCCCCTGATCCGGGCGCGCCGGCTGGAGAGGGACCTCGGCACGCCCGCCCGGATCTACTACAAGTACGAGGGCGTCTCGCCGGCCGGCTCGCACAAGCCGAACACCGCCGTCCCGCAGGCGTACTACAACGCCAAGGAAGGCGTGCGGCTGCTCACCACCGAGACCGGCGCCGGGCAGTGGGGATCGGCGCTGGCGTTCGCCTGCTCCCAGTTCGGCCTTGAGTGCCGGATCTGGATGGTCCGCGCCTCGTACGACCAGAAGCCCTACCGCCGCTCGCTCATGCAGGTGTACGGCGCCACGGTGCACGCCAGCCCGTCCGCCGAGACGGACGCGGGCAAGGCGGTGCTGGCCGCGGACCCCGACTCGCCGGGCAGCCTGGGCATCGCGATCAGTGAGGCCGTCGAGGTGGCCGCCGCGACCCCCGAGGCCCGCTACGCGCTCGGCTCGGTCCTGGGCCACGTGCTCATGCACCAGACGGTCATCGGCGAGGAGGCTCTGGAACAGTTGCCCGAGCTGCCCGACCTGGTCATCGGCTGCACCGGCGGCGGCTCCAACTTCGCCGGCCTGACGTTCCCGTTCCTGCGCGAGAAGCTGGCCGGGCGGATCGCCACGGTGCTGCGCGCGGTCGAGCCGGCCGCCTGCCCGTCGTTCACCCGCGGCGTGTACGCCTACGACTTCGGCGACACGGCCGGGCTGACGCCGCTGCTGAAGATGCACACGCTCGGCCACTCGTTCGTGCCGGACCCGATCCACGCGGGCGGCCTGCGCTACCACGGCATGTCGCCGCTGCTTTCTCACATGTACGACCTGGGCCTTTTCGAGGCCGTCACCCGCGCCCAGAACGAGTGTTTCGCGGCCGGCGTCCGCTTCGCCAGGACCGAGGGCATCGTCCCCGCCCCCGAGCCCACGCACGCCCTCGCCGAGACCATCGCCGAGGCGCTGCGCTGCAAGGAGACCGGCGAGGAGAAGGTCATCCTCACCGCGCTCTGCGGCCACGGCCACTTCGACCTGGCGGCCTACGACCGCTACCTGGCCGGGCACCTGGAGGACTACACGCTCCCACAGGAGCGCATCGACCAGGCCCTCACCGAACTGCCCACCTGAACCCCGCCCCCCCGAACCCCGGCCCCCCGAACCTCGGCCCCCCGAAACCCGGCTCCCGAACCCGGGTCCCCCGAAACCGAGCCACCCGAAACCGAGCCACCCGGACCGGTCGCGCCGACCGCACGCGCCACCCGTAGACGCCGGCCGGCCGCCCGGTCCGGGCGGCCGCGGGTCAGCGTGCCGTGGGACGCTTGCCGTGGTTCGCCTTCTTCTTCTTGCGCGCCCTGCCCTTGCGTGCGCGTCTGGCCATGAGCTCGCCTCCGGTCATCGGGATTGCGGCATGATCCCTCACCGTCCCTCACCCGTGCCGGCGAGGCAAGCGTCACACAACGAACTAACATTCCCCCAACCCATCCGTGTCATAATTTGGTGGAATCTGTTGGAAGGAGTGGGGCGGTGCTCGCACAGCAGCGTCAGCAGGCGATTCTCGAACGCGTACGCAGCAACGGAGGCGTCCGGGTGGCCGACCTCGTGCGCGAGCTCGGCGTCTCCGACATGACCATCCGCCGAGACCTGGAAGTGCTGGCCGAGCGCGG
>DASUCK010000202.1:0-11404 GCA_036276095.1 Nonomuraea sp. | reverse complement strand
GCGATGACGATCGCCGGCGCGTTGTTGAGCTCGGTCATCCGGAAGGACAGCTCCGGGAGGTCCGCCTTGCCGATCGAGGCCATGAAGCGGGCGATGTTCGCGGGGGTGTTGATCGACACGAGGTAGCGGCCGACGTTGTCGGCGCCGGTGATGACCCGCAGCGCCGCCCTGGCCTTGCCGCCGCCGTCGCTCACCAGCGTGACCTCGCTCGACAGCAGCGCGATCAGCTCGTCGAGGTCGCCGTTCGCCGAGGCGCCGAAGAACCGCTCGGTCACCCGCCGCCGCTCGTCCCGGTCCACCTCGAACCGCGGCCGCCGCTCCCGGACGTGCTCCCGCGCCCGCCTGGCCAGCTGCCTGGCGGCCGTCTCGCTGCGCCCGACGATCTCCCCGATCTCCCCGTACGGCAGCTCGAACGCCTCCCGCAGCACGAACACCGCCCGCTCCAGCGGCGACAACGTCTCCAGCACCACCAGCAGCGCCAGCTCCACCGAGTCGGCCAGCGCCGCGTGCTCGGCCACGTCCGGCTCGGTGCTGACGGGCTCCGGCAGCCACGGCCCGACGTACGACTCCCGCCGCGACCGCGCCCACCGCAGCCGGTCGACGGCCAGCCGCGACGTCACCCGGATCAGGTACGCCTTCGGATCGCCGACCGCCGACTGGTCCACACCCGACCAGCGCAGCCACGCCTCCTGCACGACGTCCTCGGCGTCGGCGACACTCCCCAGGATCCGGTACGCGACCCCGGTCAACAGGCTCCGGTGGTGCTCAAAAGTCGACATGTACCTATAGACGTAGCACAGCACCGCAGGCGTGACACGGGCACTGCCGGCGTCCGATAGACTTGGTGATCGCAAGGGGCTATAGCGCAGTTGGTAGCGCGCCTCCATGGCATGGAGGAGGTCTGGGGTTCGAATCCCCATAGCTCCACCCGGTCCCCCTCGTCAGGAGGCGAGCAGGCGGCCCAGGGTCTCGGGGAGATCGTCGCGGTTCTGCGGCGTCACCGTGATCAGGTCCGCGTCGATGCGGGATGTCAGCGCCGGGCGGGTGCGCTGGTGCACGGTCGCCACGACGGGCACGTCCGCGGCGAAGAGCGACACGCAGCGCGGCAGGAAGGCCGGCGACAGCAGCTCCATCGGGCCGATCTCGTCGATCAGGGCCACCGCCCCTTTCGTGGTCAGGGCCCGATCCAGAGCGGGCAGGGCGACGCGTTCGAACGCGGGAACGTTGACGCCGTACTTCCCGACCCGAGGGCCCGACACCCACGACACGTGCGCCATGAGCGCCTGCTCGCCGCCGAACTCCTGCACCACGAAGCCCACGCGCTGCCCGCGTTCGCGCACCTCGTCGCTGAGGAAGCCGCGCACGGGCACGTCCGCCGCCCGCAGCAGGTCGGCGAGGCGACGGATCACGGTCGTCTTGCCGGCGCGGGGCGGGGCCGTGAGCATGATGCGCGGGCGGGACACGGATCCAGGATGGCAGAACGCCGCCGCCCGGTCAGCACCGGAGCGCGATCACCCGGGCGGCGCGGCGGCCACGGCGGCGTGTTCGGCGCGGATGCGTTCCCACGCCCGCTCGACGTGCCGCCGCTCGGTGGCCGGGGCGCCGACGGCCAGACGCAGGAGCACGCGGTCGCCGGCCTTGGTGTGGGTGAGGTAGAGGGCGCCGCCGGCGTTGAGCCGGTCCATCAGGCGCAGCGTGGCCCGGTCGGCGTCGGCCGCCGGCAGGCCGGGCCAGGCGGGGCGGAAGCACACCAGGCCGAACCCCGGCGGCTCGTGGAGCACGAACGCCGGGTCGGCGGAGACCCACGAGGCCAGCTCGCCGGCCAGGCCGACGCCCTTGCGGATGTGCGCGCGCAGGCCCTCGGCGCCGTACCAGCGGATCACCGACCACAGCTTCAGCGCCCGGAAGCGGCGGCCGAGGGGGATCTGCCAGTCGCGGTAGTCGACGACCGAGCCGGACGAGGTGGCGGCGTTGCGGAGGTATTCCGGCAGGATGGACAGCGCGCCGAGCAGCGGGGCGCGGTCGGCCGTCCACAGCACGCCGCAGTCGAAGTTCGTCAGCAGCCATTTGTGCGGGTTGGTGACGTAGGAGTCGGCGTACTCGGCCACGCCGTCGTTCAGCCCGCGCAGTTCGGGGCAGATCGCCGCCACCCCCGCGTACGCGGCGTCCACGTGCAGCCAGACCCCGCGCGTACGGCACACCTCGCCGATCGCGGGCACCGGGTCGACGGCCGTGGTCGAGGTGGTGCCGAGCGTGGCGCACACCATGGCGGGCACCGCGCCCTCGACGACGTCGCGCTCCAGCAGCTCCCGCAGGTGGACGGGGTCCATGGCGAGCGTCCGCGGATCGACGTCGACCAGCCGCATTCCCGCCGCGCCCAGGCCCGCGATCCGCGCCGCCTTCTCCAGGGACGAGTGGGTCTGGGACGTCACGTAGAGCGTGTACCGCCGGGTGACGCCGTCGGCCGCCACCTCGCCGCCGCCGGCCCGGTGCAGCGCGGCCAGCAGGGCGACCAGGCTGCCGCTCGACGCGGAGTCCTGGAGGACGCCGCCGCCCGGCCCGTCCGTGCGGAAGCGGGCCGGCAGGCCGAGCAGCCCCGCCAGCCAGTCGACCACCACCGTCTCCAGCTCCGTGCAGGCCGGGCTGGTCACCCACAGCATGCCCTGCACCCCCAGCCCGCTGGACAGCAGGTCGCCGAGGATGCCGGGACCGCTGGAGTTGGCCGGGAAGTAGCCGAAGAACGACGGATGCTGCCAGTGCGTGATGCCCGGCAGCAGGATCTCCTCCAGATCCTTCAGCACGGCCTCGAACGGCTCCCCGCGCTCGGGCGCCTCGGCCGGCAGCGCCCGGCGGATCGCCCCCGGCTCGACCCGCGCCATCACCGGACGGGACGCGATTCCTTCCAGGTAGTCCGCGATCCAGTCGACGACCTGCTTACCGTGCCGGCGGAACTCCTCCGGTGTCATGTGACCGCTCATGCGTCCCGATCTTCCCCCAGGACATGCGAAAAGGGGACGGGCCGGAGGGTTCCCTCCGACCCGTCTTCTATGTCAAGCGGTCACCGTCGACCGCTGAGGGTCTTGCGCCAGTGCAGGCCGCCGGGCAGGTTGATCGAGAGCGTGCGGCGCCCGTCCGCCGTCCGGGTGATCCGGAAGAGGCGGTTGCCCCAGCTGTGTCCCACGCCGCCGCGGGACAGGTTCAGCCGGAACGGCCCGACCTTGACCGATTTCTGGTAGCTCCAGCCCATCGCTTTCCTCCTATAAGATCGCGAGAACTATCCGCTACCCAGACAAAGCGCGATATATCGGATTTAGTAATGCCGGCGATACTTGTGCTTGCCGAACGATTTACCGACGTGGAAGCCGCCGGGCAGGCGGACGGACACGTGCTTGCGGCCGTCCGGCGTGGCCGTGACGTGGAAGCGCCGGTTGCCGAAACCGTGGCTGAGGCCATGCCTCGACAGGTTGATCCGGAACGGCCCGACCTTTATCGACTTGCTGTAGTGCCAGCCCATGGTCCTCCTCCGCGATGCGCTCATGCAGAAGAACGGCCGGCGCGTACGCCGAGTTCCGCCAGCACGCCGGCCTCCGTGGGACCCCTCGGAGAGCAGGAGGAGCGTGCGCAGCCCGGCCGCCACCCCCGGCACGGTGAGGCCGGGGAGCGGGCTGCCGCCGCCGGTGAGCCGGGCGACCAGGAGCGGGCGGGCGCCGTCGCGAACACGTGCCGGACCGGAACTGGCCCAATCTTTTCGCACAGAACTGGCTCTTACGGTTGATCCGGTACCCGGCCTACCGTGCTGCGTGAGCCGCGCGACAAGGAAAGGAACCCGCCACACATGATCGTGATCGCGCACGTGAGCGACGTCCACTTCGGTGCCACTCCGCAGAGCGCCGGCCGCGCCGAGGCCGTCATGCGGTACCTCGACGCGCTGCCCGGCGACCTCGACGCCGTCCTCGTCACCGGCGACATCGCCGACCACGGGGCCGCCGAGGAGTACGAGCGGGCGCGCAAGGTGCTCACCTGCCGCCACCCCGTCCTGGTCGGCCCCGGCAACCACGACGCGCGCGAGGAGTTCCGGCGCGTCCTGCTCGGCGACCCGGGCTCCGGTCATGGCCCGATCAACCAGGTCCTCCGCACCGCGAACGCCGTGTACGCGATGTGCGACTCCTCCATCCCGGGACAGGACGCCGGCCACCTGGACGACGAGACGATCGCCTGGCTGGCGGGCGTGCTGGACGACAGCGACGGCCTGCCGGTCTTCGTGGCCTTCCACCACCCGCCGGTTGAGCTGCACAGCCCGTTCATCGACGCCATCCGCCTCCGTCCCGACGAGCGCCTGGCGGAGCTGATCGGCCGGCACCCGAACGTGGCCGCCGTCCTCGTCGGCCACGCCCACACGGCCGCCGCTACGACGTTCGCCGGGCGGCCGCTGCGGGTGGCGCCGGGCGTGGTCTCGACGCTGCTGCTGCCGTGGGAGGGCGCCACGTCGTCGGACGACGTCGTCAGCTACGACCTCCCGCCGGCGCTCGCCTTCCACGTCCTGGCCGACGACGGCCGGCTGACCACGCACTACCGGGTGGCGCCGTACCGCGGGTGACGGCCGGCGCCGGCCCGGCTCAGCGCTCCCTGAGCTTTGACGAACGTCGCCGAGTGGGCCGGGAAGTCGTAGGTGAACGAGGGAAGAGGCCGTTCGCGCGCCACCGCTGCGGAGCCACCCGCTCGGGGTCGGCGATCGGGTTCGTGTCCGACGGCGCCCGGTCGGGGACGCCGCTGTCCACGGTCTCGTGAGGCGCGCACGCGACCGGACCGGACCGCCGACAGGTACGGCGACGGCGCCACGAGCAGGCCCGCCACGAGCAGGCCCGATGAGGCGATGCGCGTCATGAGAGGGGCTCCTCGGATTGTGTTAGCGATAACAAGCAGGTGAGCGTTAACAACAGCGATTCGTGACCAGTTAAGGACGTTCCGGCCGGTCCGTCAAGGGCGTCGAGCAGGGCTCGGGCGGTAGCGCCCGTGTGACCCGACCGTAATCCGGCGACCCTTGACGAGACGTCTTGTTAACGTTCACAGTCGTGGCCAAGCCAGGAAAGGAGCACGGCAGTGGGATCCAGCCTGGGACGCCGCCTACCGGTCATGGCCGACGTGGCCAGAGAGGCAGGCGTGTCGCATCAGACCGTCTCCCGCGTGCTCAACGACCACCCGAACGTGCGCGGCGAGACCCGCACCCGGGTGCTGGAGGCGATCGACAAGCTCGGCTACCGCCGCAACCTCGTCGCCCGTGCCCTGGCCGACCCGCCGCTCGGCATCCCCACCGTCGGCGTCGAGGGCGGCGAGGCGGGCCGCAGCCTGGCGCGCATGAAGGACGTCACCGCGGTCTTCGTCGCCAACGACCAGATGGCGCTCGGGGTGCTGCGGGCGTTCACCGAGCAGGGGGTGAGGGTGCCCGATCAGGTGAGCGTCGCCGGCTTCGACGACATCCCGGAATCGGCGTACGTCTCGCCGCCGCTCACGACCATCAGGCAGGACTTCGACGCGGTCGGAAGGCACGGCACCGAGGTGCTCGTACGGCAGCTCGACGGCGGTCTCGACGAGCGGGAGCGGCTCGTGGTGCCGCCGGCGTTCGTGTGCCGGTCCAGCACGGCTCCGGCGTAGGCCGGGGCGGTCGGGCCTCCGGCGCGGGGTCGTACGGGAAGGCGGCAGGCGCCGGCGCCCGCCCAGAGACGTTGGCGTTCACACCAGAAGGGAACCCCCCAAGTGTTCAAGAGGATCTCGGCATTGGTCCTCGCCGGGCTCACCGCGATGTCGGTGGCGGCCTGCGGCGGCGGCAGCAGTGGCGGCACTGGCGGCGGCTCGGGCGGCGGCGGGGACGGCGCCATCACCATGGGCTTCTCCCAGGTCGGCGCGGAGAGCGGCTGGCGGACCGCGAACACCAAGTCCGTCCAGGACGCGGCCAAGAACGCGGGTGTCACGCTCAGGTTCTCCGACGCCCAGCAGAAGCAGGAGAACCAGATCAAGGCCATCCGGTCCTTCATCCAGCAGAAGGTGGACGTCATCGCCTTCTCGCCGGTGGTGGAGTCGGGCTGGGACACGGTGCTCAAGGAGGCGCAGATCGCCAAGATCCCGGTCATCCTGACCGACCGTGCCGTGGACTCCAAGGACACCTCCCTGTACAAGACCTTCCTCGGCTCGGACTTCATCGAGGAGGGCCGCAAGGCCGGCACGTGGCTGGTGGAGGAGTACAAGGACTCCGCCGACCCGGTGAACATCGTCGAGCTCCAGGGCACGACCGGCTCGGCCCCGGCCAACGACCGCAAGGCGGGCTTCCAGGAGATCGTCCAGGCCGATCCCAAGTTCAAGATCATCGCCACGCAGACCGGCGACTTCACCCGCGCCAAGGGCAAGGAGGTCATGGAGGCCTTCCTCAAGGCGCACCCGGACATCGACGTGCTGTACGCGCACAACGACGACATGGGGCTCGGCGCGATCGAGGCCATCGAGGGCGCGGGCAAGGCGCCCGGCAAGGACATCAAGATCATCACTGTGGACGCGGTGAAGGACGGCATGCAGGCGCTGGCCGACGGGAAGATCAACTACATCGTGGAGTGCTCCCCGCTGCTCGGCCCGCAGCTGATGGACCTGGCCCAGAAGGTCGTCAAGGGCGAGCAGGTGCCCGCCCGCGTGGTCACCGAGGAGACCACGTTCACCCAGGACCAGGCCAAGCAGGTCCTGTCCACCCGCCAGTACTGACCCCGTGCGGCGGCCCGGCCGGTCCGGGCCGCCGCACCGCGTTCCGGATTCCAGCCGCCGGGGACGGCATCTGGACGGCGGGGCCGAGAAAGCGTAGGGACGAATCATGAAAAGGGGCGAGATGGCGGTACCCGCGCCGGTCCTGACGATGAGCGGGATCGGCAAGCAGTTCCCGGGGGTGAAGGCCCTGGACGGCGTGAACCTGCGGCTCTTCCCGGGCGAGGTGCACGCGCTCATGGGAGAGAACGGCGCGGGCAAGTCCACCCTGATCAAGGTGCTCACCGGCGTCCACCCGGCCGACGAGGGGCTCGTCGAGCTGGGCGGCGCGGCGCCCGTGGCGTTCGGCAGCCCGCTGGAGGCGCGGCAGGCCGGGATCAGCACCGTCTACCAGGAGGTCAACCTCTGCGCCAACCTGTCCGTGGCCGAGAACATCCTCATCGGGCGCGAGCCGCGCCGCCGCTTCGGCCGCATCGACTGGAAGCGCATGCGGGCCAGGGCGAACGAGCTGCTGGCGCGGCTGGAGCTGACCGTGGACGTGTCCGCGCCGCTGTCGGCGTACTCGCCGGCCATCCAGCAGATGGTGGCGATCGCGCGGGCCGTCGACGTCGACGCGAGGGTGCTGATCCTCGACGAGCCCACCTCCAGCCTCGACGCCGACGAGGTCGGGCAGCTGTTCCGGGTGATGCGCCGGCTCAAGGACGAGGGCATCGCCGTCCTGTTCGTCTCCCACTTCCTCGACCAGATCTACGAGATCTCCGACCGGATGACGATCCTGCGCAACGGCCGCCTGGTCGGCGAGTACCTCACCAGGGAACTCCCGCAGGTCGAGCTGGTGGCCAAGATGATCGGCCAGGAGCTGGCCGTGCTGGAGCGCATGCACGGCGCGGCCAAGGTGTTCGACCGCCCGCTGGTCGAGGCCCGCGATCTGGGCCGTACGGGGGCGATCGAGCCGTTCAGCCTGACCGTTCACGAGGGCGAGGTGGTGGGCCTGGCGGGGCTGCTCGGCTCCGGGCGTACGGAGATCGCCCGGCTGCTGTTCGGCGCCGACCACGCCGGCACGGGCGAGATCGCGGTCGGCGGCCGGCCGGTGTCGCTCCGCACGCCCCGCGCGGCCATGACCCACAAGATCGCGTTCTGCTCGGAGAACCGCAAGGCCGACGGTCTCATCCCGGACCTCACCGTCCGGGAGAACATCGTCCTCGCCCTCCAGGCCACCCGCGGCTGGACCCGCCCGGTGCCCCGCGAGCAGCAGGACGAGCTGGTCGGCAGGTACATCAGGGCACTGAAGATCAGCCCGCCCAATCCCGACCACCTCGTCCGCGACCTCAGCGGCGGCAACCAGCAGAAGGTGGTGCTGGCCCGGTGGCTCATCCTGGAGCCCCGGCTGCTCATCCTCGACGAGCCCACCCGGGGCATCGACGTGGGGGCCAAGACCGAGATCCAGCGGCTGGTGGCCGAGCTCTCCGACGGCGGCATGGCGGTGCTGTTCATCTCCGCCGAACTGGAGGAGGTGCTGCGGCTCAGCCACAAGGTCGGGGTGCTGCGGGACCGGCGGCTGGTGGCCGAACTGCCCAACGACGACTCCCTGACGACGGACGTGCTCATGGAAACGATCGCGAGCGGAGGCCGTGCCACATGAGACGGCTCCTGTGGCCGGTGGTGGTCCTCGTGCTGCTGCTGGCTCTGAACGTGTTCTTCACCCCCAGCTTCTTCTCGATCGAGGTCAAGGACGGCCACCTGTACGGCAGCCTGATCGACATCCTCCGGTTCGGCGCCCCGCTGGTCCTGGTGTCGCTCGGCATGACACTGGTCATCGCGACCGGCGGCATCGACCTGTCGGTCGGCTCGGTGGTGGCGATCTCGGGCGCGCTGGCGTGCCTGCAGATCAGCCAGGACGCCGGCGTCCTCACGGCCGTGGCCGCGGCGCTCGGGCTGTGCCTGGTGCTCGGGGCATGGAACGGGTTGCTGGTCGCCGGGGTCGGCATCCAGCCGATCATCGCCACGCTCATCCTCATGGTGGCCGGGCGCGGCCTGGCCCAGCTCATCACCGACGGGCAGATCATCACCGTCAACAGCCCCGAGTACAAGCTGATCGGCGGCGGCTACTGGCTGACCCTTCCGTTCGGCGTGATCCTCGTGATCGGGGTGCTGGCGATCACCGCGTTCCTGACCCGGCGGCTGGCGCTGGGCATGCTCATCGAGTCGGTCGGCGGCAACGCCGAGGCCAGCCGCCTGGCGGGCATCAGGTCGCGCGGGATCATCATCATGGTGTACGCGTTCGCCGCCCTGTGCGCGGGCGTGGCCGGACTGATGATCAGCTCGAACGTCTCCAGCGCCGACGGCAACAACGCCGGCCTGTGGATCGAGCTGGACGCCATCCTCTCCGTCGTGATCGGCGGAACGTCGCTGGCCGGCGGACGGTTCTCGCTCGGCGGCACGGTGCTGGGCGCGCTGATCATCCAGACGCTGACCACGACGATCTACTCGATCGGCGTGCCGCCGGAGACCACGCTGCTGTTCAAGGCGCTGGTGGTGACCGCCGTGTGCCTCATCCAGTCACCGTCCTTCCGCGCCAAGGCGTTCCACCGCCGCCGGCGCCCGGCCCCGCCCAGCCCGGCCCCCGAGGGGAAGGTGAGAGTCACCGCATGACCACGTTGACCGCCGGCCGGGCGTCCGTGCCGGCCAAGTACCTGCCGGTCCTGGTGACCGGGTGTCTGTTCGTGGCGATGTTCGTGGCGGGCGGGGTCCGGTACGAGGGGTTCGCCAGCGGGCAAGTCATTCTCAACGTCTTCATCGACAACGCGTTCCTGCTGGTCGTGGCGGTCGGGATGACGTTCGTGATCCTCACCGGGGGGATCGACCTGTCGGTGGGGTCGGTGGTGGCGCTGTCGACGATGATCTCGGCGAGTCTCATGGCGGGGCCGGGGTGGCCGCCGTACCTGGTGGTGCCGCTGGTGCTGCTCATCGGCTCGGGGCTCGGGATGGTGATGGGATACATCGTCCACGCGTTCGACATCCAGCCGTTCATCGTGACGCTGGCGGGCATGTTCCTGGCCCGGGGGCTGTGTTACACGATCGGCACGGACTCGATCCCGATCGAGGACCCGACGTTCACGGCGTTCGCGCAGACCAGGATCGACCTGTTCGCGGACCTGTGGATCTCCCCGAGCGTGGTCATCGCGGTCGTCGTGGTGCTGGCGGCCGCGTACGTGCTCCACTACACCCGCCTCGGCCGGTCGGTGTACGCCACCGGCGGCAGCGAGCAGTCGGCGCTGCTGATGGGCCTGCCCGTGGGGCGGACGAAGGTGACGGTCTACACGATCAGCGGGTTCTGCTCGGCGCTCGGCGGGGTGCTGCTGTCGTTCTACATGCTTTCCGGCTACGGCCTGCACGCCGTCGGCATGGAGCTGGACGCGATCGCCGCGGTGGTCATCGGCGGCACGCTGCTGACCGGCGGCAGCGGGTTCCTGCTCGGGACGGTGCTGGGCGTGCTCGTGCTGGGCCTGATCCAGACGATCATCAGTTTCGAGGGGACGCTCAGCTCGTGGTGGACCAAGATCTTCATCGGACTGCTGCTCTTCGTCTTCATCCTCCTGCAACGCCTGTTCTCGGCCCGGGCGAGGCGTTGACCTGGGATGGGGAGAGGGCGGACGGTTTCGGGGAGGCCATGGGCGCACGTTGACACGGTCTTTGTTAGCGATAACAATCGGCGAGGAGGAACGCGAACTTTGCTCTTATTTGTCACGTTCTGCGATCACGTTCGTCGCTTCACCGGCAGCCGCCGCGTACCCGGCGCCGCCGCGACCCCCATCGCAAGGAGACACACATGAGGTTGGGACGGATCGGGGGCGTGATGCCGGCCATCGTGTCGGCCATCGCGCTCGCCGCGACCATGACCGCCTGCGGCTCCAGCCAGAAGACGGTCGACGCCGAGGCCTCACGGTCCGCCGCCGCGGGCAACGCCGGCGCGCTGATCGGCGTCACCATGCCGACCAAGTCGTCCGAACGCTGGATCCACGACGGCAACAACGTCAAGCAGCAGCTGGAGAAACTCGGCTACCAGGTCGACCTGCAGTACGCCGAGAACGACATCCCCACGCAGGCCAACCAGATCGAGAACCAGATCACCAAGGGCGCCAAGCTGCTGATCATCGCCTCGATCGACGGCACCGCGATCACCTCCCAGCTCCAGCAGGCCGCCGACAACAAGATCCCGGTCATCGCCTACGACCGGCTCATCCGCAACAGCCCGAACGTCGACTACTACGCCACCTTCGACAACTTCAAGGTCGGCGTGCAGCAGGCGACCTCGCTGCTCAAGGGTCTGGGCGTCGAGGACGGGAAGAAGGGCCCGTTCAACGTCGAGCTGTTCGGCGGCTCGCCCGACGACAACAACGCCACCTTCTTCTGGAACGGCGCCATGTCCGTCCTCCAGCCGAAGATCGACGACGGGACGCTCGTGATCAAGAGCGGCCAGACCGACTTCAAGACCGCCGCGATCCTGCGCTGGGACCCGGCCACCGCGCAGAAGCGCATGGAGGACATCCTCACCAAGACCTACACCGGTGGCGCCGAGGTCGACGGCGTGCTCTCCCCGTACGACGGGCTGTCCATCGGCATCCTCTCGGCGCTGAAGAGCTCCGGCTACGGCACCGCC
>DASUCK010000201.1:0-5558 GCA_036276095.1 Nonomuraea sp. | reverse complement strand
TTTCCTTGACGCTGGTCCACGTCCCGGCCACAACCACGCCGGGCGCCCGCGCGCCGCCGTCGGGCAGGTAGAGCTTGCCGCGCAGCGTCACGCCGTCAGCGTCGAATTGGATCTTTTCCATGACCATGTCCCCTCAGGCGTATTGCAGGTCGGCCTTGGTGATCAGGCCGCCCGCGATGTCGAAGCTGTAGCGTGCCCGGAATCCACCAGTGCCACCAGGCTGAAAACGGACCAGCATCGTGGTGCCACCAGCGCGGGGCGTGTGATCGAGCAGGGTGTAGACGCCGCCGATCACCTCATTCGAGGCCCAGCGACGAATGTCCTCTCGGCCGCGGATCTCCCGGCCGACATCGATGACCACAGCGTCCGGCGCGAAGGCCGCCACCAGCGCGTTGACGTCCTTGGCCGCTACCGCGTCCAGGTAGCGGCGGGCGGCCGCGTCCAGCGACCCGGGCGGGGCCGTGGGCGTGGGAAGCGGCTGGACCTTGTCGGCCGCAGTCGCGCGCAGATAGTCGCTGCTCATCAACGCCACCCCACCCCCGAGGACCAATACGGCTGCCGCCGCAGCGACGAGTGCCGTCCTTCTCATTGGTTGCCGTCGCCCCAGGTCGCGGTCATCACCACGCCGGTGATCCGCCAGCCGTCGTCGGTGCGCGCGAGGTCGAAGCGGTAGTTGCCGCCCAGCGTCCACAACGACGCCCCGAACGTGGCGGCCTTGCGGTGGGTGGCCTGGAACACGGCGGTGCACACCGCCGTGTCGCCGTCGATGGTCACCAGGTGGTTGGTGATCAGGTGCTGGGTGGCGTCGAAGCGGCCCAGCCCCTCCTTCCACGCCCCGATGACCTGCTCGGGGGTCAAGGTGACCGGTTCGCCGCCGTTGAGGCTGGTGTAGTCCAGCTGCACCTTGTCGGCGAAGACGGTCGTCAGCTGGTCCCAGTCGCGCTGGTCGGCGTGCCAGGCCATGCGCGTGCAGGTGTCGATGACATCAAAGCGATCCATGAAGAACCCTCCAGTCTGGGCTGGCAATACATCCCATGCGTTTCAGCGTGCCGCGCGGACAAAACGTCGATCAAGATAAGATTCCGGAAGGGTCGTTTAGCTGTATTTACAGATCGGGGCGGCCGTGCTGGAACGTCTTGAGTTGGAGGCATTCCTCACCCTGGCCGAGGAGCTTCACTTCACCCGCACAGCCGAACGCCTGCAGGTGACCCGGGGCGGATCAGCCAGACCATCAAGAAGCTCGAACGGCAGATCGGCGGGCCGCTCTTCGAGCGAACCAGCCGCCAGGCGGTCCTCACCCCGCTTGGCCAACGATTACGCGACAACCTGCTGCCCGCCTAACGGCAGATCCAGGACGCCATCGCCGACGCCCGCGCCGTCGCGAACGGCATCGCCGGCATGTTGCGCGTCGGCTTCACCGCCGCCTGGAACGGCAACCTCCTGCTAAGGGCCGTTGACGAGTTCAAAGCTCACCATCCGGGATCCCCAGTGGAGGTCTACGAGGAGACTTATCACACCGGCTTCGAGATGCTCCAAACGGGCGAGTTAGACCTGTTCGTGGGCGAGGTCATGTTGCTGAAGGGCCTGACATCACCGTCGGGCCCTTGGTCTTCTCCTCGCCCCGCGCTCTCGTGGTCCCCGCTGATCACCCTCTGGCCGCCAGGAAACGGTCTCCCTGGCACTTGAACCTGCGCAAAGAGCGGTCCGTCGAGCTTCGGGGACGGACAGAGCACGCCGCATGGCCGGCCGCGGTTCCGGGGCGCCGCCGCCGACCGTGTCCGAAAATACGGGTCGACGATCTCCCACGTACAAGATCCCGACACATGAGCACCCACCGAGCGCCCAAACCGCGATCTTGAGCAACAGTCGGCCGACTAAGTTTAGTCGGCAAACGAAGAAACCCCGGCTCGGATACCCGAGCTGGGGTCTTTCGGTGTGCGCCGCCAGGGACTCGAACCCCGGACCCGCTGATTAAGAGTCAGCTGCTCTGACCAACTGAGCTAGCGGCGCCTGCGGAGATGAATATACCGGTGATCCCCATCCTGGTCGAATCGGTATCAGGCGGGCCCGTACCGCTAGAATAAAGTTCGGCACCGGGCTCCGACAGAACAGGATCATCGATGTTCGACTCCCCCGCCGACGTGACGGAGCGGCTCGCCGCCGTGGACTACCTCTCCGACGACGCCATCTCCACCTCGGTGTTCCTGGCCGCGGCCCTGGGTAAGCCGCTGCTGGTCGAAGGGCCGGCGGGGGTCGGCAAGACGCAGCTGGCCAAGGCGGTGGCGCAGGCGACCGGCGCCCACCTCATCCGCCTGCAGTGCTACGAAGGGCTCGACGAGGCCCGCGCCCTGTACGAGTGGAACTACAAGAAGCAGCTCCTCAGGATCCAGGCCACGAGCGCCGACGACGACATCTTCACCGAGGAGTTCCTGCTGGAGCGGCCCCTCCTCAAGGCGATCAGGTCGGCGGGCCCCACGGTGCTGCTCATCGACGAGACCGACAAGGCCGACGTCGAGGTCGAGGGCCTGCTGCTGGAGCTGCTGTCGGACTTCCAGGTGACGATCCCCGAGCTGGGCACCATCGCCGCGACGCGCCGCCCGTACGTGGTGCTCACCTCCAACGCCACCCGCGAGCTGTCGGAGGCGCTCAAGCGGCGCTGCCTCTACCTCCACATCGAATACCCGACCCCGGAGCGCGAGCGGGACATCGTCCTCACCCAGGTGCCGACCCTCCGCGCCGACCTGGCCGAGCAGCTGGCCAGGACGGTGGCGACGCTGCGGGCGCTGGAGCTGAAGAAGGCGCCGTCGGTGGCCGAGACCGTCGACTGGGCCAACACGCTGCTGGCCCTCGGCCGCGAGGAGCTGGACGAGGCCACGGTCGCGGGCACGCTCGGCGTCGTGCTCAAGCACGCCTCCGACCAGGCGCGGGCAGTCAAGGACCTGGGGCTGCCCGATGCCTGACTCGCTGGTCGACCGGCACGTGGGTTTCGTACGGGCGCTGCGCGAGGCGGGCGTGCCGGTGTCGGTGGCAGAAGGGCTCGACGCGGCCAACGCGCTGCGGGCGATCGAGCTGGCCGACCGGGAGTCGCTGCGGGCCGCGTACGCCGCCACGCTGGTCAAGAGGCCCGCCTACCGGCCGGGCTTCGACGTGCTGTTCGACCTGTGGTTCCCGCCCACCACCACCGGCCTGGGCGGTGGCCGCCGGGACCCGGCCCGCCAGGACGACGCCGCCGCGCCGGACCCGGAGACGGCCACGGTCGAGGAGCTGCGCGACCACCTGGCCCACCTGCTGACCGGCGGCGCCGAGCCCGAGCTGCGGGCGTTCGCGCGGGCCATGGTGGAGCGCTTCGGCCGCCAGGCGGCCGGCCCCGGCCGCCAGAACTGGTTCTCCTACAGCGTCCTGCGCGCGCTGTCCCCCGAGACGCTGATGGCCCGCATCCTCCGCGAGGTCCTGGCCGGACGGGAGCGCGGCGGCCTGGCCGAGAAGACCGCGCGCCGGCGGGTGGAGTCCGGCATCCGCCGCTTCGAGGAGGCCGTGGCCACCGACGTGCGCCGCCGCATCGCCGAGGACTCCGGGATCGAGCGCATCGCCCGGTCCGCCGTACGCCCCCCGCTCGACCAGGTCGACTTCCTCCGTGTCACCAAGGCAGACCTGGCCCGGCTGCGGCGCGAGGTCCACCCGCTGGCCCGCCGCCTGGCCGCGCGCCTGACGATCAGGCATCGCAGGGGCCGGCGCGGGCGGCTCGACTTCCGCCGGACGATGCGGGCCTCGCTGCAGAGCGGCGGCGTCCCGCTGGCCACCCATGTCAAGCCGCCGCGGCCGCACAAGCCGGAGCTGGTCATCCTCTGCGACACCAGCGACTCGGTCTCGTCGTTCGCGCACTTCACGCTGCTGCTGACGTACGCGCTCAGGGAGCAGTTCACGAAGGTGCGCGCGTTCGGCTTCGTGGACACGGTCGACGAGATCACCAGGTTCTTCGCGCCCGGCGCCGACGTGGTCGAGGCCATGACGAGGCTGGCGAACGAGGCCGACATGACGCGCTTCGGCCGCACCGACTACGGCAACGCCCTGGAGCGCTTCGCCGAGCGCTACGGCGACGCCATCGGCCCCAGGACCGCGCTGCTGATCCTCGGCGACGCCCGCTCCAACTACCAGCCGCCCGCCCTGGACGTGCTGAGGTCGCTGGTCGCCCGCGCCCGCCACGCGTACTGGCTCAACCCGGAGCCGCGGCAGCAGTGGGACACCGGCGACTCGGTGGCGAGCGACTACGGCACGGTCGTGCCGATGCACGAGTGCCGCAACGTCGCCCAGCTCACCGCGTTCATCGGGACGCTGGCCTAGGCCGCGGCCTGGAACTTCAGCAGCTCCCTGGTCGCGGTGCGGGTCAGCAGCTCGATCTGCTCCTCGGTGTAGGCCCGGCCCTCGGCCGCCTTGATCACCTTGGCCACCAGCCGCGGCTTGAGCAGGGTGAGCCCCTCGGCCACGAGCACGCCGCCCTTGGGCATGTCGCCGCAGTGGACGGCGAGCATCGGCGAGATCGTCACCGGGATGCCGGACTCGCGGGACAGCAGCTCGGCGAACGACTCCGCGGTGTCGACCAGAGCCTTGGCGGTCTTGGAGCCGTACTTCTCGCCGAAGAAGAGCCGCCCGGCGTAGCGGGCGATCTCGGTGTCGGGGCTCCAGGACTCGTTGTCGACGATCCAGACGCCGGCCGGGCCGATCACCAGGTGGTCGATGGAGGCCTGGCCGCGGATGGCCCGGCCGTCGAGGACGCGGTAGCCCTGGCGGCCCAGCGACCTGCGCAGGTGGCGGGCGGTGATCACCTCGCCCTGCTTGGCGCCGCGCCAGACGGCCGTGGAGTGGAACTCGCGCCAGTCGAGGTACCAGTCGCCGGCGGCCACCAGGGCGGCCAGCAGGACGCCGATCAGGTAGGCGTAGTCGGAGAGGCCGAACCGCAGCGCCACGGCGACGCCGATGACGAGGCCCACGCCTGCCTTGACGTATCGCGCCCTGCGCCGGTTCTGGGCGTCCTCGCGCCAGAACTTCTCGTACCACCACTGTGGTGAGTTACCGGTGTACTTCTCGCTCTGCTGCACGTAGATAGAGCCACCGGGCACGGCAAACTCCTCAAAACGAGTAGAGATAACAGGATCTGCCACGCCGGAGATCCCTCGCCAGTTCAAGGGATACCCTCCCTTGAATCAAGGCAAGCCTAAGGTGAGGGGTTTCCTACCTGCGATAGGGGGTGTGACCGACCAGTCGGTATCCTTGGCCGCGTGTCAATCGTGAAAGAGGAACCGGTCAGGCAGCGGCTGCTGGCCGAGGCGACCCGCCTGTTCGCCGAACGCGGCTTCGAGGGTACCTCGGTGCAGGAGATCGTCGTGGCGGCCGGCGTCACCAAAGGCGCCATGTACCACTACTTCGACTCCAAGGACGACCTGCTGCGCGAGATCTACGGCCGCGTACTGCGCATGCAGACGGACCGGCTGGCGCAGATCGCCGACGGCCCCGGCGACCTGCGGCAGCGCCTCCACCGGGCCGCGGCCGACGTCGTGGAG
>DASUCK010000200.1:0-3295 GCA_036276095.1 Nonomuraea sp. | reverse complement strand
CCCTCAAGACAGCGCTGGAGGAATGGATCAAGACCTGGAACGACAACGCCAAGCCGTTCCGATGGACCAAGACCGCCGACCAGATCCTCGACCGCATCTGCCGCTACTGCGACCGAATCTCAAAACCGGCTCACTAGCGCAGGTAGTGCTGGGCGAGGTCGATGACGTCGATGCCGAGCGTGAGCAGCCCGAAGTAGACGATCACGCCGGCGGCGGCCAGGGTCACGACGAGCACGATGACGCGGACGGCCCAGCCCTGCCGTTTGTACCACTCGGTCCAGGCGTGCAGCGTGCGCTTGCCGAACTCCAGCAGTCTGCGCGCCCAGTGGAACTCCGTGGCCAGCACGGCCAGCCCGGCGAACACCACGAGCCACCCCGGACCGGGGAACGGCACCATGATCAGGCCGCCGACGACCATGAGCGTCCCGATGACGCCGATCACGATCTTGAGGGTGAGCGCGCCCGTACGGGTGGCCCTGATGCCGTCGAGCCAGCCGTGGATGCCCTTGCGGCGTCCGGGCATGCTGGAACGGCCGGCGGCCTCATCCTTGATCACGTCGGCGTCGCCGGTGTCGGAGTTCTTAATCGGCACATTTCCCCCCGGCAGTCGGTGTGCCACCCAGGATACGGCCCCGCCTCTCCGCCGGCTTGCAGTCCGCTGACAAGGCACCAAACTCGCTCTACCGTAAAATTTACGAATAAAACGCCGGGTGTCCGGCTCCTGAATGGCCGTCTTCCAGCAAACATCGGTTAATGTCTCCTATGCCCGAGGTCCTGCTCCGCACCGTCACCGGCCCCGTACGCGCCGCCGCCGTCACCGGCGCCGTGCTCCCCCACGAGCACCTGCGTACCGACATGCGCTGGGCGGTCGGCATCGACTCAGACCCGTACCGCTGGCTCGACGAGGAGGCGTCCGTCGCCGCCGAGCTCCGCGAGCTGCGCCAGCACGACGACGTGGGCCTCGTCGTCGACCTCACCTGCGTGGGCATGGGCCGCGACGCCGCCGTCCTGGCCCGCGTCGCGGCGGCCAGCCGGGTGCCCGTGATCGCCTCGACCGGCCTGTACGCCGAGCCGTTCGCGGACGTCCGCGGCCAGGACGTCGACACGCTCACCCGCCGGCTGATGGAGGAGATCTCCAACGGTGTGGACGGCACCGGCGTCTTTCCCGGCGTGATCGGCGAGGTCGGCTGCTGGGGCCCCGAGCCCACGCCCGCCGAGGAACGCTGCCTGGTCGCCGCCGCCCGCGCCGCGCTGCTGTCCCGCTTGCCCGTCGCCACCCACGGCAAGAACGCCCTGGCCCTGCTGGAGATCCTGCTCGGGGAGAACCTGGCAGGGCCGCGCGTGGCCGTCGGGTACGCCGGCTCCGACCCGGCCGCCGCCCGGAAGGTCGCCGAGGCGGGGGCGTACGTGAGCCTGGGGGTGCTCGGCGCGGGCGCCGACCAGGCGGCCAGGATCGCGCTCGGCCTCATCGAGGACGGCCACGCCGAACGCCTGCTGATCAGCACCGGCCTGAGCCGCGTCGCCCAGCTGCGCCGGTACGCCGGACCCGGCTACGCCCACCTGTTCCGCACCCTGCTGCCGCGCCTGCGCGACGCCGGGGTCGGCGAGGACACCATCCGGCTCCTCACCCACGACAACCCGCTGCGCTGGCTCACCTCCGGCTCGGATTGACGCCGGCAGCCGGCGACGAGCGCCAGCGTGCACCCCGGCTTTCCCGCGCGCCCCGGGCGCGCAGACCGCACGGGCCGTACTGTGATCGCGTGGGCACCGTGTGGGTGATCAGCGGGCCGCCGGGCGCGGGCAAGTCGACGGTGGCGGCCGAGCTGCTGTCCCGCCTGTCCCCGGTGCCGGCGCTGCTCGACAAGGACACCGTGTACGGCGACTTCGTGGCCGAGGTGCTGCGCGCCCACGGCCGCCCGGACGGCGAGCGCGAAGGCCCCTGGTACGACCGCCACATCAAGGTCCACGAGTACACCGGCCTGACCAGGCTGGCCCGGCACATCCGCGCGCCCGGCTGCCCGGTGGTGCTCGACGGCCCGTTCACCGCCCAGGTCCACGACGCCGCCCGGTGGCGGGAGTGGATGGAGGCGCTGGGCGGGGAGCCGGTGCGGCTGCTGTGGGTGCGCTCCGACGGGCCGACGCTGCGGGAGCGGCTCACGGCCAGGGGGTACGCCCGCGACGCGGGCAAGCTGGCCGCCTTCGCCGACTACCTGCGCGACATCCGGGTGGACGAGCCGCCGGCCGTACCGCATCTGGAGATCGACAACCGGCGGGGGGCGCCGCCCGTCGGCGACCAGCTCACCGCGGCGGGCATCGCTCAGCCGACGCGGTAGTCGTCGTCCCGGGCGTCCAGGATCGCCATGTGGCCCGGCAGGTGGCCGATCGCGTACTCGACGCCGCTGGCCATGATCGCCGCCTGCGGCGTCACCCCGCACGCCCAGAACAGCGGCACCTCCCCCGCCCGCACCTCCACCGGGTCGCCGAAGTCGGGCCGGGACAGGTCGCCGATCCCGATCGCGGCCGGGTCGCCGACGTGCACGGGCGCGCCGTGCACGCGCGGGTAGCGCCCGGTCACCTCGACCGCGGTCTTCACCAGGTCCTCCGGCACCGGCCGCATGGACACCACCAGCGGCCCCGACAGGCTGCCGGACGCCGCGCAGGGCACGTTCGTGACGTACATCGGCACGTTGGAGCCCGACTCCAGGTGCCGCACGGGCACGCCCTCGGCGAGCAGCGCGCGCTCGAAGGTGAAGCTGCAGCCGATGAGGAACGGCACCAGGTCATCGCGCCACTCGGCCACCACCTGGCCGAGGTCGGCGACCGGCCGGCCGTCGCGGTAGAGGCGGTAGGCCGGCAGGTCGGTACGCAGGTCGCCGGCGAAGAGCGCGGTGGACCACGCCCCCGGCTCGCCCACGTCGAGCACCGGGCACGCCTGCGGGTTCTGGTGGGCGAACAGCAGCAGGTCATACCTCAGCCGGGCGGGCACGGCGATCAGGTTGGCCTGCGTCCAGCCCCGGCACCACCCGGTGGTCGGCACCCGCTCGCCCGCGCGGAAGCGCTCGCGCGCCTGCGCGGGCGTCAGGTCGGCGACGTTCACCCCTTGACACTATGGCGGACAGGCTGTACAGGTCCACTGCGGGCGGTGGGCTGGTGTTTCAGGGGTAGCGGGCGTACCCGGCGCCGCGTGGGCGGACACGATGCGCCGCCTGCTCCGCGCCGGCGTGCCCGCCGACATGGCGCGGAGCCGCGCCGACGCCGGGCGGCCCTATGCCCGACACCGGATAGGCCGGCGGGG
>DASUCK010000199.1:0-16630 GCA_036276095.1 Nonomuraea sp. | reverse complement strand
GCAGCCCGGGCGCGACCCTGGGCGACGTGGTGACGACGACGAGCGGCACGGGCTAGCCCTGCGGCTGCTGCGCCGGCGGTGTGGCGACCGCGGTGAGCTTGCCGAACCGGCCGACGTCGACGAACAGGCCCGGGTTCTGCTCGCTGCGCTGCAGGTTGAGGGCGCCGTAGCGGGGGTTGACGATCGGCTTGACCCCGTTGAACTCCTGGGCCAGCCGCTGCTGCCCGGCCTCGCCGCCGAACTGCTGCTGCAGCTTCGCCAGGCCCACCATCGCCCGGCCCCAGTCACGCGCGTCGGTCGGGACGACGCCGTTGGCCAGCAGGTTGATCTCGGCCGTCTGGTACTGGCCGGGGTCTCTGAGCGCGTTGTCGATCTCCGTCTCGCTGGCGCGCAGGTTGTAGCGCCGCATGAGCTCGTCGGCGACGGCGACGTTGACCAGGCGCTGCAGGACGACGTGGCTGACCGGAACGCCGCCGAACGCCTGGGCCTCCTCCACCTGGACCTTCTTCAGCGCGGCCCGGAACGACTGGGTGTCGGCGTTGACCTTGCTCACCGTGATGCGCTGGTCGCCCACCACGGCCGCGGCTCCGGCCTGCATGGGCGAGGAGCAGGCGGTCAGGGCGATGCCCACCGCGGCGGCGGCCACAGCCACTCGTATCGACTTCACATGCTTCCCTTTCCGACCGAAAAACCGCCGCTAGCTTACCCGTGCGGGCTCAAGGAACAGTGCCTCGACCAGCTCGCCGCACCATTTGAGCAGATCGAGGTCGCGCAGCGGCTGCCCGCCCAGCGGCTTCGTCTTCGGTACGGGCACCAGCAGCGTCTCGGCGGCCTGCTTGTAGATCGCCTTCTTGTACAGCCGTTCGAGCCGCACCTGCTGCGAATCGCGCAGCCGGGCCGGGCCGAACTTGATGTTCTGACCCTGCAGCGTGACGTCGGTGAGCCCGGCCCGCCGCGCCCTGATCCGGAACCTGGCCACCTCCAGCAGGTTGTCCACCTCCACCGGCGGCTTGCCGTAGCGGTCGGTCAGCTCGGCCCGCACCTCGCCGATGTCGCCCTCCTCGGCGATGGCCGCCATCCGCTTGTACGCCTCCAGCCGCAGCCGCTCGGAGGTGACGTAGTCGTGCGGGATGTGGGCGTTGATCGGCAGCTCGACCTTGACGTCGTGGAGCTCCTCCTTGACCTCGCGGCCGTCGAGCTTGGCCTTCTGCTCCTGCACGGCCTCGGCCATCAGGCGGACGTACAGGTCGAAGCCGACGCCGGCGATGAAGCCGGACTGCTCGGCGCCGAGGACGTTGCCCGCGCCGCGGATCTCCAGGTCTTTCATGGCGACGTACATGCCGGCGCCCATCTCGGTGTGCTGGGAGATCGTGGCCAGCCGCTCGTGGGCGGTCTCGGTGAGCGGCCTCTCCGGCGGGTAGAGGAAGTAGGCGTAGCCGCGCTCCCTGCCGCGGCCGACCCGGCCCCTGAGCTGGTGGAGCTGGGCCAGGCCGTAGTTGTCGGCGCGGTCGACGATCAGGGTGTTGGCATTGGGCACGTCGAGACCCGACTCCACGATCGTGGTGGAGACCAGCAGGTCGTACTCGCGCTCCCAGAAGCCCACCATGATCTTTTCGAGCTGGTGCTCGTTCATCTGGCCGTGCGCCACGGCGATGCGGGCCTCGGGCACCAGCTCGCGCAGCCGCGCGGCGACCCGGTTGATCGAGGCCACCCGGTTGTGCACGAAGAAGACCTGTCCGTCGCGCATCAGCTCCCGCCGGATCGCCGCGGCGATCTGCTTCTCCTCGTACGGCCCCACGAACGTGAGGATCGGGTGGCGCTCCTCGGGCGGGGTGAGGATCGTGGACATCTCGCGGATGCCGGTCAGGCCCATCTCCAGCGTGCGCGGGATCGGCGTGGCCGACATGGCCAGCACGTCGACCTGCGTGCGGAGGTGCTTCATGGCCTCCTTGTGCTCGACGCCGAACCGCTGCTCCTCGTCGATGATGATCAGCCCGAGGTCCTTGAACCTGACCTCGGGGCCGAGCAGCCGGTGGGTGCCGATCACCACGTCGACCGCGCCCGTCCTGAGCCCTTCGAGGGTGCCCTTGACCTCGCCGTCGGTCTGGAACCGCGACACCGGCCGCACCGCGACGGGAAAGGCGGAGAACCGCTCGGCGAACGTCGACATGTGCTGCTGCACCAGCAGCGTGGTCGGCACCAGCACCGCGACCTGCTTGCCGTCCTGGACCGCCTTGAACGCCGCCCGCACCGCGATCTCGGTCTTGCCGTAGCCGACGTCGCCGCAGATCAGCCGGTCCATCGGCACGCCGCGCTCCATGTCGCGCTTGACCTCGTCGATGGCGGCGAGCTGGTCGCCGGTCTCGGCGTACGGGAAGGCGTCCTCCATCTCCCGCTGCCACGGCGAGTCCGTCGCGAACGCGTGGCCCGGCGAGGCCATGCGGGCGGAGTAGAGTCTGATCAGCTCGCCGGCGATCTCCTTGACCGCCTTCTTCGCCCGCGACTTGGCCTTGGCCCAGTCGGCGCCGCCCATCCGGTTGAGGGTGGGCGCCTCGCCGCCGACATAGCGGGTGACCTCGTCGAGCTGGTCGGTCGGGACATAGAGGCGGTCGCCCCTGGCGTACTCGATGACCAGGTATTCGCGGGTGGCGCCCTGGACCGTGCGCTGCACCATCTCGACGTAGCGGCCCACGCCGTGCTGCTCGTGGACCACGTGGTCGCCGACCTTGAGCTGGAGCGGGTCGACCATGTTGCGGCGGCGCGAGGGCAGGCGCCGCATGTCCTTCGTGGAGGCCTTCTGCCCGACCAGGTCGAGGTGGGTGAGCACGGCCAGGTGGGGCGTGATGAAGCCGTGCTCGATCAGGCCGGTCGTGACGTGGACGACCTTGGGCTCGGGCGCCTTGTCCAGGTGTGACTGGAGCCGGGCCGGCACGTCGACGCCCTTGAGCAGCTCGACCATGCGCTCGGCCGGGCCGTGGCCCTCGCTGAGCAGCACGACCGCCTTCTCCTCGGCCAGCCAGCCCTTGATGTCGGCCAGCGCCTTCCTGGTGTCGCCGCGGTACGCCTCGCAGTCTTGCGCGTCGAGCTCGACCCCGCCGCCGAAGGGCGCCATCGTCCACCACGGCTGGCCGAGCGCGTCGGCGTGCCGCCTGATCTCCTCCAGCGTGCGGAACGCGGCCGCGCCGAGGTCGATCGGGGCCGCGCCGCCGGCCGCCGCGTTGATCCAGGAGGCCTCCAGGAACTCCTGCGAGGTGCGTACGAGCTCCTCGGCCCGCCCCCTGATCCGCTCGGGGTCGCACACGAACACCGCGGACCTGACCGGCAGGTGGTCGAGCAGGAGATCCATCTCCCCGGCGAGCACCGGCGCGAACGCCTCCATGCCCTCGACCGGGATGCCGTCGGCGAGCTGGTCGAGCACCTCGGCCAGCGCCGGGTGCTGCTCGGCCAGCTCCCGCGCTCTGGCCCGGACGTCGCCGGTCAGCAGCAGCTCGCGGCACGGCGGCGCGAACAGGCCGTCCTCGGCCGCCTCCAGCGACCGCTGGTCGGCCACCTTGAACCAGCGGATCTCCTCGACCGTGTCGCCCCAGAACTCCAGCCGCAGCGGATGCTCCTCGGTCGGCGGGAACACGTCGAGCAGGCCGCCGCGCACGGCCACCTCGCCGCGCTTCTCCACCATGTCGACCCGGTGGTAGCCGTTGGTGACCAGGGCGTCGACCACCTCGTCGAGGTCGGCGTCGTCGCCGGCGCGCAGCCGGACCGGCTCCAGGTCGCCGAGGCCCTTGACGATCGGCTGCAGCAGCGCCCGCACCGGGGTGACGATCACGCTGAGCGGGCCGGCCGCGGCGTCGCCCTTGACCGGGTGCGCCAGCCTCCTGAGCACCGCCAGGCGCTGGCCCACGGTGTCGCTGCGCGGCGAGAGCCGTTCGTGGGGCAGTGTCTCCCACGCCGGGAACACCGCGACGGAGCCGGGGTCGATGAGGCTGGTCAGCGCGGCGGCGAGGTCCTCGGCCTCGCGGCCGGTCGCGGTGACGGCCAGCACGGTGCGCTGGTCGTGCGCGGCCAGCGCGGCCACGCCGAACGGCCGCAGCGCGGACGGCGCGATCAGCGCGACATCGCCGCCCTCTTCGAGAGCGGCGGTCAACTTCGGGTCGGCGCGAACAAGGTCAAACAGTCCGGAAAGACTCATCAGATACGCCCACAAGCCCCACGACGGCAACACGATGACCCCCGGCCGAGTCGGGTCGCGGGGGTGTCGCCCCCCAGACTACTCGCCGGCGCGACTCACCCGACGCGATAGCCGGGTACGGACGGCCACCGCACGGTGAGCACCGTGGAGCGCTCCTCGGCCCGCCACGAGTGGTCGACGCCCTTGCCCCACACCACGTAGTCGCCCGGCTCGGCCAGCAGCACGCTCCGCCCCGGCAGCTCCACCCGGAAACGGCCGCTGACCAGTACGAGCAGGGCCGTGCGGTCCTCGCCGCGCACCCACTCCGCGCGCTCGTCGCCCGCCGGGTGCACGCCCCACTTGATCTCGACCTCGTCGCTGTGGCGCGGGTCGCCGGGCGGCTTGAAGTGGCCGAGGAGCCAGCCGCGGTCGGCGAGCGCGTCGACGGTCGCGTTCCCCACGTAGACCCGGTCGCCGGCGTGGTCGCCGGCATGACCGGGGGCACGACGGGGGGCATGGCCGGGGGCGCGGTCGCGGGCATGGCCGCCCGTCTGGTCGTTCACGTGCCAGGACGCTAGCAGGGAAATGCCCTACGAAGAGCGAAGTCATGATTACTGTAGGTGACATGTCTGAGGTGGGATCTGTCGCCCAGCGAGGCGATCTCTTCGGTCAGCGGGTCCGCGAGCACTGGACGGCGCAGCTCGGCAGAAGGCTCGACGTCCTGGTCGCCGGGTGCGCCCACGACGAGCCGCTCGACCTGGAACGGGTCGACACCAGGGCCACCGGCGTCGACGAGGATCTGCCGGAGGTGCGGGCGGTGCTTGAGGAGCGGGCCGACCTGGTCGCCTGGTCGCTCGGTGACCTCCGCAGCGTGGCGCTGCCGCCCAGGTCGTACGACGTGATCCAGGTGTCGTTCCTGCTGGAGCGGGTCCGCCACGCCGACCTCGTCCTCGACCGGCTGCTGCGGTCGCTGCGTCCCGGCGGGTTGGTGCTGCTGCGCATGCGCGACCGCGGGTCGGCCTACGGCCTGCTGGACCGGGCCGTCCCGGCGTGGCTGCGCCGCCTGCTGTGGGGGGCGCTGGTCACGCCCGGCACGCCGGGCCCGCTGCCGGCCGTGTACGAACCGCTGACCTCCGGCGACGGTATGCACGCGTTCTGCCTGAGCCGCGGCCTCATGATCACCGACGACGAGCGGGCCACCAGCGGCCCGGCCCGCAACAGCGCGTTCGCCTGCGCCGTGATCGGCCTGGTGTCGCGGCTCACGAACGGGCGCTTCCCGTCCTCCCACGACGAGATCGCGATGGTGATCAGGAAACCGCAGCATCACTTCGCCAGGGTCCTCTAGCGACACACCGGCATCAGTGACTAGACTCGTTTCCTACCAATTCAATCGGAATAGTTGGGATCAGGAAACGTGGAGTGGACCCCCGAGCCGCACGAGCTGGCCGATCTTGAGCTGCTGCTCTCCGGGGCGTTCGAGCCGCTGACCGGCTTCCTCGGCCACGACGACCTGCACGCGGTGCACGAGCGCGGCACACTCGCCGACGGCACCCCGTGGCCCGCGCCCGTCACGCTCCACCTGCCCGCCGAGGTCTCCCCCGGCGACCAGGTCACCCTACTCGACCCCGAGGGCACGCCGCTGGCCGTCCTCACCGTCACGGCCCACGAGCCCGGCGGCCTCGCCTCGGGCCCGGTCAAGGGCCTCGGCACGCCTGAGCACGGGCCGTTCGCGCGCCTGCGGCGCACCGCCGCGCAGGTGAAGGAGGAGCTCGGCGGGCGTCCCGCGCTCGCCGTCACCATGCGCGGCCCGCTCGACGACACCTCCGAGATCGTCGCCACGGCCAAGGAGCTCGACGCGGTGATCGTGCTGCTCGCCCTCTCGTACGGCGAGGGCGGCCCGGCCGTCGTCCGCGCCGCCCTGCGCGCCAGGGAGCAGCTGCCCGCCGGCACCCTCGTGGTCTCGGTGCCCCTGGCGCCGCGCGAGGAGCCCGAGATCGACCTGGAGCTGCGCGAGCACGTCGCCACCGCCTACGGCGCGACCGAACACCTGGCCGGCCCCGAGCCGGTGCGCATCCCCGGCCCGCCCCACCGGCGCGGCCTGGTGGTGTTCTTCACGGGCCTGTCCGGCTCGGGCAAGTCGACCGTCGCCCGCGGCCTGCGCGACGCGCTGCTGGAGCTCGGCACCCGCACGGTGACCTACCTCGACGGCGACGTGGTGCGCCGGCTGCTGTCCAAGGGCCTGACCTTCTCCAAGGCCGACCGCGACCTCAACATCCGCCGCATCGGCTTCGTGGCCGCCGAGGTCGCCCGGCACGGCGGGCTGGCCATCTGCGCCCCCATCGCCCCCTACGCGGCCACCCGCGCGGAGGTGCGCGAGATGGTCGAGTCGGTCGGCGCCGACTTCCTGCTCGTGCACGTGGCCACGCCGCTGGAGGAGTGCGAGCGCCGCGACCGCAAGGGCCTGTACGCCAAGGCCCGAGCCGGCCTGATCCCCGAGTTCACCGGCATCTCCGACCCCTACGAGGAGCCGGACGACGCCGCGTTGGTGATGGACACCACGCGCATCACGATCGAGGCGGCGGTCTCCCGGGTGCTGGAGACGCTGCGGTCCGGAGGCTGGATCCGTTGATCGACTTCCCCCTGATCGCGGGGTCCTTCCTCGTCGCCATCGTGGTCGGCTTGACCGGCATGGGCGGCGGGGCGCTGATGACCCCGATGATGATGTTGTTCTTCAACGTGCCGCCGCTGGCCGCGGTCTCCAGCGACCTGGTCGCCTCCGCCGTGATGAAACCGGTCGGCAGCCTGGTCCACCTGCGTCAGGGCACGGTCAACCTGCGCCTGGTGGGGTGGCTGTGCGCGGGGTCGGTGCCGACGGCGTTCTGCGGGGTTTTCGTGGCGCGGGCGTTCGCCGTCACCGACGCGGTCAAGTACGCCCTCGGCGCGGCGCTGCTGCTGGCCGTCGCGGGCATGGCGCTCAAGGCGTGGTTCGCCGGGAAGGGAGGCACGTCGAGCGCCCGCGAGATCGACGTGCGCCCTATTCCGACCCTACTGGTCGGTATGGTGGGCGGGCTGGTGGTCGGCGTCTCGTCCGTCGGCTCCGGGTCGCTGATCATCGTGGCCCTGCTGATGCTCTATCCGGCGCTCAGGGCCAACCAGCTCGTCGGCACCGACCTGGTGCAGGCGGTGCCACTGGTGGCCGCCGCCGCGCTCGGCCACCTGCTGTTCGGCGACTTCCAGCTGGACCTCACGGTGTCGCTGCTGATCGGCGCGATCCCGGGCGTCTACCTCGGCGCCAGGGTCTCCTCCCGCGCCCCCGGCGGCCTGGTCAGGGCCATGCTGGCGATCGTGCTGCTCGCCTCCGCCCTCAAGCTGCTGGACGTCGGCACCGCCGTCACGGTCGGGGTGCTCGTGGCCGCCGCCATCGTCACGGTCGCCGGCTGGCGCATCAGGGCCGCGGCACGGCGGTCGAGCGGAAGTAGGGATCTCGCGCGAGCCGGGTGAACGCCTTGGCGGCCTCGCGGTTGGTGTCGAAGCCCGTGTCGCCGCGTGGCGCCTGCGGGGAGTCGAAGTAGAGCAGAGCCTTGATCTGCGGATATTTCTGGATCTGGCGGCGTACGGACTCGAAGAAGCGGCGCTTGAACCCCGGGTCGCCGGCCCGCTCGAACACCCCCCACTCGGCCACCATGACCGGCTTGCCGGGGAAGCGCTGCTGCATCCACCGGTAGAAGCCCGGCCAGCGGGCGTATTCCTTGCGCGTCTTGTTCACCAGGCCGTCGAAATCGCGGACCCGGTCGTCGGCGTACGGGTCGATGGCCACCCAGTCGACCACGTCGTCGCCGGGGTAGAGCTCCTCGAACCACGGCTCGGCCGCCCAGTTGGGCGCGCCCATGTACGTCATGACCAGGACCGCGTTCCGCACGCCCTTGGCCCGCAGCCGGAGCGCGACGTGCCGGTACATCGCGGCGTAATCGGCGGCCCGCATGCCGGACCCGGCGGAGTCGTCGACGTCGTTCTCCGGCTCGTGGTGGAGGGTGAGGAAGAAGCGCTCGGGGAAGGTGCGCCGGAGGTGGCCGGCCAGCCGGTCGATGCGGGCGTCGAGCGCGCCTCGGGCGATCTCGGCCCAGGTGCGGTCGAGCGACGGCTTCCAGTTGATCATGAGCAGCCGCGGTCGCGCCGGGTCTCTGGCCAGCCCGATCTCGGCCTCCGTGGGGAACAACTCGCTGCCCCGGTGGTAGACGTGCACGACGTCGGCGGCGGCGCCCATGCGGGCCTCCGCGCCGCGCAGCGCCCGGTCGACGGGCGCGCCGGTGAAGACCTCTGGCGCGAGCCCCCACCAGGCCCCGCACGAGGGGATGAGCCGGGCCGTGGCCGCGCACGTCGGCGTCGCCGCGGCCTCCTTCACGGGCGGACCGTCCGGACGCCGCCCGCCGGACGCCTCCGGGCTGGAGCACGCGGCCAGCATCGCGAAAACGATGAGACCGGCCGTTCTGCCAGAAATTCCCTTGAGCTGCAACGCCGTCCAACCCCCTTGCCAGAAGGACCCCCGTCCTACCCCTGAACCTTGCCACGCCGTTTCCGAATCCGCAGGTCGCGACGGGAAAACAATGCGCCCGAATTTCCCGGAATTTCGATTTATGGAGGCTGTTCTTTCCTGTCGTACCGGAGAAAATCTTGCGTATTCGACCGGCACGCTGATCGTCCGGCCTATAGTGGGCGCGCACCCTGCTCGTGACGCCCTGTCGCCGCACGGCGACGGCGCGCACATCCTCCAGGAGCTCCCCCATGAGCCAGTCGCCTGACGTCCGGGACCGCCGCCAAGGCGCCGACCTGGAGGAGCATCTCTCGCTGCTGCGCAGGCGGTGGCTGCTCCTCGTGGGCTGCGTCGTGTTCGGCGGCACGGCCGGGCTCGCGCTGATGCGCCTCACGCCGCCCGCCTACACCGCCACCGCCCAGGTGCACGTCATGCCGGTCGGCCCGTACGAACCGGGCAACCAGGTGACGCCCCGCCAGCGCGAGCCGCTCAACCTCGACACCGAGGCCCAGGTCGCCCAGTCGGCCGCGGTCGCCGCCCGGGCCGCCGCGGCGCTCGGGATCGACGCGCCCGAGCCGGTCGAGGTCTCCGTGCCGCCCAACTCGGCCATCCTGTGGATCTCGGTGACCGCCGCCGACCCGGCCGTCGCCGCCGCGCAGGCGCAGGCGTACGCGGAGGCGTACCTCACGCATCGGCGCGAGAGTGCGCTGGCCGCGCTCGCCGAGCAGCAGCGGGCGGTGCTGGGCAAGCTCAGGCAGGTCAACGCCGCGCTGGAGACCGCCGTCCGCGGGCTCGGCCAGGTGCCCAAAGGCAGTCCGGAGCACGCGATCGCGCTGCGGCGCCAGGGGGTGCTCAACCGGCAGGCGGGCGATCTCGCCCTCCGGTACGACGCGCTGCGGACCGTCGCGGTGACCCCCGGCGAGGTGATCAGCCGGGCCACGCCGCCCGAGGCGCCCAGTTCGCCGGGGCTGCCCCTGCACCTCGGCACCGGGCTGATGGCGGGGCTGCTCGCGGGGGTGGCCGCCGCCTGCGTACGCGACCGGCTCGACACCCGGCTGCGCACCGCCGCCGACGTCGAGCGGCTGACCGGGCTGCCCGTGCTCGGCGACCTGTCGGCAGCGTACGACGCCGCCGCGCTGCACGAGCTGGCCTGCACCTTGGTGGCCGCGTGCCCGGGCAAGCGATTGCTCGTCAGGATGCTCCCGGCCGGCCTGGAGGACACCGCGTCGCTGCCGGTCCACACGCCCCTGACGGTTCTCGACGGCTCCGACGTCCGCGACCTGGCCAGGGCCGACGCCGCCCTGCTGGTCGTCGGCCTCGGGCGGGCCGCCGCGCCGCAGGTCACCGACGCCGCCGCGCAGCTCGGCCGGCACGCCATCCCCGTCATCGGGGTCGTGACCGCCGAAGACGCGGCTCCGTCGTTCGTGTCCATGATCGGGCCGCGTACGCACACGCCGCTCGGCAAGCTCGTGGCCACCGGCGAGTTCGGGGTGAGCGTGACGGCCGAGACCACTCCCATGCAGACCCTCCGCCCCCACCCGCCCGGCCGGCCGACGTGAGCCGCGCGGCCTGGCCCGTCGCGGCGCTGCTGGTCGGCTACCCGGTCTGGTGGGCGCTGGGGTTCGGGGGCCTGTCGGTGATCGTGCTGGCCGGGCCCATGGCGGCGGTGCTGTGGCGGCGCCGGCCGATCAAGGTGCCGCCCGGGTTCGGGCTGTGGGTGCTGCTGCTGGCCGGCTACCTCATCAGCGGCATGATGCTGGCCGAGACGCCGCCGGGCACCTATGGCGAGCTCGGGCCGGGCCGCGTGATCGGCTACCTCATGCGGCTGGCTCTCTACGCGGCCGTCCTGGTCATGGTGCTCTACCTCGGCAACCTGACCGAGCGGGAGCTGCCGCAACTGCGGCTCGTACGGATGCTCGGCGTGCTGTTCGTCACGACGGTCGCGGGCGGGCTGCTCGGTGTGCTCGCGCCGGGCTTCTCCTTCACCTCGCCGGTGGAGCTGCTGCTGCCGGGCTGGCTGGGCGACAACCCGTTCGTCCAGAACCTCATCCATCCCACGGCCGCCCAGACGCAGAAGGTGCTCGGCTACGCCATGCCGCGGCCGGAGGCGCCGTTCGAGTGGGCCAACGCCTGGGGCAGCAACGTGTCGGTGCTGCTGGTCTGGGCGGTGGTGGGCTGGTGGGCGTACGGCGGGACGCGTCACAAGGTGTTCGCCGCCGTGATGATCGGGCTGGCCGCGATCCCCATCGTGTACTCGCTCAACCGGGGGCTGTGGATCGGGCTCGGGCTGGCGACCTGCTACCTCGTCGTACGGGTCGGCGGGCGTACGCGGGTCGCGGTGTGCGGGGCGCTGGCGGCGGCCGTGCTGGCGTTCGCGCTGAGCCCGCTCGGGGCGCTCGTCGCGCAGCGGCTCGACCGCCCCCACTCCAACGACATCAGGGCCTTCACCGTGACCGCCACCCTCGCCGCCGCCCGCCACTCGCCGCTGATCGGCTACGGCAACACCCGCAACGCCATGGGCAACCACCGCACGATCACCACGGGCAAGACCCAGTGGTGCCTGGCCTGCGGGCATCCGCCGCTCGGCAGCGACGGGCAGCTGTGGTTGCTGATCATCACGCAGGGCTTCACGGGGGCGGCCCTCTACGTCGCGTTCTTCACCGGCGCGATCCGGCGCCACTGGCGTGACCGCAGCCCGATCGGGCTGGCCGGCGTGCTGGTGATGGGCCTCGTGCTGCTCTACATGTTCGTGTACGACGGCCTCGTCACCCCGCTCGGCCTCTACCTGGTCTCCTTCGCCCTGCTGTGGAGGAACGCCCTGCTGGAACGCCCCGCCGGGGACGACCGATGAACGACGCCGCCGTGCGCCTCGACTACCTGGCCGAGACCGTGCGGCTGCTGCACCCGGGGGCGGGGTCGCCGCGGGCGTACACCGTGTTGCCGCACGCCGCCGTGCCCCGCCGGTTGGCGCCGCGCAGGTGGTGGCACCCGTGGTCGCCGGTCGTGGTGCCGGATGAGGGGTCGATCGGGGCGTACCTCAGCGAGGTGTTCGGGCGGCCGGTGGAGACCGTCCTGCACGTGCGGCCGGCGCGGCGGGCCAACCGGAAACCCATCCTGGAGGCCCGGTCCGGCGGGCGGCGGCTGGCGTTCGTGAAGATCGGCGACAGCGCGCGGGCCCGTACGCTGATCGGCCGCGAGGCGGCCGCGCTGCGCCGGCTGGCCGGGCTCCGGCTGCGCGCCGTGGCCACGCCTGCCGTGCTCCACCACGGCGACTGGCGCGGGCTGGCGGTCCTCGCGCTGTCCCCCCTTCCAGTACGCCGCCGCCGCGCCCCCCGTACGCTGCTGCTCGCCGCCGTCGACGAGATCGCCCGCACCGGCGGCTCCAGCCCCGCCTGGCACGGCGACTTCGCGCCCTGGAACCTGTGCCCGTCCCCCGACGGGCGGCTGCTCGTCTGGGACTGGGAGCGCTACGAGATCGGCGTCCCGTACGGGTTCGACGCCGTCCACCACTTCTTCCAGCGGGCGCTCCGCCGCATGGCCCCGCCGGCGGCGGCGCGGGCGTGCGTGGCCGAGGCCGCCCGCGAGCTGGCGCCCCTCGGCCTGTCGGCCGCAACGGCCCGCAGCACCGCGCTCCGCTACCTGATCAGCCTGGCCGACCGGCACGCCGCCGACGGGCACGCGCCGCTCGGGCCGCCGGAGACCTGGCTCAACCCGGCCGTCGACCACGAGGAGCCGCTGGCATGAGGACGTTCAAACGCTCGGCGCTGTCGTTGTCGCGGACCGCGGGCCGGTGCACGTCCGGGGCGCGGATGCGGCCCGCGTTCCTGATCGTGGGCGCGCAGCGGTGCGGCACCACATCCCTCTACCGGGCCCTCGCCCAGCACCCGCTGCTGCTCAAACCGGTGCTGCACAAGGGCGTCCACTACTTCGACGTCGCCTACTGCCGTGGCCTGACCTGGTATCAGGCGCACTTCCCGCTGCGGGTGGGTGCGGCGCTGCTCCGCCACCGGTACGGCGCCCGGGCGCTGGCGTTCGAGTCGTCCCCCTATTACCTGTTCCATCCGCTGGCCGGGGAGCGCATCGCGGCCGACCTGCCCGGAGTGAAGCTGATCGTGCTCGTCCGCGACCCGGTCGAGCGCGCCGCCTCGGCCCACGCCCACGAGCTGGCCCGCGGCTACGAGACCGAGTCCAGCTTCGAGTACGCCGTCGAGCTGGAGACCGAGCGGCTGGCCGGGGCCGAGGAGTTCCTGCGCGCGTCGCCGTACGCGGCCCACCGCTCCCACCAGCACCACGCCTACCTGGCCCGCGGCCGCTACGCCGACCAGCTCGACCGTCTGGAGCCGCTGTTCGGACGGGGCCGCATGCTGGTGCTGGACAGCCACCGCTTCTTCGCCGAGCCCGAACAGGGCTACGACCGGGTGCTGGAGTTCCTCGGGGTCCCGCATCTGGGGTATCCGGCGTTCGAACGGCACAACCGGCGCGCGTTGCCACGTCCGGTGCCGCCGGTGCTGGCCCGGGCCTTGCGGGACCACTTCGAGCCGTACGACGCGCGACTGGCGCGGTGGCTCGGGGCGGAGCCGTCGTGGCGCCGGTGAACGAGGCGACGGGTGAGGGGACGGCCGGGGAACGAGGGCAGCCGGGGAACGAGGGCGCCAGCCGCACGCGGACGGGCGGCGCGAGGCTCGCGCGGGCCGGCGGTGCGGGGTTGCGGCGGGCCGGGGTCGCCGGGGTCGCGGGGGCCGGTTGCTCGGCGGTGGCGCAGTTCGCGCTGGTCGTGGTCGTGACCCGGGGGTTCGGTGCCGCCGAGGCGGGAGCGTTCTTCGCCACGACCGCCGCGGTGCTCATGGCCGCGGGGATCGCGAAGCTGGACGCCGGCAATGGCCTGGTGTACGCCATCGCCCGCAGGCGGGCGGCCGGCCATCACGACATATCCGGATACCTCCGGGCGGCTCTGGTGCCCTGCGTGGTGGCGTCGTGCGTGGGTGGAGCGGTGCTGTACCCGTGGGTGGGGACGGTGGCGGCCGCCCTGCCGGTCCTGGTCGTCGGTGACGTCCTGCTCGCCGCCACGCGCGGGCTCGGCACCATACGCCCCACGGTGCTCCTGGACGGGGTGGCGCTGCCCGCCGCCCAGGTCGCTCTGGTCGCCGGGGTGGCCGCGGCCGGGGCCGGTGAATGGCTGGCGGTGGCGTGGGGACTGCCGTACCTGCCGGTCATGGCCCTGGCCGCGGCCGAGCTGCGCCGCGGGATGCCGTCAGCCGAGCCGCGGGGGCGGGGGTGGGAGTTGTGGCGGTACACGGCGCCGCGTTCGCTGGCCGCCGGCGTCCAGGCGGTGTTCCAGCGGCTGGACGTCGTGATCGTCGCCCTGCTGGCGGGGCCCGCGCAGGCCGCCGTCTACACCGCCGCCACGCGCTTCAAGGTGGTCGGGCAACTGGTCAACCGGGGGCTGGCCCAGGCGGCGCAGGCGCGGCTGGTCGCCGCGCTGGCCGACGGCGACCGGGCGCGGGCCGGGGAGGTGTACCAGACGGCCACCGCCTGGCTGGTGGTGCTGACCTGGCCGGTCTGGGTCGCGTACGCGGCGGCGGCGCCCTGGGTGCTGCGGATGTTCGGTCCCGCGTACGTGACGGCGACACCGGTGGCGCTTCTGCTGGCAGGCACGATGATGGTGGCCACGGCGTGCGGCATGGTGGACGTCGTCCTCACCGCCGCCGGGCACACCGGCACGAGCCTGCTCAACCTGCTCGCCGCCATCGGCTGCACGCTGGCCCTGGACGTCGCCCTCATCCCGTCCCACGGGGCGCTCGGCGCGGTCGCCGGCTGGTCGGGCGGCGTGCTGGTCAAGAACCTGCTCCCGCTGTGGCAGCTCCACCGCCGCTACGGCCTGCGCCCGTTCGGCCGCCACACCCTGCGGGCACTCCGCGTACGGACGGCGTCATGACCGCGCCCGTCCTGGTCACCGGATTGCCCAGGAGCGGCACGAGCTGGACGGGCAAGATGCTCGCCGCCGGCGGCGACCTCGTCTACGTCAACGAGCCGCTCAACCCCGAGCACCCGCCCGGCCGCTGCCCCGGAGTGCTGGACGCCGAGGTGACCCACCGGTTCCAGTACATCTGCGACGACAACGCCGCCGGCTGGCTTCCCGCCTTCCGCGACACGGTGGCCCTGCGGTACGGCTGGCGGGCGGAGCTGCGTACGAACCGGTCGCCGTACGACCTGGCCCGCCTGCTCCGGTACGGCACCGCCTTCACCGTCGGCCGCCTCGCCGGGCGGCGCGCGCTGCTCGACGACCCGTTCGCGGTGCTGAGCGCCGGCTGGTTCGCCCGCCGCCTCGGCTGCCGGGTGATCGCGCTGGTACGGGACCCGGTGTCGCTCACCGCGAGCTGGCGCCGACTCGGCTGGACCGTCGACTTCCGCGACCTGCTGGACCAGCCCCTCCTCGTCCGCGACCACCCCCGTCTCCGCGCCCTCGACAACGCGGCCGACCCCATCACCAAGATCGCCACCCTCTGGCAGGCCACCCGCACGATCCTGGCCTCAACGCCAGGCATCCTCCTGGCCTCCTACGAGGGCCTGGCCGCCGACCCCGTCCCCGGCTTCCGCCACCTGTACGCCCACGCCGGCATCTCCTGGACCCCCACCGCCGAACGCCGCATCACCAGAGCCTGCACCGGCCCGGCCAGGGCAGGCGGTTTCCGCTGGTCGGGCCTGTCCAGGACGGCGTACCGGCGCATGGACTCCCGCCACGCGCTCGCCGCCCCCGCCCGCGGCCTCAGCCCGGAGGACGCCACCCGCATCCGCGCCCTCACCAGCTCTTGAACCGCCCCGCGCCGCTCACCAGGCCCTCGCCGAGCAGGCGTGCCGCGAACGGCAGGTCGTCCACCAGATACCGCCGCGCCAGCCGCCCCGGCTCACCCGCGAGCCGGAACGCCCACTCCAACCCCGCCCGCCGCATCCATTCCGGCGCCCGGCGAACCGTCCCCGCCGCGAAGGCGATCGCCGCCCCGCAGCCCAGGAACCACGCCCCGGGCAGGTCGTCGGCCAGCTCGGCGATGAGCCGGTCCTGCCGGGGGAACCCGAGCCCGACGAAAACGAGCCGGGGCCGCGCCGCCACCACCTTCCGCCGTACGGCGTCACGCCCCTCGGACGTGGCGTCGAACCCGTAGGGAGGCGCGTCCGCCCCGCAGACCCGCAACCCCGGATACCGGCAGGCGAGCACGTCGGCCGCCCGCCGCGGAACCCCCGGCGGACCGCCGATCAGGTAAACCGGCCACCCCCGGGACGCCGCCAGCTCGCCGAGCGCCCACACGAGGTCGGCCCCGGTGACCCGTTCGGGCAGCGGCGTGCCCTTCAACCGGGCCGCCCACACCAGCGGCATGCCGTCGGCGACCACGAGGTCCGCAGAACACACCAGCTCCCTCAGCGCGGGATCAGCGGCGGCAAGGCGGCAGATGTCGACGTTCGGTGTGACGATCCGCCCGCCCCTGCCGGCCTCCAACGCCGCCGCGACCCGCCGAACGACCTGCTCCTCGGTGACCGCGTCGACGCTGACCCCGCCCACGCGCACCCGCCCACGCGCACCCACCACCCCGGCCCCCGGCTCCCCGGCCCGCCGGTCTGCCGGCCTCAAATGCCGTGCCCCCGGTCGTGCAGCCGGGACAGCACGGCCGGCGCGGAGATCAGCCCCGCCGCCACCGCAAGCGCGATCGGCGCGCGCGGCTCGCCGAGGCGGGCCCGCAGGGCGCGGGCCGCCCAGCGGACGGCCCCGCCGCGCCGGCCGAGGGCGGCGTGGCCGAAAGCCAGCTGCCCGTAGACCCGGGCCGCCCCGCGCGGGTCGGCGGCCAGCTCCGGATGCCGGGCGAGCATCCAGTGGAGCCCGGCGACGCGGTCGGCCCAGCGGGCGACGTAGTGGGACTGGCCCCACCGGACCCGGACCAGGG
>DASUCK010000198.1:0-6458 GCA_036276095.1 Nonomuraea sp. | reverse complement strand
CCCTGCCCATGAGCCGCCAGCATGATGACGGCATGGGGCATCGGCCGCAGCTCTTCTTTCGCGTGCTAGGGCCTGTACAGGTCGATCTCGACGGGGCGCCGCTCACCCTCGGCCCGCGCCAGGCCCGGGCCGTTCTGGCGCTGCTGCTCCTGCGGCCGGGCGAGGTGGTCTCCATGGAGGGACTGATCGACCTGCTGTGGGAGGGACGCCCACCGCCCTCGGCCCGTGTCCAGCTCCAAGGGCTCCTGTCAGGGCTGAGGCGCGGGCTCGGCAGGGAAGCCATCGAGACGCGCGCCCCCGGCTATGTGCTGGACATCCCGCCCGGAGCCCGCGACCTCGACCGCTTTCGCGAGCAGGTGTCCGCCGGGCGGCGGCTCATCGGCGTGGGGCGCGCCGCGGCGGGCGCGGCCACGTTGCGCGAGGCCCTGAGCCTGTGGCGGGGGGAGCCGTTCGCCGGCATCGGGCTGTCCGCCGTGCGAGAGGCCGCCGGCCGCCTCGATGAGCTGCGGCTGGCCGCCGTCGAGGAGCGCATCGCCGCCGACCTGACGCTCGGCCGGTCGCAAGAGCTCCTTGACGAGTTGGACGCGCTGGTTGCCCGGCACCCGTTGCGCGAGAACCTGCGCGGGCACCTGATGACCGCGCTGGCCCGCGCGGGACGTGCGCCCGAGGCGCTGGAGGTCTACCGCCAGGGCCGTCACCTGCTCGTGGAGGAGTTGGGGCTGGAACCGTCCGAGGCCCTGCGCGCCGTCCATGCCCGGATCCTGCGCGCCGAGGCCGGATGGCGACAGCCTGCGCGCCGGGACATACCGCACCACCTCCCGCCGGACTCGCCCGTCCTCATCGGCAGGGACGCGCTCGCCGCGGATGTGGCGCGGCTGCTCGGCGCCGCACCGGACCGGACCGCGCCGCCGATCGTCGCGGTGAGCGGGGCCGGAGGAGTGGGCAAGTCCGCCTTCGCGGTCCACGTGGCGAACCTCGCTCGCGACGGCTACCCGGACGGGCAGCTCTACCTGCGGCTGCACGGCACCTCTCCACACCCCATGGATCCCGGCGCCGCGCTCGCCCGCCTTCTCCATGCGCTGGGCATACCCGCGGACGACCTGCCGCGCGGTCTCGACGAGCGGGCGGAGCTGTATCGCGATCTGGTCAGCGACCGGCAGATGCTGGTGGTGCTCGACGACGTGGCCGACGAGGGGCAATTGCGACCTTTGCTGCCCGCGGACCCGGGCTGTGCCGTGCTGCTGACCAGCCGCCGCCGTCTTGCCGGTATCGAGGACGTACGTCCGGTGCCGCTGGACGTCCTGGGCGAGGAGGCCAGCCTGGCGCTGCTGCGCGTCCTGCTCGGTGACAGGGCCGACGCCGAACCCGAGGCGGCGGCCGAGCTGGTGGCCTACTGCGGCGGGCTCCCCTTGGCGCTGTACGTCGCCGCCGCGCGGCTGCGCCACCGGCCGCGGGTCAAGCTCGCCGACCTGGCCGCCCAGCTCGGCAGGGACCGCCTGGACTGCCTTGAGGCCGGTGACGTCGCGGTACGCGCCAGCATCGCCCTGAGCTACCGGCAGCTCGGCGGCGCGCAGCGGCGGCTGTTCCGCAGGCTCGGGCTGCTGGCCACCCCCGAGCTCACCGGCTGGAGCGCCGCCGCGCTCCTGGACACCGCGGGCGAGGCGGCCGACCGGCTGCTCGACGATCTCGTCGAGGTCCACCTGGTCGAGCACGCCGGCAGAGGGATGGCGGGCCCCCGCTACCGGCTGCACGATCTGGTCCATCTCGTCGCCCGTGAGTTGGCCGTACGGGAGGAATCCCAACAAGACCGGCGGGCCGCGCTCGGCAGGGTGCTGCACGGATGGCATGACCTGGCCGCCGCCGCGGATGCCGGCCTCCCGCACTGGTACGGCCTAGACCCCGAACCGCGGCCACGATGGCGAGCCCCCGCCCCGACCCGCCAGGCCGCCGCGTCGGACCCGATGGCCTGGTTCGGCGAGGAGGCGCACCTCATCGGCGCGGCCGTCCAGCAGGCGGCCGACGAGGGATTCCCGGAGGTGGCCTGGCCCTTGGCGCAACGGGCTACGACATTTCTCGACATCCGAGGCCGGTACGACGAGCTGACCGGGCTTCTCCTCGACGGCCTGCGAGCCGCCGAGCAGGCGGGAGGCGGTGCGGGCACGGCCTGCATGCTCGGGCTGCTCACCGACGTTGAGGCCAACAAAGACCGGTTCGACACGGCGCTGGCGTACGGGGAGCGGGCGTTCGCCGCCTACGCCCGGCACGCCGCGCAGGCCGGTCCGGACGCCCCGTCCGGGGAGGAGCCCGGCCGTGGCGACGAGCGCCAGGTGGCCGAACGGGTCCGCGAACTGGAGGAGGCGCGCCGCCGGGGCGATCCGCTGGCCGTGGGCTGGAGGGCGTACCGCCTGGTCATGGCCAGGCGCGCCGCGGGACTGAAGGGCGGTTATCTCGCGCTGTTCGAGGAGGCCAGGACCGGCTTCATCGCGTGCGACGCGAGGCTGTCCGCGCTCTGGGCCATCAAGAACGCGGGTCTGGCGTACATCAAACAGTGGCGCTTCGACGAAGCCGCCGAGTGCCTGCACCAGGCACGGACCATCATCCAGGACGGTGGGCTCGACTCGAACGCGTACGCCGCAGGCGACATCGCCCTGGTCTACGCCGATCACGGCCGGTACGGCGAGGCCGAGGACCTGACGCGTGCGGAGTTGGCCCAGGCGCGGCTCATGGGCAGCCGATGGACCGAGGGAAAGGCGCTCGACACCCTGAGCCTGCTCGCCCACGACCGCGGCGACCATCGGGCCGCGCTGGCGGCGGGCCTGCAGGCCCTGACCGTCTGGCGGCAGGTCAACGCGCGCTCCCGCGTCGCGGCCACCAGCGCGAATCTGGCCGGGATCTGCGCTGCCATGGGAGACACCGACGCCGCCGCGATCTACGGGACGGCCGCTTGCGACAGCCGTCCCGCAGGTGGCTCCGCGACATCGGGGTCCATCCGTTGATGAACTAATAACCCTTGAGTTCCGTCTGGCTTCTTTCGCCTCTCTACCTCAGGACCTGGGCGTTTCTGCTGGTGCTCCGGCTTCTGCAGACGTTGATGAGATTTCGGGGATTCTGAAGGTCTATCGCCCTGGTCGTTCGTCTTTCTGTGATGGTGAAGGCGAGGTGGCCGGAGGTGGCGCTGGCGGTGGTGAAGGATCTTCGGGTGGCGCGTGCCCGGCCACCGCGGAGGACCCGGAGCAGCTGCGGGCCTGGTTCGGGCCGGCCGCTGTGGGAGATAGAACCGGCCGACGCCGATACGTACTTCGGCAAGGTGCCACGCGCCACCGCCAAGGGCACCCGGCTGGCCCGAGCCCAGGCGATCAAGACGTTCTTCCTGTTCCTGAAGCTTCGTCACAAGGTCGAAATCCACCAGATGCCCGGCCGCGTCATCGAGTGTCCGATCGATGAGATGAACCGGCCACGCGACGGGGCGCAGGGCAAGCTGCCGGCTGGCTTCGGGGACTGTGGACCGCGCAGACGGTGTCCTCGCTCGGTGACGGCGTGACGCATGCCGCGCTGCCGCTGCTGGCAGTGACGTTGACCCGGGATCCGCTGGCGCTGGCCGTCGTCACGGCCGCCGAGACACTGCCCTGGCTGCTGTTCGAAGTGCTCGGCGGTGCGCTGGTGGACCGCTGGGACAGCCGCCGCACAATGTGGGTCACGGACGCCGCGCGTGCGGTGCTGCTCGCCATACCCGCTGCGGCGGCGGCGCTCGACGTGCTGAGCATCCCGCTGCTGGCGGCCCTCGCGTTCCTGCTCGCCCTCGGCGGGCTCTTCTTCGACACGGCCGCCACGGCGTACCTGCCGGATTTGCTCGGCCGCGACCCCGCGCTCCTGGAGCGCGCCAACGCTCGCCTGCGCGGCGCCCAGACCGCAGCGTCCGGCTTCGCCGGGCCACCTGCGGGCAGATCCTGCCCGCACGCAGGGGTGCGTTCGCGCGCACGAGAGCTGTCCTTACTCTGTGGCGCCTCGCGCGATACGCGATGAGACGGCGGCGACGCCATACTGAGCCCATTTCAGGCTCCGTGGCGAGTGCCCTGGTCACAACGTGATCGCGATGTCGGTGTTCGGCCGGTGACGTGACGAAGCTCCTGGTAGACGGGTTGATCACCACAACCACACCGTCGCAACCAGGAGCTTCCGGTGCTTTTCTATCGTGCTGCCGTCGATTTGTCGCATCAGACCCTGGACTACGTCGCCGGGATGATCCGGCGCCACCGCAAGGCGATCGGGTCGCTCTGGCGGCGGCTGAACCTCGGACAGCAAGCGCTGCTGGTGCTGGTCTACCTGCGTAAGGGTGAGACATTCACCGAACTCGGGGCCGGTTTCGGAGTATCGACGGCGACCGCGTGGCGGTATGTGGAGGAGACGGTGGTCTTGTTGTCGGCCCGCTCGCCCCAGCTCGGCCAGGCGCTGCGCAAAGCCAAGCGGGCCGGGCTGCACTACCTGGTGCTGGACGGCACGCTCATCCGCACCGATCGGATCGCCGCCGACCGGCCGTACTTCTCCGGCATGCACCGCGTGCATGGCATAAACGTGCAGGTCATCGCCTCTCCAGACGGGACGATCCTGTGGACCTCGGGCGCGCTACCCAGTAAGGCCCACGATCTGAGTGCCGCCCGCATCTGGGGCATCCTGCGCGCCCTCGAACGGGCAGGCATCACCACCCTGGCTGACAAGGCGTATCAGGGCGCCGAAGGCCCGGTCCGCACCCCGTACAAGGGCAAGAACAAGCCCGAGCCCCAAAAGCGGGCCAACCGCTCCCACGCCAGGCTCCGCGGACCCGGCGAACGCGCTAACGCCCAGCTGAAGAGCTGGAAGATCCTCCGCAAGCTACGCTGCAGCCCTTCCAAGGCCGGCCACTTGTGCAAGGCCATCGCCGTCCTTCAAAACCACCGCGTCGCGCAGGCAGCCTGAGGATGGAAGGAACCGATGATCGTGCAGGTGAAGATTGCCATTCAGCGAGTGCGGCTGGGCGCCTCGGAATTCCGGGTGATCCGCCCGGCCAAACCTTTGGCCAATGGGGCACTTTATGACACCGGCAGTCAGTATCACATGTATGTGGACCGGACGGATGGCCGACGGATCGGCGCGTTGTGGCTGCTCGCGGCCCGATCCCCACGCTCTTTGGTCTACCTGCCGATGCGCGCCACTCCGGCCGCCCCTGGGATCAACCCCGACCGGGACAAGGAGGAGAGGTGCCCGGACCGGCCGCTTGATCTCGTGCTGGTCCACCACTCGCTGCAGTTCCCGCCCTCCCGCTGGAAGCAGGTACGAAAGCGCATTACCGCTGGAAGCCCTCCAGGCGAAATACGGACAGCAAGTGTGCCGGACAACGACCTACCCGCCGACGAAGAGATCGACTACCGGGCACTGAACTACCAAGAGAACAAGGACACGCTCCACCAGCGCGTGCACGCCGAGACACTGTTTCTGACCGGCAGCACTGCGGCGTTTCGGCAGCCGGCCCGCCACTTTTTCGCCGTAGCGAAGGAAGGTCCGCCCGCTGCCGCGACCTCGCTGTACATCTCGGGCGCCTGCAACTATCACGTCTGCCGGCTGTTCTACTGGCCGAACCTGGACCCAGGCAGCCGGCAGGACATCCACCTTGAGTACGCTCCGCGATGGACGGTCTGACAAACCCATGACCTGCGACTTCAGGTTGGAAAACCCTCACTGCAATCGCCGGTTCCCGGATCGGTGTCGACCGTCGGATTCGGCCTTGACCAGCGCCATCCAGGTGGGCGTCGATACGCCCTGTCCGGCACGGCCATCGATGCGGCAGGCTGACGACCACCGGCGTGCTCGCCCCGGCCTACACCCACCGCATCGGCCGCACCGAGCGGGAACACGACGACCCCGGGCCCCCCACGCCGTACCGACGACGCCAAGGGGCGACAGGACCGCCGTGCGCCCGTACCCAGCAATCGGCGGGGCCGTGGCCGAGAGCGACACCACCGGACGAGTGCTCGGAACTGGATCTACCCAGCCCCACAGGTGAGCGAGGGCGACCAGTGCCTTCGCCAGCCGATCAGGGACTGGGCGCAGCAACCCCGCGCCGAGCTCCATCCTGCTTCCCCGTTCACCGCCACACCAGCCCACGCAACAGCACTAAGACCATGTCCTATGTGGTGAGCGGGACGTTAGTAGGGCGTGGGAAGGAACGAGTGGGAGTGGATCGTCCCGGACGGGTTGTGGGAGATCGTCCGACCGTTGTTGCCGCCGGCGCGGGTGCGTCCGCAGGGCGGTGGGACGCGGAACACGCCTGATGAAGCGGTGTTTGCGGCCATCATCTACGTGCTGGTGAGTGGGTGTGCGTGGCGGGCTCTGCCGCCGTGTTTCGGGATATCGAAGTCCACCGCGCATCGCCGCTTTCTGATCTGGTCGCGGGCCGGCGTGTGGGCCAAGCTGCACCAGGCCGT
>DASUCK010000197.1:0-3259 GCA_036276095.1 Nonomuraea sp. | reverse complement strand
CCCGTTGTGCCAACGTGAAGGTGTGTTCCGCCTCCTCGGCCTGCTCGGCGGCCTGGCCCTGGCCACCGACCTGGGCACCGGCGCGCCCCTCGAGGAGTCCTTGAAACGCTGCGTGGTGGCGACCCGGCTCGCCCGCGCCCTGGGCTGCACCGACGCCGACACCGGCGACGTCGTCTACACCGCGCTGCTGCAGCACCTCGGCTGCTCGGCGTACTCCCACGAGGGCGCCGCCGTGTGGGGCGACGACGTGGCCTTCGTCCGGCTGGCGTTCCTGACCGACTTCGCCGACCAGCGCGACGTGTGGCGCACGTTCGCGGGCGGGGTCGCCGCGTCGACCGGCTGGTCCCGTCCCCGGGTGATGGCGACCGCGATGACGAAGGGCCGGCGCGGGGCGGTCGAGGGGCCGGCGGCGACCTGCGAGATCGCCCGGGACGCGTCCCGGTGGCTCGGCCTCCCCGATTCGGTGCAGCTCAGCCTGGCCCACGCCCTCACCAGCTGGGACGGCAAGGGCTACCCGACGACCTCCGGCGAGGAGATCCCGCTGGCCACCCGGGTCATGCACGTGGCGTCCACGGGCGTGATGTTCGCGCTCCACGTCGGCCCGGAGGAGGCGGTCGGCCAGGTGCGCAAGCGGGCCGGCACGGGCCTCGACCCGGCCATCGCCGAGGCCTTCGCCGACCACGCCCACGAGCTGCTCGCGGACGTCGACGAGATCGACGCCTACGAGGCGGCACTCGCGTGCGAGCCCGACCCCGTCCGCCTCGTCGCCCCGGACCGGCTGGAGGCGGTGGCCCGCACCTTCGGCCACCTCGCGGACCTCAAGAGCCCCTGGCTGCAGGGACATTCGGCAGCGGTGGCCGACCTTGCCGCGGCCGCCGTACAGCACCTGGGACTCACCGACGCCGCGGACACCGTCCGGATCGCCGGGCACCTGCACGACCTGGGCCGGCTGGCGGTCAGCAGCCGGATCTGGGACAAGCCGGGACCGCTGAGCGCCAGCGAGCGCGAGCAGGCCCAGCTGCACCCGTACCACAGCGAACGGGTCGTGGCCCGGGTCCCGGCGCTCGCCGAGGTCGCCGTGCTCGCCGGGCAGCACCACGAGCGCAGCGACGGCACCGGCTACCACCGTGGGCTCACCGCGTCGCAGCTGTCGATGCCGTCACGCGTCCTCGCCACGGCGGACGCCTTCCGCAACCTCGTCGAGGAGCGTCCGTACCGCGCCGGCCTGCCGGTCGAGGAGGTCGGCACGCGCCTGCGCACCGAGGTGCGGACCGGCCGGCTGGACGGCGATGCCGTGACCGCGGTGCTCGCCGCCGCTGGTCAGGCGCAGGGGGTACGGCGTCCGCGGCCCGCCGACCTCACCGCCCGGCAGGTGGAGGTTCTCCGCCTCGTCGCGCGCGGGCTGTCGAACCGGCAGGTCGCCGACCGTCTCGTCATCTCGACACGCACCGCCGAGCACCACGTGCAGGACGTCTACACGAAGATCGGCGTCGCCACGCGGGCCGGGGCCGCGCTGTTCGCGATGGAGCACGGCCTGCTCGAAGAACCTGGGTAGTCCTACCCAGGACCCGGCCGCCGCGGGGACCGACGCTGGGCCCATGACCACCGCGACCACCGTCGCCGTCCGCGAGGACGCCCGGCCCGCTGCGCTGCTGACGCGGCCGTTCCTCCTGCTCGCCGTCGCCGACCTGGCGTACTTCACCGCGGACGGCGTGGCGATCTACGCCCTCCCCCTCTACGTGACCGGCCCGTTGGGCTCCGGCGAGGCCGGCGCCGGTCTGGCGTTCGGCGCGTTCGCCGTCACCGCGCTGGTCCTCCGGCCTTTCGCCGGCCGCGCCAGCGACGCCCGAGGCCGTCGGCCGCTGCTCCTGGGTGGGGCGCTGATCGCCGCCGTCGGCATGGCACTGACCGCCCACGCAGACGGACTGGCGGCGGTGGTCGCGCTGCGGCTGCTGCTCGGCGTCGCGGAGGCCGCGTTCTTCGTCGCCTCGATCGCCGCGCTCGCAGACCTGGCTCCGCCGAGCCGGATGGGGGAGGCGATCAGCTACAACTCGCTCGGGCTCTACCTCGGCCTGACGATCGGCCCTCTGCTCGGCGACCTGCTGGTGAGCTCGCTCGGCTTCACGGCTGCCTGGTACGGCGCGGGGCTCCTCCTGCTGCTCGCCGCCGCGGTCGTGCTCCGGCTCGGTGAGACCGGCAGCCCGCGGCCGGCGACCGAGCCGCCCGCCCGGCTCATCCACCGCGACGCGATCCCCGCCTCGCTCGGGTTCCTGACCGCGATCGTCGCGATGGGTGGCTTCCTGGCGTTCGCGACCCTGCACGCCGAGTCCGTGGGCCTCACGCGCACCAGTCTCCCGATCGCGCTCTACGGCGCCGTCGTGGTGACCTGCCGGCTCGTCTTCGCGAAGGTCCCCGACCGGCTGCCGGCGCTGCCGCTCGGGGCCGCCGCGCTCGCCGCGGTCGCCAGTGGTCTCCTGCTGATGGCGGCCTGGGCCTCCCCCGCCGGGGCGCTGGGCGGTGCCGTGCTCCTGGCCCTCGGCATCACGTTCAGCACTCCGGCGTTCTTCTCCGCCGTGTTCGCCACCGCGACACCGTCCGAGCGCGGCGCGGCCGCCGGCACGGCGAGCGCGGCGCTGGACGTCGGGCTGGGCGCGGGCCCCATCCTGCTGGGGATCGCCGCCGGCGCGGCCGGGATCCCCTGGGCGTTCACCGTGGCCGCCGGAGTCGCGCTGGCCGGATGCGCATGGACGCTGCTCCTCCCAGCAGTGCGGTAGCACCACGTCATGGTGCAGCTTCCTTCACCGTCCGCCCCGCGTGACCTGGGACGGTCCTGCGTCGTTGGGCACATCGATCGGGGGCCGGGATACGCACACGGCACCCGCGGTCGTGCGGACGGTACGAGCGCGAGGCCGGATGAGTGGAGAAGAGCGTGCAGGCTCCGCCGATGGAGACGTTTCCCGGGCTGCGGGCTCGCGTGCTCCGGGACGCGGCCGTGGCCGCGCTGCCCATCAGCGGCCTGGCGCTGGCGAGCGTCTTCTGGGAGCTGCCGGAGCTCATCTCCGGGCACCGCTGGCACGGGACGGCACGCCATCTCTCAGGCCACCTGCTCGTCGTCATAGCCGGAGCGCACCTGGTCATGATCGTCTTCGGCTACCGGCGGGGTCGCGACCTGAAGCAGGCGGTTCAGCACAACGAGCTGCTGGCCCTGCACGACCCGCTGACAGGTCTGCCCAACCGGGTGCTGTTCTTCGACCGACTC
>DASUCK010000196.1:0-3996 GCA_036276095.1 Nonomuraea sp. | reverse complement strand
GCCGAGACCCTCAGCCTGTACGTCCCCGCGGAGTCCTAGATCCCCTGGGACAGGCTGACGACGATCGCCGCCCCGGCCGCGACGGCGATCAGCCCCAGGTAGGCCAGCACGAGCCGGGTGTCCCTGAGCAGGCACTTGCTCCGGGCCAGCCCGGCTCGCCGCGCCTTCCAGTAACCGGCGAACCCGAGCGCCGCGAACCCCAGCACCGCCCACGGCCCGAGCAGCCACGCCAGCAGCGCCACGGTCGCGTACACGCACAACCGCAGCGGATCGTACGGCTCGCCGCTCATGGCGCCACCGCCGACAGCCGCTGCCTGGACAGCTGCGGCCAGGCCTGCACGGCGCAGAACGGCGCGCACTGGTCCTGCTCGCCCCGGGTGCCGACGTGGACGCAGCACTGCGTGAGCCGTTCCTCGATCATGGTCGAGATGTCCATGAACGGCTTGATCGTGATCCGCACCACCCGTTCCCCGAGCATCCGGCGCAGCTTACTGCGCCGGCCGGGCAGCGCCGAGGAGGCGAGCGCGAGCAGGGTGGAGACACCGAGGTCGCAGTTCTGGCAGATGTCGCGCCACAGGTCGCCGATCTGCGGGTGGGAGAGGGACGACTGCTCCGACAGCAGGCCGAGCAGCGACTCCTGGACGGCCAGGCGCAGCTCGCGCGGCAGCTCGGAGTCGGCGATGCGGTTGGAGACCAGGCCGAGGTTCTCCTTGAGCCGGTCGTGGCCGATCAGCGCCACCAGCGACCGCCACTGCCGGGAGTCGTCGCGGATGAGGTAGCCGACCGAGCAGCAGTGGGGGTGGGAGCAGGGCAGCGCGGTGAGGTCGCGCCAGGTCACCAGACCGCCGGTCTGCGGGCCGAGGCGCTTGAGCACGCCGGTGTGGGTGAGCCGGTCCATGGGGTCGATGGCGCCGGAACGGCCCGAGCCGAACTGGGGCTGCAAGGAGACGCCGCCGACGTACGGGGTGTCGAGCGCGAGGCGGACGACGTCGCCGATCTCGCCGTCGTTGACGCCCAGGGCGGCGGTCATGACCAGCGTGGTGAAGATCTCCCGCGCCGACAGGCGGCGTACGGCCTCGGCCTTGAGGTGGCGCAGGTCACCGCCGCGGTGGTGCCTGGAGGCGTGCGCGGACGAGCCGTCGTACTGCAGGTAGACCTCCACGCGCTCGCGGTACTCGGTGAGCAGGTCGAGGAGGGAGTCGTCCCTGGCGATCAGCACGCCGTTGGTGTTGATCAGGATGCGGGTGACCGGGCGGCTCGTGAGCTCGGCCAGGAGGGTCTTGAGCTCGGGGTGGAGGGTGGGCTCGCCGCCGCTCAGCATGAGGACGTCGAGCTTGCCGTTCTCGCGGCCGAGGCGCTGGTCGACGTTGGCGAGGATGTCGGGGACGGGGACGACGCCGGGCAGGTCGGGCGAGCTGTCGGCGAAGCAGGTGGGGCAGCGCAGGTTGCAGGTCTCGGCGATGTCCTCCAGGAGGATGCAGGTGTGCTGGGTCTGCATCTCGGGGAGGCCGTGGAGGTACGCGAGGGGGATCGGGAGGAAGTTGCCCGGCTTATCGGGGATGTGCTGTTTCGTGGGAGCGGTCCATTCCTCCAGATATTCGAGGATTTCTGGGTCTTCGTCGTACAAAGTCTGGATAAATCCGTGTTCGCGGCAGCCGCGTGCCAGCCACACCCTGCCGTCACGTTCGGCCAGATAACCGCTCAGCCGCTCCACCTTGTCCAGGTCACGACCGTGGCATTCCGGGCAGAACGCGTTGACGTACCTCAGGATGCGGTCACCCCGCAGGCCCATCCCTGTGCTCATGACCTGACCTTCCGCCGGCGTTCGAAGAGGGGATCGTAGTAGCCGCGCCGCCAGCCGTACGCCAGCCTGAGCGCGAGCAGCGGAAGGCTCGCCGCCAGGAACCATTGAGGGCCGGTCAGGCCCAGCCACAGCGTCTCGTTCGCCCGCGTGAACTCGACGAGGAAGCGGAAGGCGGCGTACCCGGACAGGTAGAGCGTGAACAGCTCGCCCGGCTGCGTGAGCCGGCCGCGCGCCCACATGAGCGCGGCGAACGCGGCGAGCTGGAAGACGATCTCGTAGCCGAACGACGGGTGCATCGCCTGGCCGGCCAGGCAGCCGGGGCACTCCGGGGTCGTCGGCGGGGCGTGCACGCCCCAGGGCAGGCCGGTGGGCCGGCCGGGAGCCTCGGTGAGATGGCAGCCGACCCGCCCTATCGCCATGCCGAGCGCCACGGCCGGGGCGAACAGGTCGCCGGTGCGCTCCCGGTAGCCGATGATCCTCTTGGCCACCAGGACGCCGACGTAAGCGCCCGTGAGGCCGCCGAGCACGCTGCGGGAGCCGTACAGCCAGAGGTCCCTCAGGTCGAGCGTCTCCATCCAGCCGGCCAGACGCATCCCGATGGCCCCGCCGACCAGGGCGCCGGTGACGGCGATCAGCGACTGCTCGTTGAGCGCCCCGCGCCGGCGCGCCTCCCGTACGAAGACGACCGCGGCCGCTGCCACACCCAGGCCGACGAAGATCTCGTGATAAGGCGGCATGTCAGGCGTACAGTCCTGGATTCAGGCCGGTGCAGAATCCGGCGGACAGGATCGACCACAACGCCCACCCGATCATGAGCCCCAACCCCAGCCCCCTGGCCCAGGGACGCCGCACGAACATCAGCCCGCCGCCCACCCCCAGACCGACCAAGGCGAGCGCCGCCGTGCCGGTGGCCACCAGGGCGGTCCTTGAACCGGCGGTGTCCATGGCGGCGACGAAGATGAAGAAGCCGACGATCGTGTTGATGACGCTGTAGAGGGTCAGGCTCGCGATCATCATCCCGATCAGCACGCCGGCGGAGCCCGAACTGTGCGGCGGGCCCTGGTACGGCGGGCTCTGGTATGGCGGGTTGTGGTGCGACGGGCCTTGGTACGGGCCTTGAGGTGGTGGCGGGCCCTGGTACGGCGGGCCTTGGGGCGGGGGTGGGCCGTGGTTCGGCGGGTTGTGGTGCGGCGGGCCTTGGTTCGGCGAGGTGCGGTGCGGCGGGTTGTAATGCGGAGGTTCCTCGCCCGGCGGGCCTTGGGGTGGTGGGCCGTTGGAGGGTGGTGGGGGCGGTGTGCTCACGTGTACATCTCCGGGTTCAGCCCCGTGCAGAAGCCGTCCGAGAGGATCGACGTGAGCGCCCACCCGATCATCAGCCCCAGCCCCAGCCCGATCGACCAGGTCCTCCGCAGCAGGACGAACGTCAGCCCCACACCGAGCCCGAACAGCGCGAGAACCGCCGCCCCCACCCCGATGCCCACCGTCGACTCGGTGCTCAGCGCGACGAGACCGACGACCACGTTGACGACGACGTACGCCACCACGCCGGCGAACGCCAACGCGACGATCACCCCGGTCTGACGAGGTGGCTCGGGCGGCGGCGAAGGCGGAGGCAGGCTCACCCCGCACACATTACGGCGTTAAGTGCACTCTGAGTAGTGAATCGCCGCTTGCACCCGGCTTCTCAGTCCGAGGTTGCTGAGCACCCGGCTGACACGCGTTTTCGTGGTCGCCTCCGCCATGTCGAGCTCCCGCGCGATCTCGGCGTTGGACAGCCCGCGCCCGATGCACGCCAGCACCTCCCGCTCCCCGGGCGTGAGGCTCTCCGGCCCGGCCGCCCGTTCTCGGCGTAAGGCTGTCCGGCCCGGCCGCCGGCTCCCTGCGCGGCGGCGCCTGGCCGGCGAACGCCGCGATCAGCTTCCTGGTGACGTCGGGAGAGATGAGCCCACAAACCGCCCCGACACCCGGCGACCGGGCTCTCCACGCCGCCTTCTCCACACCCCTATCCCACCACCCCGGCCCACCCATCCCTCCTACGCCGGCCCACCCTGTGGATACACCCTTTCGATGTATCCACAGGGTGGGCCGAGGCGACCCTCCGGGGACCCCGCCGACGCGATAACTGGTTCGACGCACTCCCAGAACCCGCTATGCTTGCTTACGCAGCGAGCGGCCGTAGCTCAATGGATAGA
>DASUCK010000195.1:0-2071 GCA_036276095.1 Nonomuraea sp. | reverse complement strand
CGACATCGACGTGCTCACCGATCAGCTCTGGAACGATGTCGATGGTGACACGGTGCTGTTCGAAGCGGACCCGGTAACCGGCGCGTTCATCGCCTACGATCCCGGCGATACCGGGCTGCTCACCCAGATCCCGGACCCGGCCAACGCGTTCACGACCGCCGACCTGCAGGTCACCGTGGCGGAGGGTGCGCTCTTCAACGTGCGCCTGGTCGGCGAGGCTCGCTATGGTAATGGCGACCGGTCCAAGGGGGTACACAATCCCTTCCTGAGCACGGGCCTGCTGGCCGCCAGCATCAATGCCGTGGAGGCCGAGTACTTCGCCGCCGCCGCCGTACGCCTGTCGCCGGAGGCGCAGGCGGTCCTCGACCGGGTCAACGCCAAGGTACTGCGGGGCCGCGCCCCCAGTCCGATCAGCTCGCGCTGAACTCAAGAGCTTCCATGGCCGCCGTCTACCTCTTTGTTGTTAGGGAGACGGCGGCCATGGTGCTTCCAGCCGTTTCGCCAACCCAAGCCCAGGACACCCTAACCGGCCACGCCCTCGACTCGGTCGTGGTGAAGTCTCCCCTCCCCGATCCGTTGGTGCCGGTCGTCCAGTGGCTCTTTCAGAAACCCGGCTGGGTCATGGTCGGGGGAATCGTCCTGGGCGTCATCGTGGCGACCGCCGTGCTGGTCTTCTCGTGGCGGCGCCGGCGGGCGATCCGGACCTGGCTCGTCACCCGCGAGCGTGGGGTCAAGCTGGCCATGGCGGGCGCGGTCGGCGCCGTCCTGCTGCTGATGCTGGGCACCGGCCTCAAGGCGTACGACTTCATGATGCTCGACAACGACTTCTGTAGCGGCTGCCACATCTTCGTGCCCAGCGGCCAGGTGTTCGTGCGTCCGGACACGGGGACGTACCTCCTGGTCAACCGGCTGGAGGGGAAGCACGACACCCTGAGCTGTCACGCCTGCCATCCATTCGAGCTCCAGGCCCAGACCAGGGAGCTCATCGCCTGGATGACCGCCCGGCCGGAACAGATCCCGCCCCACGGCAAGGTGCCGCGCGAGATCTGCGAGGAATGCCACGTGACCGGGCCGGCGAAAGACACGTGGAAACGGGTCGCGACTACCGCCGGGCACCGCACCCACTTCGAATCCGACTCCGCGGAGCTCAAGGACGTGGAGTGCCTCACCTGCCACGCGCGATCGGCGCACCGATTCCAGCCGGCCGATACGACCTGCGCGCAACAGGGGTGCCATTTCACCGACAGCATCCGGATCCGGCTCGGGCGGATGAGTGCCCGCTTCGATCCGGGCCAGCCGCTGCCCAACGAGGAGCTGCTCTACTGTAACTCGTGCCACCAGTTCACCGCAGACGCCCAGTTCCTGGCCCCGGACTCGGCCACGGGACTGCTGCGGCCGGCGTCGCAGCAGTGCTTCGGGTGTCATGAGATGCGCACGCTGCTGGCGTCGTTCGATCCGGCCAAGGATCCGCATAGTGGAAGTTGTGGCATGTGTCACAACCCGCATACCGACGTCAAACCGGACGAGGCACTCACGTCCTGCGCCGACGCCCAGTGCCACAGTTCCTGGCGGGACGTGCCTTTCCATGTGGGTGAGGCACATCGTAAGGTCGGTGAGCGGTGCGAGACGTGTCACCTGTCACACTCGGCCCGGGTGGACGCGAGCGACTGCGTGGGATGTCATCGGATGGTTCGGGACGACAAGCGCCTGCGGCTGACCCCGCCGCTGCCGTTCGACACCACTCGCGCCCTGCGGCAGACGTCGCTGGTGGAGCCGGGTCGGGCCCGGGGACAGGGCGACCGACCGCCTGACGACGAGCCCCCCGGGAGGCGGACCGACGTCTCCACCTCCCCCAGCGACACCTTCCCCCATAAACGCCACACCCGACTCGCCTGCCTGACCTGCCACAATCTCGGCTCCAAGGGAGGGCGCCTGACGTTCGAGGCTCCCCGAGGCTGCCAGATCTGCCACCACCAGCGCCCCGCCAGGAGTGAGTGCGCGACCTGTCACCAGCCCGACGAGGTCGAGCCGTCGCGGGCGGTGACGATGCGGGTGACTGTCCCCCGCCAGG
>DASUCK010000194.1:0-4864 GCA_036276095.1 Nonomuraea sp. | reverse complement strand
CGGCAGGGCCGCGCCGGGGGCGTAGTGTCCCGACCGGATCTTCGCGGCGAGGTCGGCGGCGATGGCGCGGTATCTCGCCTCGTGCCCGGCGTCGGGGGTCATCGTGGTCGGTCACTCCTGGTCGAGGGCTTGCCGCAGGGTTACGAGGAACGCCCGCAGGTCGTCCGGCCCGGCCCCGTCGAGCACCCGCCGCATGACCGCGGCACCGACCACCACGCCGTCGGCGTGCCGGCGGGCTTCGCGGGCCTGGTCCGGGGTGGAAATGCCAAATCCTAGCAAGACCGGCCGGTCGGTGACGCGCCTGATTCGCGCGGTGAGCTCCGCCGCCGAGGCGGAGAGGGCGGCCCGCTCGCCGGTGGTGCCCATCAGCGACACCGCGTAGACGAATCCGCGGCTGCGGCTCGCGATCTCCGCCAGCCGCGGCCGCGGCGTGGCCGGCGACGCCAGCAGGGCCGGCTCGATCCCGGCGGCGGCGGCCGCGTCCGTCAGCTCGTCCGCCTCGTGCACCGGCAGGTCGGGCACGATCAGGCCGCCGACGCCGGCCCCGCGCAGCGCGGCGCAGAACGCGTCGGGGCCGGCGTGCAGTACCAGGTTGTAGTAGGTGCTGGCGACCAGCGGCACGCCCAGGTCCGGCAGGCCGGACAGGTCGGCGAGGATACGGCGGGTGCTCGCCCCCCGGGCGAGCGCCGTGTCGCTGGCCCGCTGGATGGTGACGCCGTCCAGCGTGGGGTCGGAGAAGGGCAGGCCGACCTCGATCGCGTCCGCCCCGGCGGCGGCGAACGCCCGCAGGTGATCCGTCCAGCCGGGCGTGATCCCCCCGGTGACGTACGGCATGAGCAGGCCGTGGCCGGTGTCCCTGCGGGCCCGCAGGTGGCGTTCGACCGGGCCCGCGGCCAGGGTGGGGTTCGTCACAGCAGCTCCTTCAGGGTTGAGACGTCCTTGTCGCCCCGGCCGGACAATGTCATCAGCACCGTCGACCCGGCGGACAGGTCGCCGCCCGCCGCGCGGATCACCCAGGCGAGGGCGTGCGCCGATTCGAGCGCCGGGACGATGCCTTCGGTACGCGCCAGCCGCACCGCCGCGGCCACCGCCTCGTCGTCGGTCACCGTGACGTAGCGGGCCCGGCCCAGGTCGCGCAGGTGGGCGTGCTCCGGGCCGACTCCCGGGTAGTCGAGCCCGGCGGCGATGGAGTGGGCCTGGGTGATCTGCCCGTCGTCGTCCTGCAGGAACAGCGAGCGGCAGCCGTGCAGGACGCCGAGCCGGCCGCGGCCCGCCCCGGCGCCGCCCGCCGCCTCGACGCCGACCAGCCGCGCCGCGGTGTCGGCGAATCCGGCGAACGTGCCGGCCGCGTTGGACCCGCCGCCGACGCACGCGACCACGTGGTCCGGCACGGCGGTGCGCAACTCGGCGGCGCACTGTTCGCGGGCCTCGTCGCCGATGACCCGCTGGAACTCCCTGACCATCCACGGGTACGGATCCGGCCCGATGACCGAGCCGATGCAGTAGTGGGAGTCGCCGGTCGCGCCCACCCAGTGCCGCATGGCCTCGCTGGTCGCGTCCTTGAGGGTACGGCTGCCCGAGGTCACCGGGACGACCTCGGCGCCCAGCATGCGCATGCGGAAGACGTTCAGCGCCTGGCGCTCGATGTCGCGCTCGCCCATGAACACGGTGGCCTCCAGCCCGAGCAGCGCGGCGGCGGTGGCGGTGGCCACCCCGTGCTGGCCCGCCCCGGTCTCGGCGATCAGCCTGCGCCGTCCCATCCGGGCGGCCAGCAGCGCCTGCCCCAGCACGTTGTTGATCTTGTGGGATCCGGTGTGGGTGAGATCCTCGCGCTTGAGGTACAGCCGCACGCCCAGCGCCTCCGACAGCCGGTGGGCCGGGGTGAGCGGGGTCGGCCGCCCGGCGTGCACGGCGAGCAGCCGTGCCAGGGCGCCGCGGAACCCCGGATCCGCCCGGGCCGCCCGGAACGCCTCGTCCACCTCGCGGCACGCCTCCACCAGGGGCTCCGGCGCGTACCGTCCGCCGTACTCGCCGAATCGTCCCCGCGCCAGGGGCTCGCCCATGATTCCGTCCAGCGGGACGGGCTCCCGCCACGGCAGCACGTTTCGCATGCCACGCTCCAATCGTTCTATAACTCCTGAGAGAGTTCTATAACAGTGAGTGTGGCATGGGAGGCGCGGAAGCGCCACCGTGGAGCCGTGCCGCCGCGGGATCAGGGCCGGTCTGTCCCTGCTCTACTGCGCCTGGCGCACCGCCTACCTGTGGGACGGGCGCACCGATCATCACGCGTGCGAGTACCTCGACCGGTGGCTGCCCAACGCGGTCGACCGGCTGGCCGTGCGGCTGCGCCCGTGCGCCGAGCGCCATCACCCGGACGGGCCCCGCCGCGACGACGCCGAACTGGTCGACGGTTGCGTCCATGGGAGTGGTGTACGAGTTTGACCTGGTCACAGGCGTGGCGTCGTGAAATGGCGACGGCCATCGCGTGATCCTTCAAAGGCGCAAGTCAAGATCGAAGGAGAACACGTGATGGCCGCGGACAACAGTGTGACGCCCGAGCAGTGGCTGGCGCAGCAGATCGAGACCCAGGACCCCGACTTGTTGCGATCCATGGTGAAGACCATGGCTGAGGCGTTGATGTCGGCCGAGGTCGACAGCCTGTGCGGGGCCGGCTACGGCCAACGCAGTGACGAGCGGACCAACCGGCGCAACGGCTACCGCACCCGCGAGTGGGACACCCGCGCAGGATCGATCGAGCTGGCGCACCATCACTGATGCCCAGGTGGAGGAAGTGGTGGTGCCTTTGGAAGAGGTGCCGGCCGGGTCCACGCACTGGTCCAAACGGGAACTGGCGCGCCGGGTGGGCATCTCGCCGACCAGTGTGGCAGGCATCTGGCGGGCGTTCGGACTGCGGCCCTGGCGCACCGAGGGCTGTATCTGGCTCCGCCCGCCCATGCCGTGGTATTCGCCGTCGATGAGAAACCGCAGATCCAGGCGTTGCAGCGGAGCGCTCCGGTACTGCCCATGCTGCCCGGCGTGCCCGAGCGGCGCAGCTTCGACTACGTCCGGCACGGCACCGTGGATCTGTTCGCCGCGCTCAGCACCGCCACCGGCAAAGTGATCGGCAAGCTGTCGGCCCGGCACCGCGCCGTCGACTTCCGCGACTTCCTGGACGAGATCGACCGCCAGGTCGAACCGGGCCTGGCGGTCCATCTCATCTGCGACAACCTGTCCACCCACAAGGCGCCGGTAGTGCACGCCTGGCTGCTGACCCACCCACGCTTCGTGCTGCACTTCACCCCGGCCTACTCCTCCTGGATCAACCAGGTCGAACGCTGGTTCGCCGAACTGGAACGCCGCTGCCTGAAGCGCGGCAACTTCTGCTCCCTGAACGCTCTCAAGGCCGCGTTGGAGGAGTGGATCAAGGTCTGGAACCAGGACGCCAAGCCGTTCAGGTGGACCAAGACCGCCGATCAGATACTCGACCGCATCTGCCGCTACTGCGACCGAATCTCAAAACCGGCTCACTAGTGTCATCCGCCTGAAATTCGCCAGCTAAATCCGTATGGTGTTGGCTGTGGCGCATCCAGGGCCGTCCGCAGTGGAGATCCACTTATCGGAGAGCGAGCGGGCTCGGCTGATCGGCATGTCAGCGGAGTCGTCGAGGGTGGCGGTCCGAGCGAGGATCGTGCTGGCGTGTGCAGGGCCGGGGATCAGCACCGCGCAGGTAGCACGGGATCTGGGCCTTGCGGAGAGCACGGTGCGCAAGTGGCGTGCAGCTTTCGCCCGGGGTGGACTGGAGTCGCTGGCCGATGACGTGCGCACGGGCAGGCCCAAGGCGGAGCTGGCGGTGTCGGAGGCCGAGCGGGCGGTGTTGCAGCGATGGGCGCGACGGGCCAAGTCCGCGCAGGTTCTGGCGATGCGCGCGAAGATCGTGCTGGGATGCGCGGACGGCAAGGACAACAAGCAGATCGCTGCTGAGCTCCGGGTGCATCCGGACACGGTCTCCAAATGGCGTCATCGGTTCCTGCGCCTGCGGCTGGACGGGCTGATCGATGAGGGGCGCCCGGGTCGCCCGCCGTCGATCAGCCTGGACCAGGTCGAGCAGGTGGTGGTGGCCACACTGGAGGAGACACCGGCCGGCGCCACGCACTGGACCCGCGCCTCGATGGCGCGGCGCAGCGGGCTGTCGGAGTCGACCATCGGCCGGATCTGGCGGGCCTTCGACCTCAAGCCGCACCGCACGAGCTCGTTCAAGCTGTCGGCCGATCCGCTGTTCGTGGAGAAGGTCGTCGACGTGGTCGGGCTGTATCACGACCCGCCGGAATGCGCGGTGGTGCTGTGCGTCGATGAGAAGTCCCAGATCCAGGCGCTGGATCGCTCCCAGCCGGTGCTGCCGATGATGCCGGGCATGCCCGAGCGGCGCACCCACGACTACGTTCGTCATGGCATCACCAGCCTGTTCGCCGCCTTCAACATCGCCGACGGGACCGTCATCGGCGAACTGCACCGCCAGCACCGCGCCGCCGAGTTCAAGAAGTTTCTCGTCACCATCGACAAGACCGTGCCGGCCGAGCTGGATGTCCACCTGATCTGCGACAACTACGGCACCCACAAGACGTCGGCGATCAGGGCGTGGCTGGCCCGGCATCCCCGCTTCCACGCTTCGCCGCGTCGGCCGGGCGGGTGCGGGCCATCTTCACCACGGTGCTGGTGCGGGTGACGGGCAGCACGCAGCTGATCCTTCCCGCGGCGACGCCGAGCGAGTTCGCCGACGCGGTGGCCGCCGTCGTCGCCGTGTCCATGGCCGTGGGGCGGCGCTTTCCCGAGGGCTTCTTCGTCGACGCGTTGTCCCCGTGGCTGG
>DASUCK010000193.1:0-2124 GCA_036276095.1 Nonomuraea sp. | reverse complement strand
ACCGCTTCATCAGGCGTGTTCCGCGTCCCACCGCCCTGCGGACGCACCCGCGCCGGCGGCAACAACGGTCGGACGATCTCCCACAACCCGTCCGGGACAATCCACTCCCACTCGTTCCTTCCCACGCCCTACTAACGTCCCACTCACCACATAGGACACGGTCTAAGATCCACTACACGGCACCTACCTCGTCGAGCTATTTACACCGCTCCGAAATTAGCGTAGGGCTGATCACGGAATGCTGTCACAGACAGCGATCGAGTATCTGCGACCGTGCGGATCGCCAGTTCATCGTGGTTGCCTCATGAAGCCTTCAGCGGCGAGCCCGAGCAGGCGGCGCGCGTCGACGGGGTCGCTTCCGCCAGCGTGCGCGAGTGCGGCAGTGAGCGCCATCAGCTCCTCGGCTCGTAGGTCCGGGCGAGCGACCCCGGCGGCTTGGGCGTCGCGCAGCAGGGGTGCGGCCGCAGCGTCGGTCATGCTGTGCCATTCGGTGACCTGGGGCGCCTCGCCACCGTGGCGAAAGTGGTGGGCGTCGACGAATGCCTCTCGCAGCCCACGGCTGCCGGTGATGTGGTCGACGACGGCGTACAGCCAGCTCAGTAGGGCCTCGCTTACCGGTTGTGTGGCGCGCACCTGGTCGGCGAGGGCGCACAGGGCGCGGATCCGCTGGCCGTACACGGCGTCGATCAGCTTCTGGCGGGTGGGGAAGTGCCGGTAGAGGGTGGCGTTGCCGACTCCTGCGGCATGCGCGATCTCGTCCAAGGACGCGCCGGCCCCTGCGGTGTTGAACGCCTGCTCTGCGGCGGCCAGCAGACGCTGGCGATTGCGCCGGGCGTCAGCGCGTGGCCGAGATCCTTGCGTCGTCTCTCTCGTGTCTGACATCGAGCTGCACCTCTTGCTGATCCGGGGACAGTCCCCGTATCGTACCCAGATGAAACGGGGACCGCCCCCGGATCTGTGTTTCCGAAGTCAGGAGGCAGAACAATGACGTTCCCGCTAACCCCCGCAGAGGTGAACAGGGCGATCATCACCGCCCGCGCCGCAGGCGATCTGGACACCGCACTGAGCTACGTCGCCACCGATTCCTGGGATCAGGGCAAGCGCGTCACCCCTGAGGACTGGCGGCGGAAGTGGGAGGCGATGCTAGCTGGAGTGCCGGACCTGGAGGTCGTCACCGAGGCCAGCGTCGAGAACGGCGAATGGGTGGCCAACCGCTACACCGTCCGCGGCACCCACACCGGCGACTTCTTCGGCGCCCCTCCGACGGGACGCCGATTCGAGGTCAGGGGCATGGACATGATTCGCGTGCTCGACGGCCGACTGGTAGAGCACTGGATGGTCGCGGAATCATTCTGACCTGCCAGCGGCAGCCAGCACGAGGCCGGAATACGATCGGACGCACGTTCGGTGAGCGCGGCATCGTCATCGTGCAGCCGCTGTCGCCGCCAGAGCGCGGGGTCCGTCCAGTGATCGGCTCTGGCCCGTAATCGGTGGTGGCGTTGAGTGATCTTCACTGCATCAGGATGCGGTGGCGCAGAAGGCCGAACCCGGCGCGGACGTGCATCTGGCGCATGATCCTCTTCGTGCGGGTGTGGACGCCTTCGGTTCGACCGTTGTGATGCGGGAGGGTGAGGGCGGCGTTCACGGCGTCGCGATCGAGTTCGATGCCGTTGGCGAAGCCGTGCAGGTGGGGCAGGTCAGCGGCGCGGAGGGTGGTGATCCAGGCGGTGAGCTTGGTGTCGTTGCCGTCGGCCGGGGTCAGGAGCTCGGCGAAGCTGCGGACATGGCGGGCGAGTTCGGCCAGTTCGGGGCAGGCGGCTGTGAGCTCCTGCACCAGCTGGGTGTCGCTATCACGCAGCCGGTCGGGGTGGGTGAGCAGGAGACGGGCCAGGCGGCGCGGGGTGACGACGGGCCGCTCTCCTTCGGCTCGGCCTTGGGTGATGTAGCGGTAGAGCAGGTTGAGGCTGCCGGTTTAAGACCGTGTCCTATGTGGTGAGTCGGATGAACCGCTTGTAGCAGCACAGGGCGGCGGCCAGGCCGAGAAAGGCCAGGTAGTTGCCGGAGTAGCGTTCGTAGCGGATGGTGAGTCGTCGATAGCCGGTCAGCCAGGACATGGTCCGCTCG
>DASUCK010000192.1:0-2317 GCA_036276095.1 Nonomuraea sp. | reverse complement strand
AACGGGCCGGTGGACAAGGTGGTCGCCGCCTCGAACCGGCTGGGGCTCGCCGTCCGGAACGCGTACCGGAAGGGCACCGGGACGGCCTACTCCACCTACATCGGCCGCAACGCGCTCATCTCCCGCAACGACCTCGGCGGGCTCAACCTGTCGACCGTGCCGAAGGTCTTCATCGAGACCGGCAACATGCGCAACGCGAGCGAGGCGGCCAGGCTGAAGGACCCGGCGTTCCGGCAGAAGATCGCAGTGGCGCTGGCGAACGGATTGCAGCACTATCTCCAAGCATGATCCCTCGCCCGCAGCTGCTCCATCACCTGTCCGGCTCCTACGAGCTGCCCGTCGGCGCGACCGTGTCCGGCGAGCTGGCCGACGCCGTGCGCCGCGCGCTTCCCGGGCTCGACCTGCGCCCCGGCGACTCCGGCGAGATCGACGTACGCCGCGATCCGGCGCTGGGCGAGGAGGCGTACCGGCTGACGGCCGGGTCGCGCGGGGTCGAGATCGTCGCCGGGGGGCCGGCCGGGGCGTTCTACGCGGCGCAGTCGCTGCACCAGGTGCTGCCCGCCGCCGCCCACCGGTTCTCCGAGGCGGGCTCGTGGCCGGTGCCGGGGGTGCGGGTCGAGGACGCGCCGCGGTTCCCCTGGCGCGGGCTGCACCTGGACGTGGCCCGCCACTTCTTCCCCAAGCGGGAGGTGCTGCGGCTGATCGACCTGATGGCGACGCACAAGCTCAACCGGCTCCACCTGCACCTGGCCGACGACCAGGGGTGGCGGGTGGAGAGCCGGGCGTACCCGCTGCTGCAGGAGGTGTCCTCGCACCGGCCGCGGTCGGCGGTCGGCTACCCGCGGGAGCCGGTCGGCTACGACGAGATCCCGCACGGCGGCTACTACACGCTCGACGACCTGGCCGAGATCGGGGCGTACGCGCGGGCGCGGTTCGTGACGGTCGTGCCCGAGATCGACGTGCCGGGGCACGCGTCGGCGATCCTGGCGGCCTACCCGTCGCTCGGGGCCGGCGGGGAGCGGCCCGAGGTGCTGGACCGGTGGGGCATCTCCCCGGCGATCCTGTCGCCGCTGCCGCCGACGGTCGAGTTCCTGACCACGGTCTTCGACGAGCTGATCGGGGCGCTGGGCGCGACCCCGTACGTGCACATCGGCGGCGACGAGGTGGTGCTCGACCGGTGGGCCGAGTCGCGCGAGATCACCGCGTACCGGGAGTCGCTGGGGCTGGCGACGGCCAACGACCTGCAGGCGTGGTTCCTGCGGCGGCTGGCGGACGCGCTGGCCGAGCGGGGCGCGCGGGCCGTGGTGTGGGACGAGGCGTTCGTCAGCGGCGGCCTGCGGCAGGACACCGTCGTCATGCCGTGGCGCGGCATGGGCGTGGGCCGGCGGGCCGCTGCGGCCGGTCACGACGTGGTGGCCACGCCCGTGTTCCCGCTCTACTTCGACTACGCCGAGGCGGCCGCCGCGGACGAGCCGAGGTCCATCGGCGACGCGATCACGGTGGCGGACGTGGCGGCGTTCCGCCCGGCGCCCGAGGAGTGGGCCGAGGACGAGCGCGCCCGGGTGCTGGGCGCTCAGGCGCAGCTGTGGACCGAGTGGGTGCCGGACGCGCGCCTGCTCGACTACCACCTGTGGCCGCGGGCGTGCGCGCTCGCCGAGGTGGCCTGGGCGGGCGGCGCGCGGGAGGGCTTCGCCGGGCGGCTGGAGGAACACCTGGCGCGGCTGGACGCGCTCGGCGTGGAATACCGCCCGCCGGCCGGGCCGAGGCCCTGGCAGCGGCGGCGGCCGCACCGGCCGGGCCGGGTCGACATCGCCGACGTGATGGCCCGCATCGACGCCATGACCCACGACCCGGAGTCGACCCGGCCGAGCATGTAGCCGGCCGCGTCACTCAGCGGGCCGGGCGGTCGTTGAGCACCCGCTGGAAGAGCCGGTGGTCCTGCCAGCGGCCGTCGATCTCCAGGTAGCGCGGGGCGACGCCGATCGGCTCGAAGCCGCACTTGCGCAGCACGCTCTGGGAGGCGGCGTTGTCGAGGAGGGTGCCGGCGGCGACGCGGTGGAGGCCGAGCTCCTGGTCGGCCATCCGGCACACCTCGCGTACGGCGGCGGTCGTCAGGCCGCGGCCGGCGTAGCCGGCGTCGATCCAGTAACCGAGGTCGGCGCTGAGGAACGGCCCGCGGACGATCGTGTTGAGCGTCAGCCGGCCGACCACCTCGTCGCCGGCCGACAGCAGCCACGGCATCGCCCGGCCGGCCGCCTGCTGGGCCAGCAGGTCATTCAGCCGGGCCTGCTGGCCGGGCAGGGTGTAGAACTCCGCC
>DASUCK010000191.1:0-5888 GCA_036276095.1 Nonomuraea sp. | reverse complement strand
ACAGACCACCGCGCCCACGAAACCCGCCACTTCCGGACAGACCACCGCACCTGAACAGGGCGCATCCATCTACCAGCCCGGCCAGGTCGACGTCTACACCGGTAAGGGCAAGCGGGTGGCCGGCGCGAAGGCGGACCGCCGGGGGTTCCGCTTCTCGCTCCCGCCGGGCGCGTACCGCCTGCGGACCGACGTCGGCGGCGACGCCCCCTGCTGGGCGAAGGCCGAGGTCAGGCCGGGCGGGACCACGCGAGCCGACCTGAGGTGCATCCTGCCGCCGCCCGCCGCCCCACCGTTCCGGGCCGCCGCCGTCAAGGACGTCGCCGGGGACGTCACGGACAGCCCGGCCGGCGGCAGAACCCCGCCGTACGCCGACCTGCTGGCCGCCGCGACGAAGCCCGGCAAGGACGGCGTGACCCTGGAGTTCCTCACCGCCGCCCCCGTCCCCGCGACGGCCCCGACGGGAACGAGCAGCCGCCGCCACTGGGCGGCCTCCCTCGAACAGGACGGCAGGACGGCGCTCGTGTCCCTCACCGGCGCGAAGGGCGCGTGGACCCTCCGCTGGGCCGCCAAGGACCCCAAAACGGGCAAGCCGGTCGCCACCGGTCAGGTGACGACCCCCGTCAAGCCGACGATCTCGGGCCCGCGCCTCTCCACAGCCCTTGGCCGGGCCGCCCCGCTGCCGACGGCCCCGATCGACTTCACCAAGCCCTACCGGATCATCGCCGCCGAGTCGCTCATCGCTGACGAGACCCACAGTTGGGCGGACACGGCCCCACGCTGGACGCCGGCCCGCTGGGAGACGGGGACCCGGTCGGGGACGGGCTGGGTGGCGCCGTACCGGGAAGCGTGGGGGACGGCGACCCGGCCGGCGCGGGCGTGAGCGTGGCGTACTGGCCGGTTCTCTCCTTGACCGGCACGTACAGGCGCACCGGCCTGATCCCGGTGAAGACGAACGTCATCGGCACCGTGCCCCCGCGTACGCCGGTGACCGTGCCGATGGGCTGCTCGCCGGCCCCGACGGGTTCGTGCGGCGGCAGCTCGACCGGCCCGGGGAGCTGCACGGATCCGCCCCCGTCCAGGACGATCCTCTCCAGCCGGGCCGGCTGCTGACCCTGGTTGATCAGCACCGCGTACAGGGTGGCCTGCTGGGACGCGGGCGAGGCGGGGCCGGAGCCGCTCAGCAGGAAGGCGTTGCGGATGTGCAGGGTCCCGCGGACGTCGGCGTTGGCGCCTTCGTTCTGCGGGGCGTCCTGCGCCGTGTCGATCCCGATGTTCGCGCAGCCGGCGACGGCCGCCAGGGCGACCACGGCGATCACGGCAGAGGCGATGAACCGCATCGCTATGCCCTCCTTTCTGCACCCTCGTCGACCACCCGATACCCGCGCACCTCCCCCTGAACCCAGCCGCCGTCCGCGCCCCCGCGGCGGAGACGCCGTGGACGTTGCCCTTGGTGCGAATCTCCGAGGGTGACCTGCGTCACAACTTCATGTAGCGTCACGGGAAAAGCGGAACCCCTACCGGAGGAGCGGTAGATGGCTGAGGAGCGGGCGCTCGACGCGACAGGCCTGGAGAAGAGAAAGCAGCTGGTCCGGGCGGTGATCGCCTCGGCCGTGGGCACCTCGATCGAATGGTACGACTTCTTCCTGTACGGCTTCGCGGCCAGCACGATCTTCGCGGAGCTGTTCTTCCCCACCAGCGACCAGACCACGGGTCTCCTGCTGGCGCTCGGCACCTACTTCGGCGGCTTCGCCGCCCGCCCCATCGGCGCGGCGATCTTCGGCCACTACGGTGACCGCATCGGCCGGAAGGCCACCCTGATCATCACGCTGCTCACCATGGGCATCGCGACCGCCCTGGTGGGCCTGGTGCCGACGTACGAGCAGATCGGCATCTGGGGCGGCATCCTGCTCACCGTCCTGCGCCTGGTGCAGGGCATCAGCGTGGGCGGCGAATGGGGCGGGTCGGTGCTGCTGGCCACCGAATGGGGCTCGTCGCGCGGCGGGCGGCGCGGGTTCCTGGGCAGCTGGCCCCAGTTCGGCGTGCCGGTCGGGCTGGTGCTCGGCTACCTGGCGCTGCAGGTGTTCCAGCCGCTCGACCCCTACTGGGGCTGGCGGATCCCGTTCCTGCTGAGCCTCGTGATGGCCGCGGTCGGGCTCTACATCCGGCTCGGCATCCTGGAGACGCCGGTCTTCACCAAGGTCCTCCAGGAGAACAAGGTCGAACGCGTCCCCGTACGCGAGGTCATCCGCAGGAACTGGCGGGAGATCGTGCTGGGCGCGCTGCTGCGCACCGGCCAGCAGGCGCCGTTCTACATCTTCACCGTCTTCATCCTCACGTACGCCACCCGCGACCTCGGCTTCGCACGCGGCGACGTCTACACGTACGTGATCGTCGCGGGCGTCGTGTCGCTCTTCACGGTGCCGTTCTGGGGTTACATCTCCGACCTCGTGGGCCGGCGGCGCCTGTACATCGTCGGCGCCGCCGCCATGGTCGTCTGGTCGTTCATCTACTGGCCGCTGCTGGACACCCGCGTCCCGTCGCTGGTCTTCCTCGCCATCGTGCTCGCCGCGCCGATCCACGACATCCAGTACGGCCCGCAGGCCACGTTCATCGCCGAGAGCTTCACCGGCCGCCTGCGCTACAGCGGCGCCTCACTCGGCTACCAGCTGGCCTCGGTGACGGCGGGCGGCCCGGCGCCCCTGATCGCGGTGTGGCTGTACGGAACGTACCAGAGCTCGTTCGCCATCGCCGTCTACATGGCGATCTGCGGCGTGATCAGCGTAGCGGCGGCGTTCGCCCTGAAGGACCGCTCCCACCACGACTACGCCATCGAATACGACGAGCCCCAACCCACCCCCGGCGAGGCCCAACCCTCTCCCGGCGACCCGGCCCCGCGTGGCGGCTAGCCAGCATCCGGGGCGCCGCGCTCCCCCTGGTCCGTCCGACGAACGGGCGGGTCAGCGGGGTTGCGTGGGATGGCAGCGGTGGGGGAGGGGTCTGGGGAGGTCGAGGGTGGGGTTGCGGTCGAAGAAGCCGATGGGAGTCAGGGTGAAGCCGCAGGTGGCGGCGGGCATGACGGGCCAGTCCTCCAGGCGCGGGATGTGGGTGAGGCCGAACGTGTGCCACAGGACGAGGTCCGCGCCGTCGAGGTCGCGGTCCCGCGCCACCCACGACGGCAGCCCGCCGTTCCCCGGGTTCTGGTTGACGTAGTCGCCGGCCGGGTAGCGCTCGGCGGGGTCGTACCGGGTGACCCACAGGTGTCTGGTGGCGAAGGCGGCGCGGCGGGCGATGGCCGAGCCGGCGTCGGCGAGCAGCGTGGGGCGGCCCTGCGGGACCAGCGCGTACGCCACGGGCCGGCCCATCCGGTTGGTCACCCCGGGGTTGCCGATCTGCCACGACCGCCCCGACGCGGGCGCGGCCAGCCGGGCGGCCGCCGACTCGGTACGCAGCCGGGTGGTCCTCGTCGTGAACGCGTTCCCGTACGGGTTGCCGTCCCCGGCCGGGACCTGGACGACCTCGACCTCGTCCACGGTGTTCGTCACCCCGTCGACCGTCATGTCGAGCCGGGCGCAGAACAGGTGCTGGTGGAAGGGGGCGCCGAGGCCGGGCGCGACCTCGGTGGCGTACCGGGGGTCGCGGTGGGCGGAGGTGAAGGGCACGCCGGTGGACTTGCACGCGAACTCGATGGTGCCGTCCAGGTAGAGGTACCAGTAGAAGCCGTAGTCGTAGTTGCCGACCGTGGCGAAGTACGACACGACGAGGCGGCGGGAGCGGCGGGTCTCGGCCGACCCGGTGAACAGGTCGCTGTGCTTCCACAGCACGCCGTGGTCCTCCTCGTGCAGGCAGATCGCGTTCTGGATGGTCTGCGGCTCGCCGTCGTCGTCGGCCAGCACCGCGTCCACGTACGTGATCTCGCCGAGGCAGTCGCAGCCCAGGACCAGCGAGTTGGCCATCTTGCCGATGCAGTACTCGCCGGCGTCGAAGTAGTTCTGCCAGAACCGCACGGGGCTCGGGTCGGCGTACGGCACCACCATCTCGGCGATCGAGGCCCGGTGGAGCACCGGGCGGTCGCGGTCGCCGTCGCGGTAGGTCACCTGGTGCAGCACCAGGCCCTCGCGGGGGTCGAAACCGAGCCGCAGCCGCCAGTTCTCCCACTGGACGAGGCCGCCGTCCACGGTGAAGCCCGGCCCGTCCGGTTGGCTGATCGTGAAGGGTTTGGGCGTGGCCCGGGGCGGGCCGGTGAGCGCCTCGTCGTCGAAGTTGCCCTCCTCCCGGGGTACGGGAACGACCTCGTGGTCGATGATCTCGACGACCCGGCGTTCGATCAGGTCGACGTACGCCACGAGCCCGTCCACCGGGTGCGCCCACGGGTGGTCTTCTGGGCGGTGCTTGACGAACGTGAGCACCCTCACCAGCCGGCGGCCCCGCTCGCCGGGCAGGTCGAAGTCGCCGGCCGACAGCGGGCAGGGGCAGGCGAGGTCCACATCGGTGACGCCGCGCCGGGCCATGGCCGCCCGCCACTCCGGGTCGTCCTTGACGATCGCGTCCACGAGGCCGTACTCGGCGAACATGATCGGCGGCTGCCCTTCGGCGGCCGGGTCGAGGTCGCGCCGGCGGACGAGCTTGCCGCGGGTGAGGGAGACGACGGTCTCCACGCAGGCGCCGGTCGCGGTGTCGAGCAGGACGCTGAACACCTGCCGCTCGGGCGGCTCGGCGCCGGTGTAGGCGAGGACCTCGTCCTTGGGCGGCTCGTGCAACTGGACGATCGGGAACCGCACGTCCGCGTCCACCAGCCCGGCTTCGACGAGGATCGAGCGGTTGCGGCGGATCTCGTCGGCGGTGAGCTGGTCGAGCGGGTGCGTCGCGGTCTGGGGGGTTGTCATGGCGTGGGCTCCCTCGCCGCCGTCTGCCGGGTTCGTCGTCACACCTTGTACTTCGGTCGCGAAGGCCCCATTGTTGCACCGTTGTCGAGGGCCGCCGAACGGGTCCGGCGGTCCGGGCGGCCGGTTCGGCCGACTCCTCAGCGGGCTCTTCAGCCGGCGGTTCAGCGGGGTGCGCGGGTCCAGGCGTAGAGCCAGGCGGCCTCGGCCGCCGCGTCCAGCAGGTACGTCGGCCGGATCCGGCCCGCGGGCACGTACACCAGGTCGACGGCCAGCAGCGTCGCCGACGTGGCGACCCCGACGCGGCGGGCGTGCGCGACGCCTTCGCGGCTCGTGGCGGCACGGAGCTGGCTGTACCCGACGCCGGTGAGCAGGCCCGCCACGACGCGCACGAGCCAGCGGTCGGTCTTCGGGCCGAAGACGTACTCGAAGCTGCGCAGGTGGGCCAGCGGCCACAGGCCGCCGAGCAGGTTGAAGAGGCCGTGCGCGAGCGCGAGCGGCGCCGCGCGGCCGGGCTCGTTCCTGGCGGTCATGGCAGGCGGCTGCCCGGCCCGACCCCCGCCAAACGATCCCGGGTCAACTCCGGACGGCTCCCGGGTGAACCTTGGCTGACCACGGGACGATCGGTGCCGGTCCGACGGAGGATTTTATGATGAAAGGATATTCCGGTATCTATGGTCGTACGTTAACTTGGACAACGCAGGCCGGTACCTTGGCCGGCTGAGGCGGACATGGAGGCTGTATGTCGTACGCGCCGCATCCTGTCCGGGCGCACGCCGTTCCGCGACGGCCGTTGAAGCGGCCCGGCGCGCGCGTGACGCGTGCCGAGCCGGACGCGGCGGGAGAGCCCGAAGAGGTGGCCGTGGAGGAGACCGTTCCGGAACAGTCCGCCGAGCAGCTACTGTACGTCGATCAACTGCTCCGCGTCACCTGCGCGCTGCGTCCCGGCCCCTCGGTGGTCCGGGTCGTCGGCGAGGTCGACCGGTCCAACAGCATGGAGCTGCTGCG
>DASUCK010000190.1:0-10397 GCA_036276095.1 Nonomuraea sp. | reverse complement strand
GCGTGGAGGGCGGCCGGTCGGCGTGGGCGGCGCCGAGGGCGAGGGTCAGGGCGGCCTCGAAGGCGCCGGCGTGGCCGGGCACGGTCTCGATGCCGGCCTCGTGCGCCAGCTCTCGCAGCCGGTCGCCGCCGACGGTCCAGTAGGAGGCGGCGGCGACGGCGATCTCGTGCTCCAGCACGGCGTCCCGAGCGGCCTGGCGGATGAGGTCGTCGTTGCCGCCGTGCCCGTTCCAGAGCACGATCGCGCGGAATCCGGTGGCGGCGGCGCTGGCGAGGAGGTCGGCGAGGACGGCCAGGAAGGTGGTGCTGCGCAGCGAGAGCGTCCCGGCCAGCGGCAGGTGGTGGTGGGAGGAGCCGTACGGGAGCCCTGGCGCCACGAGGACGGGCACGTCGGCCGGCCCGGCGGCGGCCCGCGCCGCGATCTGCGTGCTGACCAGGATGTCGGTGCCGACCGGCAGCGTGGCGCCGTGCTGCTCCACGGCGCCCACCGGCAGGACGAGCACGGCCGAGCCGGCCACCGCCGCGATCTCGGCGCTCGACAGGTCAGCCAGGTAGTGCGATCTGATGTCCATAAATAGTTCCTATATAGGTCCGGAGGGTCGCGGCGCAATCCCCCGGAGGCGGCTTTACGAGCTAATTTTGGTTAAGCTGCTGGTGTGAAGACTCGTCTAGGGATCGTCGTACCGGCCGAAGGCGCCGAGGTGGTCGAGGCGGCGCTGGCCCATCTGGAAGGCGTGGAGCCCCGCTGGATCCGCTACGGCGACGAGGCCGGCATCGGCCCCGCCGCGCGGCAGGCGCTGCAGGAGGTCGACGCCGCCTTCTTCGCCGGCCCCATGCCGCTCGACCGGTGCCGCGACATGCTGCCGGAGTCGCTGCCGTTCGGGCTCGTCAGGCTGGGCGCGATCGACCTGGCCATGGCCCTGCTGCGGGCCCGCGAGCAGGGGCTGCCCCTCGCGCCGGCCAGCTTCGACACCTTCGACGAGGCGGTGACCGAGGAGTTCGCCCGCGAGCTAGGGCTGCCCGCGCGGGCCCTGCGGGTGCTGCCGTACGCGCCGGGGCAGGACGTCGAGGACATCGTCCGCTTCCACGTGGAGCGGCGCCGCCGCCACGGCACCCACTACGCCGTCACCGGCCGCAGCCGCGTCTATGCGCGCCTGATGGCCGAGCTCGACGTCCCGGTGCTGTGCTCGGTGCCGGTGGCCGCCTCGGTCAGGTCGGCGATGAACGAGGTGGTGCTGCGGGCCGTCTCGGCGCGCCACTCCAACCTGCGCTTCGCCACCGCGGTCTACCGGCTGCTTGAGGACTCGGGCCTGTACGAGGCGGGGGTCGAGCGGGTCAACACGATGCGGATGTTCTTCGACGCGCCGGAGTTCGCCGAGGCCTGGGTGGAGGCGCGCGGCGACCAGTCGGTGCTGGTGTTCGCGCACAAGGGCCTGCTGGAGGAGATCACCAGGTCGTGGACGGTCGTGCCCTTACTGGAGGAGGTCAGGGCGCGGCTCGGCGTGCGCATGGCGGTGGGGTTCGGGGTCGGGGAGTCGGCGCGCGACTCCGTGCGGCACGCGGAACTGGCCGTACGCCGGGCGATGGCCGAGGGCGGCGACACCGGGTTCCTGATGAGCGAGGACGGCCTGATCATCGGGCCGATGGGAGAGGCCGAGGCCCCGTTCCGGTACTCGTTCAAGACCGACGAGGAGGGGCTGCGCAAGCTGGCCCAGACGACGGGGCTCGGCGTGACCACGCTGTCGCGCCTGGCCGACCTGGAGCGCCGGCTGGACGGCGCGGCGGCCAGCGCCGACCAGGTGGGCCAGGCGCTCAAGGTCAGCGCGCCGAGCGGGCGGCGCATCCTGCGGGTGCTGCGCGAGCACGGCCTGGCGACCCCGGCCGGGATCGCCCAGCCGGGCCGCCGGGGTCGCCCCAGCACGCTCTACCGCCTCGACATCTCGGCCCGGCTGGACGCCTCCTGGCACCGCCCGGTCGACGCCTCATGACATCGCCCGCCTGACACTGCCGGCCACCCCCGCCGGACACGCCGCCTGGCACATCCGCCAGCCACCCTGCCAGTCACCCTGCCAGACACGCCGCCGGCCACTGCCACCAGGCACAGGCCCGCCTGGTGGCCTCTTGACGGCGCGCGTTCCGGCCATGCACACTGCTAGCCAGTAAAACGAACTATTTTCGAACATCGTCATAATTGGCGACGCGTGCGGAAGGGTTCGTGGCGAAAGGAGTACTTCATGGTGCCGAACCGACCCTCACGCCGGCGCTTCCTCGCCGCCGCCGCGATCGGAGCCGTCTCCGTGCTGGCAAGCGCCTGCGGCGTCTTCACCGGCACGTCGGACGGGCCGCAGTCCTCGGGCGGCCCCGTCACCCTCGAGTTCTGGACGATCAACCTCAAGGAGGGGTACACCCCGTACATCGAGGGCGCCATCAGCCGCTACGAGAAGCAGCACCCCGGCGTCACGGTCAAGTGGGTCGACATCCCCGACTTCGAGCAGACCCAGAGCAAGCTCCTGGCCGCGATCAGCGGGGGCGCCACGCCCGACGTCGTCAACATGACGCCGTTCATCCTGCCGAAGTTCGCTGCCACCAACACCGTCTACCCCCTCGACGAGCTCACCGGCGACGTCCAGGCCATGGCCGCCGACTACGTGCCCGGCCTGTGGGACGCCGGCGTCATCGGCGGCAAGGCCTACGCCGTCCCCTTCTACGGCAGCGTCTCGGCCCTCATCTACAACACCGAGCTGTTCGAGAAGGCCGGCCTCGACCCGGCCAAGCCGCCGGCGAACTGGGACGAGGTGTTCGCCGCCGCCAAACGGATCCACGAGAAGACCGGCGCCTCCGGCTTCGTGCAGACGCTCGACGACTTCAACGACGCCGGCAACCCCTCCGACATCCTGGCCGGCCAGGCCGGCGTGCCGCTGCTGTCGGCCGACGGCAAGAAGGCCGCCTTCGCCACCCCCGAGGCCGCCGCCCACCTCCAGCAGTACGTGGACGGCGTCACCGCGGGCTGGATCGACCGCGCGTCCGTCAACGGCGGCGTCATGGACGGCGCCAAGATCCTCGCCCAGGGCAAGACCGGCATGGTGTTCCTCGGCCCGTGGATCCTGCGCTGGCTCAAGGACAACGCCGACGCCGAGACGTACGCGAAGTTCAAGGTGGCCGCGCACCCCGCGGGCGCGGGCGGGGCGGCCAACGGCTTCCTGCAGCACTTCGCCATCCCCCGCGCCTCCAAGAACCCCAAGCAGGCGCTCGACTTCGCCCGCTACTTCAGCACCACCACGCTTGAGCTGGCCAAGCAGGCCCCGGTGCTGCCCGGCGCGGCCGCGGTCGCGAAGGACCCGTACTTCCAGGCCACCGAGGAGACGAAGATCCTCGTCGGGCAGGAGGTCAAGTTCTACTGGCCCAAGCACCCGGCGGTCGCCGAGATGTTCGCCGCGCTGCGCTCGGAGTTCCAGTCGGCGCTGCTCGGCAAGAAGCCGGCCGAGCAGGCCCTCCAGGACGCCGCCACGCGCTGGGACGAGCTGATCGCGGCGGGCCAGTGAACGAGACCGCGACCAGGGCGCGGTGGCTGGCCCCGCCGCGCCTCCTCGGCGGGAACCGCCGGTCGGGCGACACCGGGTGGGGCTGGCTGTTCGCCCTCCCCGCGGTCATGCTGATCGGCGGGTTCGTGCTCTACCCGGTGCTCAACACCGTCCTGTTCAGCTTCACCGACTTCAACGGGCTCAACCCGGCCTCCTTCGTGGGCGTGGAGCAGTACGCCACGCTCGCCACCGACTCGGTCTTCCACCGGACGCTGCTCAACTCGGCCCTGATCACCGTGGTCGCCACGGCGCTGCTCGTCACCCTGCCGCTGCCGGTGGCCTACTGGATCCACCGCGGCATCCCGTTCCGCCGTTTCTTCCGCGCCGCGCTCTACCTGCCGGTGGTCGTGCCGATCATCGTGTCGTCGGTGGCGTGGAAGTGGCTGCTCGACGACAACGGGCTGGTCAACTACGTGCTGGTGACGGTGGGCGTGGTGGCGGAGCCGGTCTCGTGGCTGTCGGACCCCGGGCTCGCGATCTGGACGGTCGTCGGGGTCATCGTCTGGCGGGCGTTCGGCATCTACCTGCTGATCTACCTGGCCGGGCTGGCCACCCTGCCGGACGACCAGTTGGAGGCCGCGGCCATCGACGGGGCGGGCCACGTGCGGACGTTCGGCTCGATCGTGGTGCCGCACCTGCGCGGGTCGATCGTGCTCAGCTCCGTCATCGCGTTCGTCGCGGCCATGCGCATGTTCGACGAGATCTTCGTCCTGACCGGCGGCGGCCCGGCCAACGCGAGCAAGAACACGGCGTACTACATCTGGGAGTCGGCGTTCTCGTTCTTCAAGTTCGGCTACTCCAGCGCGATGGCGGTGGTGCTGCTCGTCGTGGTCCTCGGGCTGGTGCTGCTCGGGCTCAAGCTGGCAGGGAGCAGGCGATGAAGACCTTCAGTCTGACCAGCCGCGCGCTGGCGGTGACCGTGCTGACCGCGGCGGCGGCGCTCGCGCTGGCGCCGATCCTGTGGCTGGTGTCGACCTCGCTCAAGGGGCGCGGCGACGTGTTCGCGGTGCCTCCGGAGCTCGTCCCCGCCTCCCCCACCCTGGACAACTACGCGTACGTGTGGAACCAGGCCGACGTCCAGCAGTACTTCGTCAACAGCCTGATCGCCTCGGGCGGCACGGTGCTGCTGAACGTGTCGGTGGCGGCGCTGCTCGGGTTCGCGCTGGCCAGGTTCGCCTTCCGGGGCCGCCGGCTGCTCTTCCTGCTCGGCATCAGCACCATGGTGGTGCCGTTCCCCGCGATCATGCTGCCGCTGTTCGTGGCCGCGAAGGAGATGGGGCTGACCGACAGCCTGCTCGGCATCGTCCTGCCGACCGCCGCCGTCAACATGTGGCTGTCGGTCTACATCATGCGCGAGGCGTTCGCCGGGCTGCCGAACGAGCTGGAGGAGGCGTCGCTGATCGACGGCTGCTCGCCGCCCAGAATGTTCCTGCAGGTGATGCTGCCGCTGGTGAAGGCGCCGCTGGCCACCTCCGCCATCCTGGTGTTCACGCTGACGTGGAGCGACTTCCTCTGGCCGCTGGTGATCATGCAGGACCACGGCAACTTCACCATCTCCGTCGGGCTGCAGTACTTCATGTCCGCGCTGACGTCCAACTGGCACCACATCGCGGCCGTCGCGGTCATCGCCTCGCTGCCGGTCGTGGTCATCTTCCTGCTGCTGCAGCACTACTTCTTCTCCGACGTCCTGTCGGGCGCCACCAAGGGATGAACACATGAAAGTCACGCGACTGCGGGCCGTGCCCGTCTCCGTACCGCTGCGCGAGCCGTTCACGTCGGCGCTGGGCACGCAGGCCACCTCCGACTACGGCATCGTCCTGGCCGAGACCGACGACGGCGCCCTCGGGCTGGGCGAGATCTCGCTCGTCTGGCACGGCAAGGGCGCGGCGCTGTGCGACGTGGTGAACACCGTGCTGGCACCGGCCGTGGTGGGATCCGACCCGTTCGAGCTGACCCGCTTCGAGGCCGTCGCCGAACGCGTGCTCACCTTCGGCCGGCACTCGCTGACCGCCGTCGCCGGGGTGGAGATGGCGCTGCTCGACCTGGCCGGGCAGGCCGCCGGGCAGCCCGTGTACAACCTGCTCGGCGGGCTGGCCCGCGACCGGGTGCCGCTGTCGATGTCACTGCCGATCGCGCCCGTGCCTGAGGTGCTGGCCCGCGCCCGCGAGCTGACCGCGCGGGGGTTCCGCACCCTCAAGGTCAAGGGCGCCGGCGACCACGACCTGCTCGTCGCCGCCGTGGCCGCGCTGCGGGAGGAGCACGGGCCCGCGCTCGGCCTGCGGGTGGACCTCAACATGGCCTGCCGCCTGGCCAAGGACGCCATCCGGCTGGTGCGCAGGCTGGAGCCGTACGACGTGCTGTCCGTCGAGCAGCCGCTGCCGCCCGCCGACCTCGACGGCATGGCCCTGCTCCGAGCTGCCGCCAACGTGCCGATCATGGCCGACGAGAGCGTGTGGTCGGTCGGCGACGCCTGGAACGCGCTCCGGGCCGGCGCCGCCGACCTGGTCAGCGTGTACGTCGCCGAGGCCGGCGGGGTGCGCGCCGCGCGGCGGGTCGCCGACCTGTGCGCCGCCGCAGGGGTCGGCGTGGCCGTGGGCAGCATGCCCGAGCTGGCCATCGGCACCGCCGCCGCGGCCCACCTGGCCTTCAGCGTGCCCCGGCTCGACCATCCCAGCGACGTGGCCGGCACCCTCTACCACGCCGACGACGTCGTGACCGCCGACCTGACCGTAGAGGACGGCTTCCTGCTGCCGCCCACCGGCCCCGGCCTCGGCGTGCGCCTCGATCCCGACCGGCTCGCGGCCTACACCATCAAGTCCCCAGGTAGAAAGTGAGGTTGTGTGCGATATCTCGACTGCAACACGTTCGTCGGCCGGCCCTCCGGGACCATGCCGTACATCACCCGGGCGGTGAGCGCGGCCCAGCTCGTCAGGGAGCTGGACCGGGTCGGCGTTGACGAGGCGGCGGTCTACCACGTGCTGGCCCGCGAGAACGACCCCGCCACCGGCAACGCGTTGCTGCTGCGCGAGCTGGCCACCCTGCCCGAGCCGGCGCGCCGGCGCCTGCACCCGGTCGGCGTGGTCCTGCCCCCGCACACCGGCGAGCTGCCCGAGCCGGAGGCGCTGGTCAAGCAGCTCCTGGCGAGCGGGACCCGGATGGCCAGGATCTTCCCGTCCTCGGCGATGAGCGGCCACCGCTTCTCGCTCGCCCCCTGGTGCGCCGGAGAGCTGCTGGACGCCCTGGAACGCGTCCGCATGCCGCTCGCCGTCGACTTCAGCCTCTTCCGGCGCGGCGAGCCGCCATGGCGGGAGATCTACGACCTGGCGGAGAGCCACCCGGAGCTGCCCGTGATCCTCATCGACATCCAGGGCCGCAACAACCGCACCCTCTACCCGCTGCTCAAGCGCTTCGGCAACCTGCTCGTCCAGTCCGGCGGGTTCAACGTGCACCGCGGGCTGGAGGACCTGTGCGAGCGCTTCGGCGCCCACCGGGTGGTGTTCGGCTCCGGCTACCCGGCGCAGACGATCGGCGGTGCCCGGCTCCAGCTCGACCGCACCGACCTGCCGCAGGCCGACCGGGAACTCATCGCCGGCGGTACGCTCGCCGCGCTGCTCGACCGCGCCGGACAGGGGGTCCCCGCCGATGCTCGCTGACCCGCCGGGCAAGCGCCCGCCCACCGACGCGCCGCTCATCGTGGACGCGCACTGCCACCTTGGCCCCTTCCGCAACTTCCACATTCCGGCCAACGACATCGACGGCATGATCCGGACCATGGACCTGCTCGGCGTGGACGTGGCCGTCGTCGCCGCCCACGCCGGCATCTCCGCCGACTACCGCCACGGCAACGACCAGGTCATGGACGCGATCGCCCGCCACCCCGGCCGCGTCCTCGGCTACTGCTGCATCAACCCGAACTACGCCGCCGACGTCCCCGCCGAGCTGGAACGATGCTTCGCCGAGCCCGGCTTCCGCGGCATCAAGCTCCACCCCGAGCTGCACGGCGACTACCCCCTCGACGGCCCGGCGTACGGTGCCGTGTGGGAGTTCGCCGCCGAGCGGCGGGTGCCGGTGCTCTCCCACAGCTACTTCGCCGGCGACCCGCTCGGCGTGTTCACCTCCATCGCCGACCGCCACCCCGAGATCCCGCTGCTGCTCGGCCACGGCGGGCTCGACTACGGGCTCGACCGGGTCGTCGCGGCCGTGCGCGAGCGGCCCAGCATCCACCTCGACCTGACCGGGCCGCTGTCGTGGCAGGGTGTCGTGGAGTTCCTGGTCGGCGAGCTGGGGGCCGACCGGCTGGTGTTCGGCAGCGACCTCCCGTTCACGAACGCCGGCCTGCAGCTCGGCGGCCTCGTCTACGCCGACATAGACGACGCGGACAAGCGGCGCATCCTCGGCGGCAACGCCGCGCCCCTGTTCGGCCTGGAGATCGGAACACCCGCATGACCGGCAGACGCACGGCCCTGGTGACGGGCGCGGGCCGCGGCATCGGCCTGGCCGTGGCGGCCCGGCTGGCCGCCGACGGCATGATCGTCACCGCCTGCGACGTGGACGGCGACCGGCTCGACGCCGCGCTGCCCGGGTTGCGGGAGCACGGCGAGGTGCGGGCGCTCGCGGCCGACGTGACCGACCTGGCGGCCATGACCGGCTGGCTGGCCGCCCAGGACGGTCCCCTCGACGTGCTCGTCAACAACGCCGCGGTGGCCCCCCGCATCCCGCTGACAGAGCTGGACGAGGACACCCTGGCCCGCGTGCTGCGGGTGAACTTCCAGGCGGCCGCCCTGCTCGGCCGGGAGGCGGGGCGCGCCATGTGCGCGGCCGGGCGCGGCTCGATCGTGAACGTGGCCTCGGTCAACGCGCTGCGCGGCCAGCCCGACATGCTGCACTACAACGCCTCGAAGGCGGCGCTGGTGTCGCTCACCCAGACCCTCGCCGTGGAGTACGCCCCGCACGGCGTCCGCGTCAACGCCGTCTGCCCCGGCTCCACCCGGACCGACGCGTGGGAGGAAGGCGGCTGGGACGAAGCCGACCGGGCCTCGTTCGCGGGGCGCATCCCGCTCGGCCGGTTCGCGACGCCCGCGGAGATCGCGGCGACGGTGGCGTTCCTGGCCGGGCCCGACTCCTCGTACGTCACCGGCCACGCGCTGGTGGTGGACGGCGGGCTCACAGTGCGGATGTAGCCGTGGAGGTGTCGCTGTTCCGCGGCCCGCTCGACAGGGCCGGCGAGGGGGACACGGTGCTTCGCCCCCCGACCCGGGCCTGGACGGCGAGCTCCGGCCGCGGCGCAGCGCGTTCGCCCTGGGCCGGGACCTGCTCGCCGAGCTGGGCATCCGCCCCGCCGGCCTGGCCTGCCCCGTCACCGTCACCGCCTACGCCCGCGATCCTGAAGGCGCCCGCCTGGAGGTGGACGCGTACCGGGCCGTCACCCGCGGCCCCGTCGGGGCCGCGCTGCGCCCGATGCCGCCCGGCTGCGACACGGCGGACAACCTCGCCAGGAAGCTGCGCGCCCTCGCCGCGGACCGGATCGACCTCGACCACTACGGTCTCAGCCCGCTCGCCGCGCTGGACCTGATCCGCACCGCTCGCGCCCTCGCCGCTCAGGGATAGGCGGACCACGCGGAAAGGCCACCATCCCGGCGGTGAATGCCGCTGGGATGGTGGCTGCCTTTTCCGAGAGAGTCGCGGAGTTTTGTCGCCCTGGCGGTCCCCCTTTCTGAAATCAATGTCCGGGCTGAACATCAATATCCGGCAAAATTCCGGGTTTACGCCCGCGGTCAGCAGGGCCAGGTGTTGCCGCAGTCCGCACGGGTGGCGATCGGCCAGGTGTTGCCGTCGCCGTCGGCGACCGGGGCGGGCCAGGTGTTGCCGTCACCCTCCGCGACGCCGCAGGGCCAGGTGTTGCCGCACTCCTCGGCCACCACCGTCACCGTGGCGGCGGACGCGCTCTCGACGGCGCCGAGGGCGGCGCTCCCGGCCAGCCAGACAATCGCACCGGAAACAATCGCGCCGGTCCACTTGGCAATGTTCCTCGCGGCAACCTGGGTCGTCATTTCCTCAGCCTTTCCTGCGGGTTTTTCGTCGTCGTTCCTGACACCTCCAACTTTGCGCTTCGGCACGGGCGCGAACCAGGGTTTTCGCAGGCAGTAAGCTGCAGGCGGGTTGCCGCTTCCTGCCACGGGCCCGTCTAAACGTGCACCGTGCACGTTCGTGCACGGCCGTTGACCATCCGTTCACGGGCACGTCACAGTGGCGCGACACCCCCAAGCACGGCAACAAGGAGCACGTGTGAGTACCCTCCCCTATGCGCGCGACATCCCGATCAGTGAAGCCACCGACGTCCTCGTGGTGGGCGGCGGGCCCGCCGGACTGGCGGCCGCGATCGCGGCCGCGCGGGCAGGAGCGTCCGTACGGATCGTCGAGCGGTTCGGCTTCCTCGGCGGGAACCTGACCGCCGGCCTGGTCGGCCCCTGCATGACGTCCTTCTCCCTCGACGGCGGCACGCAGCTCGTCCGCGGCATCTTCGACGAGTTCGTACGCCGGATGGAGGCCGCCGGTGGAGCGGTCCATCCCTCGCGGACCAGGGCGGGCAGCGCGTACTCCGGCTTCATGGTCTTCGGGCACGAAGCGGTCACGCCGTTCGACCCCGAGACCGCCAAGCACGTCGCCATGGAGATGTGCCTGGAGGCCGGCGTCGAGCTGCTGCTGCACAGCTTCGTCGTCGACACCGCGGTGGCGGACGGCCGGGTCACCGGCGTCGTCGTCGCGAACAAGAGCGGGCTGGCCTTGGTGCCCGCCACCGTCACCGTGGACTGCTCCG
>DASUCK010000189.1:0-8999 GCA_036276095.1 Nonomuraea sp. | reverse complement strand
CGAGCGCGGCGGCGACGCGCCGCCTGGCGGTGGCGCGCTCGGCGGTCGGGTCGGCGGCGTCGAAGCGCAGGAGGTTGGCGGCGCCCGACAGGTACGGGTAGAACGCCGGCCCCTCCACCAGCGCCCCCACGCGGGGCAGGGCGTGGGCGGGCGGCAGGCCGAGCACGGCGTAGTCGCCGGCCGTGGGCGTGACCAGGCCGAGCAGCATGCGGATCGTGGTGGTCTTGCCGGAGCCGTTCGGGCCGAGGAAGCCGAACACCGAGCCGCGCGGCACCTCCAGGTCCAGCGTGTCCACCGCCATCTGGCCTCCGCGGAAGCGCTTGGTCAGCCCCCGCGTGACGATCGCGTGGTCCCCCGCGGGCGGGGCCGCCCCGAAGGGCGCCCCCGCTTCCTGCGTGATGACGGTCACGTGATCCCCGCCGCCTTGGTGATCTCCTCGGGCGTGACCGCGCCGACCAGGAGGCGGCCGTCGTCGGTCAGCAGGGCGGTGACGAGCTTGGTCTTGATCAACCTGCCGGAGCCCCACGGGCCGCTCACCGGGGTGGCGGCCTTGAGCACGGTGTCCAGCATCGCGGCCGCCTGGCCGTCGTCCTGCGCGCCCTCCGCCCGCAGGTCCGACAGCTTGAACGGCACGACGGCCACCTTCGACCACCCGTCGCCGACGACCTTGGCCCGGGCGGCCACGTCGGCGGCGTGCTCGGCGCGTTCCTCCGCGTTCGGGCGGAACTCGCCGCCGCCGATCGTCGCCTCCTCCACCTTGGCGCCCGCGGGCGGGGTGAAGGCGAAGTTCTCGGCCGCCGGCGGGGTGAACGTCACCTGCGTGAAGCCCACCTGGTACGCCGGCTCCGCCGAGCCCTTGGCGAACAGCTGCACCTGGAGCGGCACGTACGTCTCGCCGTCGAGCGCGACGCGCACCTCCTGCACCAGTGAGCCGGCGTCCTTGGGGGCCAGCACGAGCTGGTAGACCGGGCGGCCGGCCACCTCGGCGGTGTTGATCACCCGGACCGTGGTGTGCTCGCCGGCCTCGGCCAGCACCCGCGCCGCGACCTGCTGCGGGGTGACGTCGGACGGCTGCGGCACCGGCGTGGCGGGCTGCCGGTCCTCGGCCTTGATGGTCAGCCTGGTCGCGGTGTTGGTGGCGCTGTCCCAGTACCACGCCTGGTCGCCGTTGACGATCAGGTTGGTCTCGTTCAGCTGGGTCGGCATGGCGATGCGGAAGCGCTGTTCGCCGCCGTACCAGACCTTGACCTCGTGCGAGCCGGACAGCAGGCTGAGCGGCGACGTGCCGCCGCCTCCGGCCTGCGGCAGCGCGGGCAGGCCGAGCGAGGCCGTCTGCTGGACGGTTCCGGACATCGGCGGGATGCCCTTCTCCTTGCTGGTCGCGGCCACGGCGTCGGCGAGCAGTTGCTCGGCCGAGCGCTCGGGCAGCACGGGGTCGCCGCTCACCGCGGCTATGACGGGGCCGACGCCGATCGCTCCCCCGATCACGGCCGCCGCCGCGATCGGGACCCCCCATCTCACGAGCGTGCCTCTTCGCATCTCACTCCTTAACGGTATGTCGATGTTCAGAGCCTGCGTGATGCATCCTTAGGCGGACCTGAGACAGTCTGAGACGCCTCTCAGACTTCTCAGCGCGCTCTCAGCCCCGGAACAGGAGAATTGCCGCATGAGAGTACTTGTCGTCGAGGACGAGCGGCGGATGGCGGCCGCGTTGCGGCGCGGCCTCCAGGCCGAGGGCTTCGCCGTCGACCTCGCCCACGACGGCGAGGAGGGGCTGCACGCGGCCCGGCACGGCGACTACGACGTCGTGGTGCTCGACATCATGCTGCCCAGGCTGTCCGGCTACAACGTGTGCAAGCAGCTGCGCGCCGAGGAGAACTGGGTGCCGATCCTCATGCTGTCGGCCAAGGACGGCGAGTACGACATGGCCGACGGGCTCGACCTGGGCGCCGACGACTACCTGACCAAGCCGTTCTCGTACGTGGTGCTGGTGGCCCGGCTGCGGGCGCTGCTGCGGCGCGACGCCGGGCGGCGGCCGTCGGTCCTGACGGCCGGGGACCTGTCGCTCGACCCGGCGCGCCGGCGGGTGGAGCGGGGCGGAACCGCGGTGGAGCTGACGCCGCGGGAGTTCGCGCTGCTGGAGTACCTGATGCGGCGGCGCGACGAGGTGGTGTCGAAGGCGGAGATCCTGGAACACGTCTGGGACACCTTCGACACCGACCCGAACGTGGTCGAGGTGTACGTCGGCTACCTGCGCCGCAAGATCGACGGCCCGTTCGGCAGGAACGCCCTGCAGACCGTGCGGGGCGCCGGCTACCGGCTGGCGGGCGACGGTGGCTGACTTCCCGCGGGCGTGGTGGCGTCGCCAGGGCCTGCGGTTCCGGCTCACGGCCGCAGCCGCGGCGGTCCTCGCCCTGGCGCTCGCGCTGTCGGCGTCGGTGCTGGTCAGCGTGCTCGACCGGGCGCTGATCGACACCGTCGACCAGACGACCAGGCAGCACGCGGACACCGTGCGCGTGGCCGCCGACGCCGGCACCCTGACCAGCCCGATCACCACCCACGACGGCACGCTCGTGCAGGTCGTCGACGCCCGCGGGCGCATCACGCACGTCACGTACGGCACCGACCGGCTGGTGCCGCTGCTGGACGCCGAGGCCCGGCGCGCGGCGCTGCGCGACGGCGAGGCGATCCTCCTGGACGGGCGGCCGCACGCGATCGCCGGGTTCCTGCGAGTGGTGGTGCTGAGCGCGGACCGCGGGCAGACCGTGATCGCGGCCCGGCCCATCACCGAGATCCAGACCAGCCTGGCCACGGCCGGGCGGGTGCTGCTGGTCGGCACGCCCACGCTGGTGGTGCTGCTGGCCGTGGCCAGCTGGCTGATGATCGGCCGGACCCTGCGGCCCATCGCCGCGCTGCGCAAGGGGGCGGCCGACATCACCCACACCGCCAGGTCGCGCCGGCTGCCGGTGCCGCAGTCGCGCGACGAGGTGCACTCGCTGGCCACCACGCTCAACGACATGCTGGCCCGCCTGGAGGAGGCCGAGCAGCGTCAGCGGGCGCTGGTCTCCGACGCCGCGCACGAGCTGCGCAGCCCGCTGGCCAGCATCCGGCTGCAGCTGGAGGTGGCGCTCGGCCACCCCGGCGGCCAGGACTGGGTGGAGACCGCCGAGGGCGTCCTTGAGGACACCATGCGGCTGTCCAGGCTGGCCGAGGACCTGCTGGCGCTGGCCCGGCTGGACGAGCGCGGCGGCGTCCCGGCCAGGAGCGAGCCGGTCGACCTCGACGAGGTCGTACGCCAGACCGTCGACCGGTACGCCGAGGCCCGGCTGACCGTCTGCGACCCGGTCGTGGTCCGCGGCGACGCGCTCGACCTGAGCCGGGTGCTGACGAACCTCATGGACAACGCGGCCCGCCACACCTCCTCCAAGGTCGAGGTGGCGCTGACCGCGGACGGCGTGCTGACCGTGACCGACGACGGCCCCGGGATCCCCGAGCCCGATCGCGAGCGGGTGTTCAACCGCTTCACCAGGCTCGACTCCGGGCGCAGCAGGGACGAGGGCGGCGCCGGGCTCGGGCTGGCCATCGTGCGGGAGACGGTGCGCGCCCACGGCGGCACGGTCGTCCTGGAGGACGCCGGGCCCGGCCTCCGCGCCGTCGTACGCCTGCCGGTGGTGCGCTGACCTGTGGCGGCACGCGCGTGCCCGGCGGTTCGCGGCGAGCGGAGTGGGGCCGAGCGGAGGGGTTCGCGTCGTCGGCGGCCCACAGGGGCGCGGCAGGCGGTGCCGGGCCCCTCGGGCTCGGTCGTGTTCCGGGCCCAGTTCGTGATCGGTGCGGGTGGAGGGGTTCTTCAGGGAATCGTGGAGCGTTCCTAGGCGTGGGTCAGGCGGCTGTTCCCTTCTCGGCGGCGGCCAGGAAGTCCTGGGCGATCAACGGCAGTCGGCGACGGGCGTGCACCACGGCGATGACCCGGCGCACGGCGGGTTCGAGCGAGCGCACCACCAGGCCCGCGCGGGCTGCCTGCTCGGCCATGCCGCGGTACCACAGCAGCGACGCCTGGCCGGCGCGGACCGCGTTGAGCCAGCCGTTGCGCTCGTCGGTCTCGAGCACGACCGTGGGGGTGATCGCGTACCTGCCGAACATCGCGTCGAGCTCCCTGCGCCGGGTGCTGCCGCGGGCCGGCAGGGCCAGGCGCATGCCGTGCAGCCGGACCATCGGCACCGGGTTGGGCAGATCGAGCCCGGGCGGGGAGATCAGCACGATCTCCTGGCGTTCGAGCGGGTGGGTGACGAGGTCGGCGGGCACGGGCAGATCGGTGAGCCCGAGATCGGCTCGCTGATCCCGGATCGCGCTGACGACGCCCTCGCGGCCGTCGCAGCGCACGATCTGCACGCGTACGCCTGGGTGCTCGGCCGCGTAGGCGGGCAGCAGCCGCCCAGCGAGGCCGGGTTCGAGGCTGGGCGTCGAGGCGATGCGCAGTTCGGCCTCGGTGACGCCGGTGTGGTTGGCCAGCCCCTCGATCTCGTGGACGGCGTCGAGCGCCTCCCTGGCGAGTTTGACCACCCGCCGGCCCTGTGCCGTGACGACGACGCCACGGCCGGAACGGGCGAAGAGTGTCATGCCGAGCTCTCGCTCGAGATCGCGGATCGCGCGTGAAAGCGCAGGCTGCGCGATGTACAGCGACCTGGCCGCGTCGGTCATGGTGCGGTGCTCCGCAGTCGCGACCACATAGCGGAGCTGCTGGAGATTCATGCAAAAGAAGCTAGGACACCGCCCGCCGCGCGGACCGGGAGATAACCGAGATCACCTCGAATGATTTCGGACTGTGACCGAGCACCGCTACATCCGTGACGGGTGATACATCAGTATGCTTTTGCCCCAAATTTGCAAAGGGTCCGTCAAGTCGGGTCGCAAAGCACCGCAATACCGACAACCGGGTGAACGGGGAGACACGGTGACAGGGAACGGTCAATATCCACCCCCGCCTCAGGGGCCAGGGCAGCCGCAGAGGCCACCGTCCTTGCCGTGGCCGCCGCCAGGCTACCGCCAGCCGCAGCCCCAGGGCGGCCAGCCGTACGGGCCGCCCCCGGGCCATCCGCCGCAGGCGCCCCCGCCCCAGGGACCGCCGCAGGCGCCTCCGCCGCAGGGGCCGCCCCAGGGCCATCCTTACGGGGCACCGCCGCCGGGGTACCCCCCGGGAGGCGCGGGCCCGCGGGACGGGTTCACGCGACAGCACCCGCCGGAGGCCCCGCCTCCGCCACCCCCGCCGCCACCCCCGCCGCCGTACGCGCAGCAGCAGCAGCAGTACATGCCGCCGCTCCCTCCCCCGCCGCCTCCGATGCCGCCGCAGTGGCACCGGCAGCCGCCGCGGAAGTCCGGCATCGGCGTCGTCGGGGTGCTCGGCATCGTGTTCGGGTCGATCGCGGCGCTGTTCGTGCTGTTCGTCGTCGCGGCGGCGCTGACCGGCGGCGCGTTCCGGTCGGAGACCACGAACCCGGTCGCGATCCCGACGTACGAGCCGGACCGCCGGTACGACCCCGACGAGAACGAACCGCTGCCGACGCGTACCAGGGAGACCGACGAGCCGGAGCCGACCCAGGAACCCGACGAGCCGCAGACCACGCAGGACCCCGACGAGCCGCCGCAGAGCACGCAGGAGCCCGACGAGCCGCAGACCACCCAGGAACCAGACGAGCCGGAGCCGACGGAGACCCCACAGCAGCAGCAGGTCACCCGTAACACGAGCCTGCGCAACAACACCGTCTACCAGGTCGGCGCGCTGCCCCGGCTGCGCTGCCCGGCCGGCAACGTCAACGTCTACAACCACGCCCAGCTCAAGGCGCTGATCCTGAAGACCGGCACGTGCATGGACCAGGCGTGGGGGCCGATCCTGCAGAAGCAGGGCATCCCGTTCCGCCCGCCCGGATGGGCGATCGCGTCGGTGCGCGGCAGGGGCGCCTGCGGGGACTACCCGCACGCGGGCAGCATCGTGCCGTACTACTGCCCGAGCAACAGCACGATCTACGTCTCCACCTCGGCCATCGTGCGCGGCAACGGCAACTCCCGCGGCTACTCCGACCTCCTGGCCTGGCACGGCGCCATCAGCAGCATGATGGCCCACGAGTACGGTCACCACGTCCAGAACCTCACCGGCCTGCTCAACTCCTGGTGGAGCAGCACGCTCAACACCTCCAACAAGGGCGCCAAGCTGGCGCTGAGCCGGCGGCTGGAGCTGCAGGCCACCTGCTTCGGCGCCATGTGGATGCGGTCGGTGGCGGCGTCGTACCCGGTGAGCACGTCCAACCGGGGCCGGTTGTTCTGGTTCTACGGGCTGGTGGGCGACCAGCCGGGCTACCCGCGCGACCACGGTTCGCCGGCCAACAACAACCGCTGGTTCCGGCAGGGGTGGGAGAAGAACAAGGCGTACCAGTGCAACACGTGGCTGGCGTCGTCCTCGACGACCTCCTGAAAGCCACGTGGTGTTCATCTCAGGTTGGGCACATGTCTCTGATGTCCCTATATGAGGACTAGAATCCTGGCAATCTTGTGCCCAACGGGGGGCAACGTACGGTTTTGCCTGGTGCAGGCGTGTGAAGGAGCCGGTGTGAGCAAGCGCGAAGGGGTCGGCACCGTGCCAGGAGGCAGGAGACAGCGACCCCCGCGTCCCGCTCGCCCGTCGCGTCCGGCCCGCCCGGCCCGGCCCGGCCGCCCGGCCGTGCCTTCGGGGCTCATGCAGCGCCTGCGGGCGATCGGTGCCGGCCCGCGCGCCCCGCGCTTCGCCAGGCCGCTGACGCCAGCCGCCGTACTCGGCTGGACCGCGCTGTCCGCCCTCGTGCCCGGCGCCGCCCACCTGCGCGCCGGGCACCGTCGTACCGGGCTCGTGCTGGTCAGCGTGTACGCGCTGATCCTGCTCACGCTCCTGGGGGTCGCCCTGACCCGCGAGAGCCTCCTGACCAGCCTCACGACCTTCACCGACGACGGGATGATGACCACGGTGACCGTCGTCGGGGCGATCCTGGCCCTGGCGTGGTTCGCGCTGGTGGCGCACTCGTACGTGGCACTCGGGCCGAGCCGGCTCAACCAGCAGGGGCAGGTGGTCACCGGCATCGTGGCGGGCCTGCTGTGCGTGACCGTGATGTCGCCGTTCGCGCTGGCCTCCACGTACGTGATGACCCTGCAGGACACGTTCACCAACATCTTCCCCTCCACGCCCGACTCCGACGTGCCGCCCGTCGCCCACGACGCCGAGGACCCGTGGGGCGGGCGCACCCGGGTCAACTTCCTGCTCGTCGGCGGCGACGCGGCCGGCAACCGCACCGGCGTGCGGACCGACAGCATGAACGTGGCCAGCGTCGACCTCAAGACCGGCAACACCGTCCTGTTCAGCCTGCCGCGCAACCTCCAGCACGTGCGCTTCCCGCCGTCCTCGCCGCTGCACAAGCACTTCCCGAACGGCTTCATGTCCGAGCTGCCGAACGGCGGCCTGCTCAACGAGGTCTGGCAGTACGCCAACGACCACCCCGAGATCATGGGCGGCAAGAACAAGGGCCCCCGCGCCCTGATGGACGCCATCGGCCACACCCTCGGCCTCAAGATCGACTACTACGCCCTGATCAACATGTACGGCTTCGCGGCCCTCGTCGACGCCATCGGCGGCCTACGCATCCGCGTCGAGCAGGACATCAAGTGGGGCGGCCTGTACGGCACCGCCGGCACCATCAAAGCCGGCTACCGCAAGCTGTCCGGCGAGCAGGCCCTCTGGTACGGCCGCTCCCGCGTCAACAGCGACGACTTCTCCCGCATGGCCCGCCAGCGGTGCGTCATCGGCGCCTTCGCCCAGCAGGCCACGCCCACGGTGATCCTGACGAACTTCAACCGGATCGCCGGCGCGGCCAAGCGCATGGCGCAGACGAACATCCCGCGGCCGCTCGTGCAGCCGCTGATGGAGGTCGCCGTCAAGGTCAAGGACGCCAAGATCACCAGCATGCAGTTCGTGCCGCCGGAGTTCTGGCCCGGCAGCGCGGACTGGGCCAAGATCCGCCAGGTCACGAAGAAGGCCATCGAGGACTCGGCCCGCCCGAAGCGCGCCCAGACGGCCGGCGTAACGGCCAGCCCCAGCACCTCCGCCTCCGCCAAAACCCGCACCCCCACTCAAACCCCCACCCGCAACACCCAGAAATCGGCCAAATCCTTGGACGAGGTCTGCGGCATGTAACCCGCCCGCCCCCCACCCAGCCGGGCCCGATTTCCGCACGCTCCGGATCGCCGCGGTCACGGCGGGAGCATTTTCCGCCCGGTGAGCGATCGACCCCTGCCGATGCCCCACCCGGGTCGCGGCGCGCCTCGCTCGGCATCTCGGAACGCCCTTCCCTCCAAGGAGCCTCGCCGACGTGCGTGGGGCACGGTCGCCGGGAGCCGGTGCGAGGGGTTGTGAGGCCCCTCGCGCCCTGGGCCCTACTTGGACAGCTGCCCCAGGATCCACTCGGCCAGGGTGGCGGTGACCTGGCCGTGCTCGGTGTTGTCGGAGTCGCAGTGGTAGTCGTCGAGCTGGCTCTGCTCCGGCGACAGGGCGGTGATGTCGGTGTAGAGGTCGACCGGCCAGTCCACCGGGTCGTACTGGAGGGAGACGGCGCTCACCGACGGGACGAAGCAGGCCGAACGGTACCGGCTCTCGATCGGCGCGCCGAGCCGGTCGGCGAACGTCCCGTATGTCGGCAGCGTCCCGCCGGGCGCCCCGTCGAAGGCCGGGACGTCGCTGGTGTAGCTCCTGCTCTCCCACGTCGGCCGGGCCCGCATGCCGCCGACCAGCCGTCCGGCCCCGCGCTCCGGCTGGGTGCGGACGCCGGCCCCGACCCGGCCGCCGAGCGTGTTCCACTCGAAGACCGGCTTGTCGGGCGGCACGTTGCGGCCGGTGCCGTCGGCGGCGCCGTTGGAGACGCCGAGCTTGCGCGGCCTGACCGGGAACCAGCCGACCCGCCGCAGGTCCTCGATGAACTCCACGC
>DASUCK010000188.1:0-16929 GCA_036276095.1 Nonomuraea sp. | reverse complement strand
AGAAGCCCCGTTCCCGATGACGGGACCGGCGGGCCGCGCCCGTACCATCGATGACGTGAAGCTACCCACGGACCACGCCAACCCTCTCGTGCGCGCCCTGTTCTCCTTCTGGGCACCGACCACGCGGTCCATGCGGGGCTGGGCGATGGCGTCGGTGGCGGTCAACGCGGGCATCACGGTGACCGGCGCGGCCGTGCGCGTCACCGGCTCGGGGCTCGGCTGCCCGACCTGGCCCAGGTGCACGCCCGACAGCTTCGTCCCGGTGCCTCATCCCGAGGTGTCGATGCTCAACATGCTGGTCGAGTTCGGCAACCGGCTGATCACGTTCCTGGTGCTGGCGGTGGCGGCGGCGTGCGTGATCGCGGTGTGGCGGCTGGCGCCGCGGCGGCGGTCGCTGATCGGGCTGGCGCTGCTCCAGCCCGTCGGCGTGCTGGCCCAGGCGCTGTGGGGCGGGCTGGTGGTCAACACCATGCTCAACCCGTTCACGGTCGGCACGCACTACCTGCTGTCCACCGGCCTGACCGCCGCCTGCTGGGTGCTCTACGCCCGCACCGGCGAGGGCGACGCCCCCGCGCGCCGGGTGGTCCACCGCGACATCCGCCGCCTGGGCCACGTCGTGCTGGCCGCGGTCTTCGCGCTGCTGGTCGCCGGCGTGGTGGTGACCGGCACCGGGCCCCACTCGGGCGACGAGACGGCCTCCCGCTTCGCGCTCGACATCGAGGCCGTGGCCCGGCTGCACGCCGACGCCGCCTACGTCGTGGTCGGGCTGACGTTCGCGCTGCTGTTCGCCCTGCACGTGAGCGACTCGCCCCGGCCGGCCCGGCGAGCGGCGCTGGCGTTGTTCGGCGTGGAGCTGGCGCAGGGCGCGATCGGCTACACCCAGTATTTCCTGGCCGTGCCGGCTGCCCTGGTCATGCTGCACGTGCTCGGCTCGACGCTGGTGTGGATCGCCGCGCTCCGGGTGGTCACGTCGCTGCGCGCCCGCGATGCGCTGCCCGCTTCTCCGGCCCCCTCCCCCACCGAAGCACGCGCCGCCGTCTGATCAGATATGCCAGGGTTTGTGGCTAGATGTTCGCCACTCCCCCACCGCAGAAGGGGTGCGATTTGATGAGAAAAGTCCGCCCCTCCCGGAAGGCGCTGCGGCGTGCCTACCAGGGCGTGGTGGTGCTCAGCGTGCTCGCGCTCGCGCCCATGACGTGGGCCTGGCTCAGCAGCCGGCACCACCTGGCCACGGCGGAGGGGCCCGGCTGGACGGCGCGCGTGCCGCCGACGCAGGCCGCGCTGGTGCTCGGCGCCGGCCTCCACGGCACCAGCCCCACCCCCATGCTCGCCCGGCGGCTCGACCTCGCCGCCGAGCTCTACCACGCCGGCAAGGTGCGGGCGCTGCTGCTGTCGGGCGACAACAGCCGCACGGACCACGACGAGCCCACCGCCATGCGCGACTACCTGCTGGCCAGGGGCGTGCCGGAGGCGGTGATGGTGCTCGACTACGCCGGGTTCGACACGTGGGACTCGTGCGTGCGGGCGCGGACGGTGTTCGGGGCCGAGCGGGTGACCGTGGTCACGCAGGTGTTCCACCTGCCGCGGGCGGTGACGTTGTGCCGGACGGCGGGGATGGAGGCGTTCGGGGTGGGCGACGACTCCTCCCGGCGCTGGCCCGCCCCCACCTACGTGTACGCCGCCCGCGAGCTGCTGGCCACCGCCAAGGCCTTCGCGGACGCGAAGCTCCTGCACTCCGCCCCGGTGTTCCCCGGCCCGCGCGAGGTGTCGCTGACCCGCATCCTGGGTCAGCCCGGCGCGCCGGGGGCGTAGCCGGGCGGCGGGGTGCCCCGCGCGACGGAACCGGCGTGCATCGCCGGCACGGGGAAGTCGGCACGGGCGGTGCTCATGCACTCCAGCAGCGCCCGCTGCTCCTCGTGGAAGCTCTGCTCGTCGACCATGTGGCGGGCGGCCCGCTCGTGCAGCAGGCCCAGCTCGGTGGCGGCCAGCTGGTAGTCGCGCATGGCCCGCAGCCCGCGCTTGCCGCCGTGGGCGCTGGCCCACTGGCGGGCCTGGCGGCGCCGCGAGAACGTCGACAGCATGTAGATGTCGGCGTCGTTGACCAGCTTGGTCGGCTCGTACGCAGGCAGGTAGCGCTGGATGAGGGCGACGATCCGGCGCCGGTCCCTGAACACGACGCCGATGAGCACGATCAGCACCATGAGCAGCGTCACGTACGCGATCACGAGGCCGGGCAGCCCGCCGTAGGAGGCCAGGCCGTTCCACAGGCCGTGGAGGATCATGGCGCCCGACCAGCCGGCCAGCAGGTAGAAGACCCGCTCGGAGCCGGCGCGCTGGGCGGCGTAGGCGACCGCGACCCCGATCATGGAGCTGAACAGCGGGTGCGCCAGCGGCGACAGCACGCCGCGCAGCACCACGGTGACCGCGAGCCCCTTGATGCCGGAGGTGGACAGCGCCGACAGGTAGTAGCTGACGTTCTCGCTCATGGCGAAGCCGAGGCCGACCATGCTGGCGTAGATGATGCCGTCGGTGGGGCCGTCGAGCTCGGCCCTGCGGAACCTGAGCAGGCCCAGCAGCACCAGCCCCTTCATGGTCTCCTCGACCACGGGCGCGCCGAACGTGGCCGCGATGTTGCGGGCGCTGTCTTCCGACAGCTTCACCGTGTCCATGATGTAGTGCAGGTTGAGCGAGTTGACCACGCCGGCGACCAGCACCGCGATGCCCGCGCCCCACGCGAAGGCGAAGATGAGGTTGCTGCGCGGCTCGGGCTCCATGCGGTCGAGCGCGAGCACCGCGGCCAGCAGCAGCGGCACCGGGGCGAGGGCCAAGGCGAGCGCGATGAAGAACTGCACCGGCGCGCCGTTGATCACGTCGAACGAGAAGGACACCAGGCCGCAGATGCCGGTGAGGACCAGCCCGATGATCAACGCGAACGACGGGCGGTCCTTCAACACCCAGCGTGGATCACGGGTCGCCATAGGGTGACTTTATCGGATCAGCGGGCAGGGAGCCTTGTCGGCCGGCCCGGCGGCGCCCCTGCCGCGGCGGCCCCGTGACCGGTCGCCCAGCAGGTCGGCGGCCCGGTGCGGACGGCGGGCCACGCTCGCGCGCCCGCGGGCGGGCGGGCCGGGATAGCCACTCGTCACCGTGGGGACATGGCGGTCAGGCCAGCAGCGGGTCGATGGCGACGGCCAGGAACAGCAGCGCGAGGTAGGCGTTGGACCAGTGGAAGAACCGCATCGGCCGCAGGTCGACGCCGCTCTTGCCGGAGTTGAGGCGCGACAGCAGGCGGTGGACCTCCCACAGGCACATCACGCCGAGGGCCACGGCCACGACCGGGTAGAACAGGGTGGTGCCGGCCACCGGCCACAGGGCCAGCGAGCACAGCACGGTCGCCCACGTGTAGGCGATCGACTCCAGGACCACCCGCCGCTCGGTGGCCACGACCGGCAGCATCGGCACCTTGGCGGCCGCGTAGTCGTCCTTGTAGCGCATGGCGAGGGTCCAGGTGTGGGGCGGGGTCCAGAAGAACACCACGCCGAAGAGCACCAGCGGCGCCCAGTCGAGCCGCTCGGTGATGCCCGCCCAGCCGATCATGACCGGCATGCAGCCCGCGATGCCGCCCCACACGATGTTCTGGGCCGTGCGGCGCTTGAGGACCATCGAGTAGACCAGGACGTAGAACAGGATCGCGCCCAGGGACAGCACGGCCGCCAGCCAGTTGGCGGTGGCCCACAGACCGAGCGTGGACAGCACGCCGAGCACGACGCCGAAGACGAGGGCGCCCCGCGGCGACACCTGGTGGCGGGCCAGCGGCCGGCGACGCGTGCGGCGCATCTTCTGGTCGATGTCGCGGTCGACGTAGCAGTTGAGCGCGTTGGCGCTGCCCGCCGACAGGGTGCCGAACACCATGACCGAGACCGACGTCCACAGCGGCGGCAGGCCGCCGGCCGCGAGGAACATCACCGGCAGCGTCGTGATCAGCAGCAGCTCGATGATCCGCGGCTTGGTGAGCGCGATGTAGGCCTTGACGATCATGCCGATCGAGCGCGGCGCCTCCACCGGGGGTGTGGGGGCCGTCGCCTGCCTGTTGGTCAGCACCGTCAAGGCGCTTCCAGCCTGTGCGGGGTCAACGCGTAACCTCTGATAAGAGCGGATCCATGGGTGGGCGCCGGTGACGCCTCTGCGAACAAACAAACTGTAGTCGCAGGGGCGTCCGGTCCGGCCAATGGGGGGCTTGCGCCGTACTGCGCCGTACATGGACACGCGAGGGTGGAATGGGAATCGATCGCAAGCTCCACTCGGTTAGGGTCCCGTGTGGGCGGGATAGCCAACCGGCATGACCAACGACAACTAGATTCCGGAGATCGAGCACTTGAGCACCGAACTCGTGCCAGCCCTTGACTGGACCGACCTGGACAATCGGGCGGTCGACGTCGTTCGAGCCCTGGCGATGGACGCAGTGGAGAAGGCGGGCTCGGGTCATCCCGGCACCGCCATGAGCCTGGCTCCCGCCGCATACCTGCTGTTCCAGCGCGTGATGCGTCATGACCCGACCGATCCGTCCTGGATCGGGCGTGACCGCTTCGTGCTGTCGTGCGGCCACTCCAGTCTGACGCTCTACATCCAGCTTCTCCTCTCCGGCTACGGGCTGACCGTGGACGACCTGCGGCGCCTGCGCCAGTGGGACAGCCTGACGCCCGGCCACCCCGAGCACGGCCACACGGCCGGCGTCGAGACCACGACCGGCCCGCTCGGCCAGGGCCTCGGCAACGCCGTCGGCATGGCCATGGCGGCCCGCCGCGAGCGCGGCCTGTTCGACCCCGACGCCGAGCCCGGCGCCTCGCCGTTCGACCACCACATCTGGTGCTTCGTCAGCGACGGCGACATCGAGGAGGGCATCAGCCACGAGGCCAGCGCCATCGCCGGCCACCAGAAGCTGGGCAACCTCATCGTGGTGTGGGACGACAACCACATCTCCATCGAGGACGACACCCTGATCGCCAAGTCCGAGGACGTCGTGGCACGCTACGACGCCTACGGCTGGCACACCCAGAGTGTCGACTGGACCTCCGGCGACGACTACCACGAGGACGTCCAGGCGCTCTACGACGCGCTGCTGGCGGCCAGGGCCGAGACCGACCGGCCGTCGTTCATCCGGCTGCGCACCATCATCGGCTGGCCGGCCCCCAACAAGCGCAACACCGGCAAGATCCACGGCTCGGCGCTGGGCGAGGCGGAGGTGGCCGCCACCAAGCAGCTGCTCGGCATGGACCCGTCGGTGAGCTTCCACGTGCCCGGCGACGTGCTCGGCCATGCCCGCGAGGTGGCCCGGCGCGGCCGGTCCGCGCACTCCGACTGGGAGAAGGGCTACGCCGAGTGGCGCCTGGCCAACCCGGAGCGGGCCGCCGAGCTCGACCGCATCTCCCACCGCGAGCTGCCGCCGGGCTGGTCGGCGGCGCTGCCGTCGTTCGAGGCGGGCGCGTCGATGGCCACCCGCAAGGCCTCCGGCGAGGTGCTCAACGCGCTGGCGCCGGTGCTGCCCGAGCTGTGGGGCGGCTCGGCCGACCTGGCCGAGTCGAACAACACGACGATGAAGGGCGAGCCGTCCTTCATCCCGGAGGAATACCAGACCAAGGAGTTCCCCGGTAACCGGTACGGCCGCACCCTGCACTTCGGCATCCGCGAGCACGCCATGGGCGCCATACTCAACGGCATCGCGCTGCACGGCGGCACCCGGCCGTACGGCGGCACGTTCCTGGTCTTCTCCGACTACATGCGCCCGTCGGTGCGCCTGGCCGCGCTGATGAAGCTGCCCACCATCTACGTCTGGACCCACGACTCCATCGGCCTGGGCGAGGACGGCCCCACCCACCAGCCGATCGAGCACCTGTGGTCGCTGCGCGCGATCCCCGGCCTCGACGTGGTACGCCCGGCCGACGCCAACGAGACCGCCTACGCCTGGAAGACCGTGCTGGAGCACAAGGACCGGCCGGCCGCGCTCTGCCTGACCCGGCAGAACCTCCCGGTCTACGACGGCACCGACGCCGACGGCGTGGCCCGCGGCGGCTACGTCCTGCGCGAGGCCTCCGACGGCCAGCCCAGGGTGATCATCATCGCCACCGGCAGCGAGGTGCAGATCGCCGTCGAGGGCAGGGAACTGCTGGAGCAGCAGGGCATCCCCACGCGAGTGGTGTCGATGCCGTGTGTCGAGTGGTTCGCCGGGCAGGAGATCGCATATAGGCAGACCGTGCTGCCGTCCTCGATCAAGGCCAGGGTCGCGGTCGAGGCCGGCGTCGCTCTGGGCTGGCGCGAGTACGTCGGCGAGTGCGGCGAGGTGGTCAGCCTCGAACACTTCGGCGCCTCGGCCCCGTACCGGACGTTGTACGAGCAGTTCGGGCTGACGCCGGAGCGCGTGGCGGCGGCGGCCAGGGCGAGCCTTGCCAAGCTGGGACAGGACAAGGGCGAGACGACGGGAAACTGACGACAATGAGCGAGATCCTCAACAAGCTGTCCGGCCAGGGCGTGGCCATCTGGCTCGACGACATCAGCCGCGAGCGGCTGCGCAGCGGCAACCTGGAGCAGCTGATCAGGGAGAAGAACGTCGTCGGGGTGACCTCGAACCCGACGATCTTCGCCGGCGCGCTCAGCAAGGGCGACGCCTACAACGTGCAGCTGCACGACCTGGCCGTGCGCGGCGTGTCCGTCGAGGAGGCGGTGCGCGCGATCACCACGTACGACATCCGCTGGGCCTGCGACGTACTGCGCCCGGTCCACGACGCCACCGGCGGCGTGGACGGCCGGGTGTCGCTGGAGGTCGACCCCCGCCTGGCGCGCGAGAGCGACAAGACCGTGGCCGAGGCGCGGGCGCTGTGGTGGCTGGTCGACCGGCCCAACCTGTTCATCAAGATCCCGGCCACGGTGGAGGGCCTGCCGGCGATCACGCAGGCGATCTCCGAGGGCATCAGCGTCAACGTCACGCTGATCTTCTCCCTCGAACGCTACCGCGCGGTCATGGACGCCTGGCTCGCCGGCCTGGAGGCCGCGCAGGCCAAGGGGCTCAACCTGGCCACGATCGACTCGGTGGCCTCGTTCTTCGTCAGCCGGGTCGACACCGAGATCGACAAGCGGCTCGACAAGCTGGGCAAGCCGGAGCTGAAGGGCAGGGCGGGCGTGGCCAACGCGCGCCTGGCGTACGCGGCGTACGAGGACGTCATGAACTCCGAGCGCTGGCAGCGCCTGCGCGCGGCGGGCGCCCGGCCGCAGCGCCCGCTGTGGGCCTCCACCGGCGTGAAGAACCCCGAATACCCCGACACCCTCTACGTCGACCAGCTCGTCGCCCCCGGCACGGTCAACACCATGCCGGAGAAGACGCTCGACGCGACGGCCGACCACGCCAACATCACCGGCGACACCGTGCGCCCGTTCTACGAGGACGCCTGGAACACCATGGCGGCGCTCAAGGAGGCCGGCGTCGACTACGACGACGTGGTGAGGGTGCTGGAGGAGGAGGGCGTCGAGAAGTTCGAGGCGTCCTGGAACGAGCTGCTCGAGAGCGTCACCAAGAACCTGGTTCCGTGATGGAGGTGCTCTACCGCGACGAGGGGGTGGCGTCGGCCGCCTCCTCCGTCGCGGGGCGTCTCGTGTCCGGCGGTGTGCCCGCGCGGCTCGCCGCCGGCGACCCCGCGCTGTGGGGCGAGGACGCCGGGGGGCGGGCGGTCCTGACACCGTTCCGCGCCCCCCGCGAGCTGCTGGGCCGCCTGGCCGAGCTCGCGGAACAGGCCCGCTCCGCGGGCCTGACGAACGTGGTGCTGGCCGCCGCGGGCGGCACCGCGCTGGCCGCGGAGGTGATCTGCGACACCGCGGACGTGCCGCTGACCGTGCTCGACACGACCGACCCCGGCCAGGTGCGGCGGGCGCTGGCCGAGCCGCTGGAGTCGACGGTCCTGGTGGTAGCCGGCCCGGCAACGGAAGGCGCCGCGGAAGGCGTCACGGAAAGCGCCACGCGAAGGTTCGGGGAAAGCGCCGTAGAGGGCGCTGTGGAGGTCGACGCCTGCCTGCGCGTCTACGAGCGCGCCTTCGAAGCGGCGGGTCTGTCACCCGCCGCGCACATCGTGGTCGTCACCGGCCCCGGGACGCCGGTGGAGCGGCGGGCCGTGGCCGGCGGCTACCCGACCCTGCCCGGCGACGGCGGCGCCGTGCTGCCGGCCGCCGCGCTGGCGGCGTCCGCGCTGGCGGGCGCGGACGTGGCGCGGCTGGTCGACGACGCCGAGGAGGTGCTGCCGCTGCTGTCGCGCGACAGCGGCAACCCGGGGCTCGACCTCGGGGCGGCGCTCGGCGGCGCGGCGCTGGCCGGACGCGACAAGCTGCTGCTGGAGGACCAGCTGACGGCCATCGCGGGCCTGCCCGACTGGATCGAGTGGCTGGTCGCCGGCTACACCGGCAAGCGGGGGCGCGGCATCCTGCCGGTGGTCGGCGCCGACCCCAACCGCACCTCCGACGAGCTGGTCGTGGCCATCGAGTCCGACGTCGGCGACGTGCGCGTGGACGGCCCGCTCGGGGCGCAGTTCGCCGTCTGGGAGTACGCCGCCGCGGTCGCGGCGCTGCTGCTGGAGGTCGACCCGGCCGACCGGCCGGATCCGGTGGGCGCCGCGCGCGACCTGGCCGCCCGGCCCGGCCCGCCGCCCGGAAAGCCGGCGTTCACCGACGGCCCGGTCGAGGTGTACGGCCCGACGACGGCCAAGGACCTGCCCGGGCTGTTCGCCGACCTGCTGCACGCGATCCCCGCCGACGGCTACCTGGCGGTGACCGCCTACCTCGACCGGCTGGCGGCCTTCGACGCGCCGGTGCCCGACGGGGCCGACTTCGAGCAGATGACCGACGCCTGGATGATGGCCGACCCGGCCACGCTGCGGGCGCTGCTGGCCATCCGCACCGACCGGCCGGTGACGTTCGGGTGGGGGCCGCGGTTCCTGCACACGGCCGGCCACTACCAGGGGCGCGGGCCGGCCAACGGGGTGTTCCTGCAGGTCACCGGCGGGGTGGCCGACGACGTCGAGGTGCCGGGCCGGCCGTACACGCTGGGGCGGCTCCAGCTCGCCCAGGCGCTCGGCCACCTGGAGGCACTCGCCGCGCGCGGGCGGCCCGCCGTACGCGTGCATCTGACCGACCGCGCGGCGGGAGTCGCGCGCCTGCTCGCAGCCGCACCGGAGGTTTGACATGACAGACCCGGCAGCACCCGCGGAGGCGGCCGCCACGGTGGCGGCGGCCGTCGCGGGCCCCGCCACCACGATCGAGGTGGCCGCGGCGAACCCGCTGCGTGACCCGCGTGACAAGCGCCTGCCCCGGGTGGCCGGCCCCTGCGTGATGGTGTTGTTCGGCGTGACGGGTGACCTGGCCAAGCGCAAGCTGCTGCCGGCGATCTACGACCTGGGCAACCGGGGGCTGCTGCCGCCCGGGTTCTCCCTGGTCGGCTTCGCCCGGCGGGATTGGAAGGACCAGGACTTCGCCCAGCTGACGCACGACGCGGTCAAGGCGCACGCCCGTACGCCGTTCCGCGAGGAGGTCTGGAAACAGCTGCTCGAAGGCATCCACTTCGTGCCCGGCGAGTTCTCCGACGACGGGGCGTTCGACGCGCTGGCGATGGCCCTGGCCGAGATCGACCAGACCCGCGGCACCGGCGGAAACTACGCGTTCTACCTGTCGGTGCCGCCGAAGTACTTCCCCGTGGTGGTCGAGCAGCTCAAGCGGACGGGGCTGTCCGACGCGCCGCCCGGGTCGTGGCGGCGCGTGGTGATCGAGAAGCCGTTCGGCCACGACCTGAAGTCGGCCCACGAGCTCAACGAGATCACCACCTCGGCCTTCCCCGAGAGCTCGATCTTCCGGATCGACCACTACCTCGGCAAGGAGACCGTCCAGAACATCATGGCGCTGAGGTTCGCCAACAACCTCTACGAGCCGATCTGGAACCGCGGCTTCGTCGACCACGTGCAGATCACGATGGCCGAGGACATCGGCATCGGCGGGCGGGCCGGCTACTACGACGGCATCGGCGCGGCCCGCGACGTGATCCAGAACCACCTGCTCCAGCTGCTCGCCCTGGTCGCGATGGAGGACCCGACCTCCTTCGAGGCCTCCGCGCTGCGGCGGGAGAAGGAGAAGGTGCTCAAGGCCGTGCAGCTGCCGGCCGACCTGGGGCTCTACACGGCGCGCGGCCAGTACTCCGCGGGCTGGCAGGGCGGCGAGAAGGTCGTCGGCTACCTGCAGGAGGAGGGCATCTCACCGGAGTCCGTCACCGAGACGTACGCCGCCATCAAGCTGGAGATCGCCAACCGGCGGTGGGCCGGGGTGCCGTTCTACCTGCGCACCGGCAAGCGGCTGGGCCGCCGGGTGACCGAGGTGGCGGTGGTGTTCCAGCGGGCGCCCCACCTGCCCTTCAGCCAGGACGACGTCGAGATCCTCGGCCAGAACGCGCTGGTGGTGCGGGTGCAGCCGGACGAGGGCATCACGGTGCGGTTCGGCTCGAAGGTGCCGGGCACGGCCATGGAGGTGCGCGACGTGTCCATGGACTTCGCCTATGGCGAGTCGTTTCTGGAGTCGTCGCCGGAGGCGTACGAGCGGCTGCTGCTGGACGTGATGATCGGCGATCCGCCGCTGTTCCCGCACCAGCGCGAGGTGGAGCTGTCGTGGAAGATCCTCGACCCGATCGAGGAGTTCTGGGCCACGCAGGGGCAGCCGGAGCCGTACGAGTCGGGCTCGTGGGGGCCGCCGTCGGCGGACGCGATGATGGCCCGCGACGGGCGCGTGTGGAGGAGACTCTAGATGACGACGTTCATGCTGTCGGACACGACGGCGGGGAAGATCGCCGCCCAGTTCACGCACCTGCGCCACCAGATGGGCGCGCCCGCCATCGGCATGGTGCTGACGCTGGTCGTGGTCTGCGAGGAACGCCACCAGTACGACGCGCTCCGCGCGGCCACCGACGCCGCCCGCGAGCACCCGTCGCGCATCATCGTGGTGATCAACCGTGAGGTCGAGGAGCCGATCAGGCTCGACGCCGAGCTGCGCATCGGCGAGTCCACGCCGGGCGAGGTGGTGGTGCTGCGCCTGTACGGCGAGCTGACCCAGCACGCCGACTCGGTGGTCAGCCCGCTGCTGCTGCCCGACACGCCGGTCGTGGCCTGGTGGCCGGGCCGCAGCCCCGACGTGCCGTCGAAGGACGCCATCGGGGCGCTCGCCCAGCGCCGCATCACCGACGCCAGGGGCTTCGACGACGGCGGCGTCAAGTCGCTGGTCACCAGGGCCAGAGGGTACGCCCGCGGCGACACCGACCTGTCCTGGGCCCGGCTGACGCCGTGGCGGAGCCTGCTGGCCGCCGCGTTCGACCAGCCGGTCGGCGAGATCCACGACGGCCTCGTGGGGGCCGCCACCGGCAACCCGAGCGCGCCGCTGCTGGCCGCCTGGCTGTCGGAGCGGCTCGGGGTGCACATCGAGGTGCGGGACTCCGCCGGCCCCGGCCTGACCGCGGTGCGGTTGCGGCTCGCCGAGGGCGGCGAGCTGTCCGTGGTCCGCACCGACGCCCGGCTGGCGACGCTGTCGCGGCCCGGCCAGCCCGACCGGAACGTGGCCCTGGCCCGGCGGCACACCTCCGAGCTGATGTCCGAGGAGATGCGCAGGCTCGACACCGACGAGGTCTACGAGGCGGCCGTCAAGTGGTTCGCCCGCACGTACAACGGGTGACCGGAGAGACCGTGCCGAATCAAGCGGGCGCGAGTCAAGCGGGCCCGAGTCAAGCGGGCCCGAATCAAGGCGGCCTGAATCAAGCGGGGCCGAATCAAGCAGGCGCGAGAAGACCTGACCGAGAAAAGCGTGGCTGAGGAAGCGTGGCTGAGAAAGTGGTGTCCGTGAGTGCCCCCAGCGTTGTCGTCCACCGCGACGCCGATGTCCTCGCCAAGGCGGTGGCCGCGCGCGTCATCACGCGTCTGGTCGACGCCCAGTCGGCCAAGGGCTCGGCCTCGATCGTCCTGACCGGCGGCACGGTCGGCATCGCGACCCTGGCCGCCATCGCCGCCACGCCCGCCCGCGACGCCGTCGACTGGCGCCGCCTGGACATCTGGTGGGGCGACGAGCGCTTCGTACCGGCCGGCGACAAGGAACGCAACGAGACCGGTGCGCGGGAGGCCCTGCTGGACCACGTGGACGTGGACCCCGACCGGGTGCACGTCATGCGGGGGCCCGACGCGGGCATGACGGCGGAGGAGTCGGCCGACGCCTACGCCGCCGAGCTGCGCGCCGCCGCCCGGCCCGAGGACCACGGTCCGGTGCCGAGTTTCGACCTGATGCTGCTCGGCATGGGGCCGGACGCGCACGTGGCCTCGCTGTTCCCCGGCATGCCCGCGCTCTACGACACCCGCCCGGTCGTCGCCGTGCACGGCTCGCCGAAACCGCCGCCGACCCGGATCTCCCTGACGCTGCCGGCCATCCAGGCGGCGCGCGAGGTGTGGGTGGTGGCGGCCGGCGAGGAGAAGGCGGGAGCCGTCCGCCTGGCGCTGTCCCACTCGGGTCCTGTGCAGGTGCCCGCCGCCGGCGCCCGCGGCCGCGTCGGCACGCTGTACCTGCTGGATCGCGCCGCCGCCGCCAAGATCCCCCCAGGACTGGGCCGCCCCTCGTCGCCGTGACCCGGCGGCCGGGCGGGAGGCCGCCGCGTTCCCGTCAGGCGGCCGTCACGAGGGCGTCGATCTCGGCGAGGAGGGCCTGTTTGCGGGGCTCGGGGAGGTACGACGCCCGGACGCCGTTTCTGGCGAGCTGGGCCAGGTCGGGGCGGCCGAGGCCGAACACCGTCGCCGCCACCCGGTACTCGTTGGCGAGCGTGGTGGCGAACATGGGCGGGTCGTCGCTGTTCAGCGTCACGTACAGGCCCTCCTCCAGCAGGCGGGGCAGCGGGTGGTCCTGGATGCGGGCGACCTGGCCGGTGCGGAGGTTGGAGGTGGGGCAGACGTCCAGGGGGAGCTGGGCGTCGCGGAGGTGGGCGACCAGGCGCGGGTCGGCGAGGCAGCTGATGCCGTGGCCGACGCGTTCGGCGCCGTAGCCCTCGATGACCTCCCAGATCGTCTCGGGCCCGGACATCTCGCCCGCATGGGGGACGCTGTGGAGGCCGGCGGCGCGGGCGGCGGAGAACGCCGCGCGGTACGCGTCCCGGTATTTCGGACGTTCCTGTTCGATGCCGCCGATGCCGAAACCTACCAGCGCTGCGGGAGGTTCCTGGAGCGCGTGCTCGACGGTGATCCGGGCGGCCGCCTCGCCGCACTCGCCGGGGATGTCGAAGATGTAGGCCATCTCCACGCCGTGCTCGGCCGGCGCGCGGCGGGCGGCCAGGTCGAGGGCCTCGGTGACGGCGCGCATGGGCATGCCGACCACGTGGTGGGCGTACGGGGTGACCTGCAGTTCGGCGTAGCGGGCGCCCTGGGAGGCGAGGTCGCGGGCCAGGCCGAGGACGAGGGTGGCGATGTCCTCCGGCTCGCGTACCAGCCGGTTGACGGCCTGGTACACCTGGGCGAAGTGGGGGAAGTCGCGGAAGGCGTAGAAGGCGCGCAGCTCCTCCTCGGTGGTGGGCACCTCGCCGCCGGGGTGGCGGCGCGCCAGCTCCAGCACGGTCTCGACCGAGGCCGAGCCGACGAGGTGGACGTGGAGTTCGACCTTGGGCAGCGTGTCGATGAAGGGGTCGATGGTCATGGCGACGACCATAGATCCGACATTTCCCCATTTAATAGGGTTTCAGGCGAAATGTCACAGAACAATGTGAGGTTCTGCGGCTGCGCTACGCTGGTGCGCGTGACCGACGCCGAAGCGTACGACCGCGGCTTCGCCCAGCTCAGCTCCCACACGGTCGGCCCGCTGCTGACCCGCGCCCACGCCGCCCACCTGCTCGACGTGGGCTGCGGCACCGGCGTGGTGACCGCGGCGGCGCTCGCCCTCGGCGCCGAGGTCACCGCCGTCGACGCCGACCCGGTCATGCTGGAGATGACCGCGCGCCGCCACCCGTACGCGACGGTCCGCCTGGCCGCGCTGCCGGACCTGCCGTTCGAAGACGCCGAGTTCGACGCCGTCGCCGGAAACTTCGTCATCAACCATGTGCCCGACACCGCCGCGTCGCTCAAGGAGCTCCACCGCGTGCTCCGCCCCGGCGGCGCCCTGGCCCTCACCTGGTGGAAGTCCGACGAGATGACCGCCACGAGCGTCGTCGCCGACGCCATCGCCGCGGCCGGCGTGCCGTACGAGCCACCGCCGCGCCCCTTCACCGGCCACGACACCCCGCCCCGCTTCACCGCCCTGCTCCGGCAGGCGGGCTTCGCGGACGCGGCCGTGGAGACCCTGCGTTGGCGGCACCAGGTGGATCTCGCGACGTGGTGGACCGATCTGGTGCGGGCGGGCGGGCCGCGGTTCGCGGTGATCGCCCGGCAGCCGCCGGAGAACGTCGAGCGCATCAGGTCCCACTACGCCCGCCTCGCGGCCCCGTACGCGCGGGAAGGCTTCCCGGTGTGCGCCTACCTGGCCCACGCGAGGCGTGCCACCGCCTAGCCGAGCCGCCGACCCAGTTCCCCGTACGTCACCCCGGTCAGCTCGGCGGACGCCTCCCACAGCCGCCGGGCGACCTCCTCCGACCTGGCGGTCGCCGACGGTGTCAGCCTTCTGAGCCGGGGGCCGATGAAGTCGCCGCCGCGCACGTCGGGCGACGTGGCGGCGTACAGGGAGGGCCGCGCGCCGGTCCCGGCGGGCTTCAGCAGCAGGCGGAGGAGGAACTGGAAGGGGCCCAGGTCGAAGATGTTCGTGGCGGTGACGCCGGGGTGGGTGGCGACCGGGAGCAGGTCAGCGCCGGCCCGCGCGGCCCGCCGGTGCAGCTCCAGCGTGAAGAGCAGGTTCGCCAGCTTGGAGGTCCCGTACGCGGCGGAGCGCTTGAACGTGCGCTCCTGCCCCAGGTCGTCGAAGTCGATGCGGCCCGAGGAGTGGGCGTTGCTGGAGACGGTGACCACGCGGGCGCCCGGGCGGGCCAGCAGCTTGGGCAGCAGCAGCCCGGTGAGCGCGAAGTGCCCGAGGTGGTTGACGCCGAAGTGCGCCTCGAAGCCGTCCCTGGTCTCCTGGCGGGAGAGCAGCAGGACACCCGCGTTGTTGATCAGCAGGTCCACCGTGTCGACTGCCGCGTCGGCCGCCGCGTCGAGGCCGGCCGCGAACTCCCTGACCGAGGCCAGATCGGCCAGGTCGAGCCGGCGGTACTCCACCCGCGCCCCGGGCGCCTTATGCCGGATGCGAGCCACCGCGTCCCGGCCCTTCTCCGGCGATCGGGCGGCCAGCACGACGCGGGCGCCGCGCCGGGCCAGCTCAAGCGCGGTCGGGTAGCCGATGCCGCCGGTGGCGCCGGTCACGACGGCCGTCCGGCCGCTCAGGTCCGGCATGGAGCCGGTGGTCCACGTCATGGCCTCTCCGGGTTGGTACGCCCGCGCGGCACGGTCGGTCCGGGTTGGTACGGCCGCGCGGGACATGGCCGCCCCCGGATCGTACGCCTACTCGGCCAGCCGCCGGCGGGCGTGGCGTTCCTCGCGGCGGGCGACCTCCAGCCGGTTCCCGGCGTCCTCCAGTCTCCTGCGGGCCCTTGCCAGCTTCCGCTCCAGCCTGGCGACCTTCTCGGCGCGTTCGTCGTGCTCCTTCCTGGCCTGGTCGAGGGCCTCGCGCCACTCCCGGTGCGCGGCCTCGGCCTCGGCGCGTTCCTTGGCTCTCCTGGCCTCGGCCTCCTCGCGTTCCCTGGCCTTGGCGGCCTCGTCCTCGGGGGCGGGCTTCTTCCTGGCGGGGCGCTCGCGCGGGATGGGGGCGGGCGCGAAGCCGCTGTAGTTGAGCGGTTTCGACAGGGTGCCGCGGCGCACCTGCTCGGCGGCGTCGGCGTCCACGATGGCCGCCTCCATCGTCTGGTCGGCCTCGGCGGCCGCCGCCGGCGAGAGGTCCCCGGCCTGCCGGACGAGCCGGCTCAGCCGTCCGGTGACCTCGCCCCGGCGCTGGGTCAGCTCGGCCAGCGCGTCGGCGTCCTGGTCCTGCCAGGCGGCGCGCAGGCGGTCCCCCACGTCGAGCAGCTCGGCCAGTTCCTCGGGGTGCTCGCGGGCAACCCTGTTGACGGCCCAGGCCGACACGGTGGGCTTGCGGAGCTTCGCGATCTCGCGCGCGAGCCCGGCGTCGCCCGCGTCCCTGGCCGCGCGGGCCTCGGCCGTGCGCGCGGCGGTGAACTCGGGCGGCGGGAGCGCGTAGAGGCGGTCGGCCACCTCGTCAAGATCCACACAGGACAAATACCCCGCATCGCCGGTTTTGTAGCGCATAGTGGAGGAAGCCCCAGTCGAACGGAGGCCACCCGGTGTTCGAACGCTTCACCGACCGCGCCCGCAGGGTCGTCGTCCTCGCCCAGGAGGAGGCCCGGCGGATGAACCACACCTCCATCGGCACCGAACACATCCTGCTCGGGCTGATCAGGGAGGGCGAGGGGCTGGCCGCCCTGGTGCTCGGGGATTGCGGGGTGGAGCTGGAGCACGTACGCGCCTTCGTCGAGCGCGACACCGCACGCGGCGGCACGCCCACGGGCGCGCACATGCCGTTCACGGCGCACGCCAAGAAGGTGCTGGAGCTGTCGCTGCGCGAGGCTCTCCAGATGCGCCACAACTACATCGGCACCGAGCACATCCTGCTCGGGCTGCTCAAGGACCGCGACGGGCTGGCCATGCGGGCGCTGACCGACGCGGGAGCGGACCCGGACGACGTACGGCGGAGCCTGCTCGACCGCCTGGGCGGCCACGGCGCCAAGGAGCGCCACGGCGACCCGTTCTACCCCGGCGGCGCCCGGCTGGGCGAGCAGCTCGCGCAGATCCAGGAAAGTCTGGACCGCATCGAACGCCA
>DASUCK010000187.1:0-4549 GCA_036276095.1 Nonomuraea sp. | reverse complement strand
CGACGGGTTCGTCGGCCACGACGAGATCGGGTTCCTGAACGAGCAGCCGGGCGATCGCGACCCGCTGCCGCTCCCCGCCGGAGAGGCGTTCGGTGCGCTCGTGGACAGCCCATGGGAGTCCCACCCGTTGCAGGGCCTCGGTGACCGTCGGATCGGCCCGTGGCCAGGCCAGCGCGGCCAGTGCACGGACGCTGCTCCACTTGCCGAGCCGTCCGGCGTTCACGTTGTGCAACACCCGGACCTGGTTCACCAGATCCAGCCGCTGGGAGACGCTGCCGATACGCCGCTGGATCGCTCGAAGCCGGGATGGCGGCAGGTTCGCCATGTTCGCGCCCAGCACTTCGACCTCGCCGGATGTCGCGAAGAGGGAGCCGTTGAGCAGCGACAGCAGCGTGCTCTTGCCGGCCCCGCTGGTGCCGAGAACTGCCACCCGCTCGCCCGCGTGGACGGTGAGGTCGACGTCGACCACGGCGTGGTGCGCCCCGAAACGCCGGCCCGCCCCGCGAAGACGGATGACCGGAGGGGCAGCGGTCACGTCAGCAGCCCTTGTTCGCGGGCGACAGCCTCGACCCGGTCATAGTTCGCGTTGTCCGTCGCGATGAACGAGGTGGCGCCGAAGAGATCCAGGATCGCCTTGTCAGCCGGGTCGGAGACCTTCAGTCTCAGGAGCATGTCGATCAGCGACTGGGTGGTGTCCTCGCCGAAGCGGTCGTCGAGGTCGGGGCGTGCCAGCCAGTGGTAGTCGGCGTATCCGGGGGTCTTCCACAGCACCACGACGTCGCTCAGGTTCACCTCGCCGGCCTCCTGCGTGGCCTTCCACACTTGCTCGTTGACCACGCCGGCCTCGAAGCTGCCGGAGGCGACCGCCTCGATCGTCGCGTCGTGCGAGCCGGAGAAGCCGGGCTTGCCCTTGAAAGCAGTCTGGTCGAGGCCGCCCTGGCGCAGGAAGTATTGTGGCATCAGCCGGCCGGAGGTGGACGTCTCGCTGCCGAAGGTGAAGGTGTGACCGGCGAGCGCACGCACGCCCTCGACCGTGTCGAACGGTCTCAGGCCGGATGCCTTGTTCGCGATGAACACGCTGTGGAAATCCTGGTCGATGTCTCGCTGGGCCACGGCTCTCGCCCCGGGAACCCGGCTGCGGGCCTGGGCTCCGGTCAGGCCCCCCATCCAGGCCAGGTAGATGTCACCGACTTCGAAGGCCCGGACCACGGCGGTGTAGTCGGTGACCGGCCGGTAGACCACCTTCAGCTTCGTGACGGCCGCGAACCTGTCGGCCAGCATGGGGTACAGCCGGTTCAGCTTCTCGGGGTCCTGGTCGGGGATCGCGGAGATCGTCAAGGATGCGTCGGCCGAGCGTCCTTCGCTCGTGGCGCACGCGGCGAGCAGGAACAGGCCGGCAGATCCGAGCATCAGTTCACGGCGCTTCACGTAACGCACAGGTTTCTCCAGCAGAACTCAGGCACAGCGGAAGACCTGCCTTCCGGACAGAGCCGCGGCGTCCTGCGCCGCCAACGTGTCCCGTACCACGCCGAACACCTCTGCTACCGGCAGAGGGGCATCGGCGATACGCATGTGGGGATTGGTCACCGCCACGGGGTGCCACCAGGCACCGTCCGCGGTGACGGTGGGCTCGGGCTCCAGGGTGTCGATCGACACGTGGACCCCGGACTCGGCGAAGCCCTCCCAGGCGACCGGCCGGACCAGCCGGTCCTCGCTCGCGATCCCTTCGGAGTCCAGCCTGCGCTGCAGGGCCTCCACCCCCGCCGGGTCCTCCTCGTACAACGTCGCCGCCACCCGGACCCGGAAGCCGAGGGACACGGCCAGCCCGATGCCGTCCAGCGTCCGCGCCCAGGATCCCGCGCCTCGCTGCCGGTCATGCAGGTCCGGCGTCGCGGAATCGAGACTGACCTGCAGCGTCACGGAGCGGTCCAGCGCCTCCAGCATCTGACGCCGCCGCCCACGCCCGAAGGTCATGGCGTTGGTCAGCACGATGCGCTCTAACCCCTCGGCGGCGTCCACCAGCTCGGTCAGCCGGGGGTGCATGAAGGGCTCGCCACCGGTCAGGAACACTTCCCGGCCGCCCAGGGAACGGAACTCGCCGAACACGTCCCGGGCCAGGCCGGGCTCCAGCCGCCGGGCCGCGGCACGCGGTGAGGATTCCGCGCAGCAGTACCCGCAGGCGAGGTTGCAGTCGAAGTTGGTGTATGCCCAGAGCCGCTGCCCCAGAGGTGTACGCTCTCCTCGGCTGAACATCGTGACCGGCTGGTCCACCGGTGCGGCCTTGCGCACTCCGAACCACCACGGCCCGTCCGGCGTCTCGCCCACCTGCGCGTCGACCGAGTGCCCGACCAGGTCGGCCCAGGCAGGCAGATCGACGACCACGCTCGGTTCCGCACTACGGATCCCGAGCACCTGGCCTGGCTCCAGACGGCGCATCGCACGGGTGATGAGCAGCAGCAGCCCGCTGCCGCAATCCATGTCACCGCCGTCCACCAAGGCGGCGACCTCACCCGCCGGGGTCGGTCGCGTCGGCGAGGGGATCTGATCAGGCATGCGCCGACCCTAGCCAGCGGGGGTGTCGACAGATCTTACGATTCCATGACCTGAACGGTGGACCCGCGTCCGGCCGCCCTACCGTGATGCCATGTCGCATCCAGTTGCCCGCCCCACGGACCCGACCTCTCGCAAGGACTTCTGGGAGGGTGTGCATGACACCAAGGACGTGGACGCGGTCTCCTGGTGGCAGTCGGTCCCCGAGCTCTCCCTCAACCTCGTGGAGCAGGCCTGCGTCCAACCCGATGATCCGATCGTCGACGTCGGCGCCGGCTGGTCCACCCTCGTCGATCACCTCGTCGAGCGTCAGTACCAGGACCTGACCGCCGTCGATCTGTCCATGACCGCGCTCGACACCGTCCGCTCCCGCCTCGGCCCCGCCGGGGAACATGTGGTGTTCCAGATGGCCGACGTGCTCGACCTGCGCCCGGACCGCCGGTACACGCTCTGGCACGACCGTGCCGTCTATCACTTCCTCATCGAGCCTGACGAACGTGCCGACTACTTCTCCTCGCTCGAGCGGTGCCTTCACCCCGGAGGACGGGCCATCGTGGCCACCTTCGGGCCGGACGGGCCGACGACCTGCAGCGGATTGCCGATCGTCCGCTACACCCATCAGCAACTCGCCGCCGAGTTCCCGAACTACGAGCTGATCGCTACCAGCGGCGAAGACCACGTAACCCCCTGGGGCACCACCCAGCAGTTCACCGCAGTCCTGCTACGCCGCCCGGATTGACGTGTCACCCGCGACGCGCGCTGCCGCCAGCAGCCCCGCCCCGAACCCGAGCCACAGGCTGAACACCGTGGCGTCACCACCGGTCAGCGAGAATCCGAAGGCCGTCGCCGCCAGCACCAGCACGGCCGCGAGCAGGAACAACGCCCCCGTGGCGAGCAGCAACGGCGGTCTGGACATCCGTGCGGCCAGGCAGGCCAGCAGGCCCAGCAGCACCGCGACGACCGCGCTCACGGCGGTCATGTCGACGAACCGCGCATCGCCACTGGCGAGTACGAACACGGCGCTGACCACCGACGCGATGCCCAGCGCGAACGCGAACGACGCCGGATCCCATCTCCCCGTCCGCAGCCCGTCAGCTCCGTAGTAGCGCCCCGCCGCGGTCCCGAGCAGCGCGAGATGCATCATGAACATCAGCAGGAATGACCAGTGCCACTCATGCGGGGCGTTCAGCGCCGACAGCGTGATCGCCGCCGTCTGCCCGATCCCGATCAACGCCCACACCCTGGTCCACAACCCGACCAGCAGGAACGCGCCCAGCCCGGCCTCCACCAGCAGCACCGCCCAGCCGAAGAACGTGAAGTTGGGCAGCACCAGATGCTCCACCAGCCAGGCGTACGGCGCGAGCACCGGATACTCCACGGCATAACCGGTCCACTGGAACAGCCCACGCGGCGGCGAGGTCCGGCCAAACCCATCCGCCGGGGTCTTCCAGCCCGCGTTCTGGATCCACATCAGGGCCGTCGCGACGCGAACGACCGCCAGGGCGGCGGGCGCCCCACGGGGCAAACCGGCTACCTCGGGCATGGACGACTCCTCGGTTTCAGGTCGACACCGATCCAATACCGATAGAGCCGCTGCGCTTCTTACAAATCGCGAACGTCGTGCCCTCGGGCCCCACCAACTCCCCGCGAGCCACAACGCCACGCCAACCTCAGTCCCATCCCATGCGCTGCTCCAGCAGCGGCCCCGGCCCCGGCGTGACATGCCACGGTCGCCGCCCGCAGCTGATACGGCCCCGGCCAGCGGTGGGCGCGCGAGCGGCCCGCGTCAGCAGCGCCGTGGCCTGCTCGATGGCCTGCCGGTCCCACAGGCCGCGGTCCTGATCGGGCAGCCGCACCAGCTGCTCCCACGAGCATGAGACGCTGACCGGTTCGCTCGGCGCGGACTTGGCGCGCAGGCCCGGTCGCCTCGGTGTACCGGGCACTGGCCGAGGCCGAACAACACGCGCACGATGAGGTGGACCTCAGCGGCCTGCGGCGG
>DASUCK010000186.1:0-15687 GCA_036276095.1 Nonomuraea sp. | reverse complement strand
GCAGCCGCGCCAGCGCCGGGGCGCGTGGGTGTCGGACAGCGCGACCACGTTCATCCGATTGTCATGCCCCGCCGGCGTGCACCTTCTCTACCCAGCCTCGCCACAGGCCCTCCTCGTCGGGCTCGGGGCCGTGGAAGCCCTGCAGGAAGCGGTGGAGGGTTTCGCCGACCGCGCCCGGACCCTGCTCGCCGGTCTTGGCCCACGACCGAGGAGACCCCAGTTCCTCCGGCGACAGGCAGAACCATGCTGGCGGCTCGTGATGTTGAGGGTGCACGGATTCTCTATCGCCCCCTTTGATGCCCTATCGTGGGGAGTGTTATGGAGCGATACACTGTGGAACAGGCTGCCGAGGTGCTGGGGCTGCACGTCAAGACCGTGCGTAACTACGTGCGGGACGGGCGGCTGCCCGCCGTGCGCGTCGGCAAGCGGTACCGCATCGCCAAGCACGACCTCGCGGCCTTCGCCGGCCTGCCACCCGGCGAGCCGGAGACCCGGCGGCGGCACGCCGAGGTGTCCGGCATCGTGCAGATCGACGGCGTCGACCGGGAGGCGATGGACCGCATCACCACCATGGTGACCGGAGCGCTCGCCGGCCGGCCCCACGGCGTCCACGTCGAGTTCGTCCTCGACGCGGAACGCGCCCACCTGAAGATCATCGTGCTGGGCGGGCTCGAACCCGCCGCGCAGGTCCTGCGCCTCGTCGACGCGCTGGTGCGGGAGTGACCGCACCCACGAGACCACCTGCCACCTGGAGACCGCCATGCCTGACGGCACCGTCCACGTGTGCGCGTCCGACGGCCCGCCCGTCCGCGGCGAGCGCGACGCGCTCGACCTCATCGCCGAGGCGTGGGCACACGACGCCACCTGGGTCGCCGTGCCCGCCGAACGCCTTCACGACGACTTCTTCTCCCTCCGCACGGGCGCCGCCGGGGAGATCACGCAGAAGTTCGTCACCTACCGGATCGGCCTGGCCGTCGTCGGCGACATCTCCCGCTTCACCGAGGCCAGCGCCGCCCTGCGCGCCTGGGTGCTGGAGTCGAACCGGGGCGGCCACCTCTGGTTCGTCCGCGACCTCGCCGAGCTGGCCGCCCGGCGCCCCTGAGCCGCCAGGTCAGCGGCCGGGCCGGTGGGCCGCCACGGTGGCCAGCATCTGCCACGCCGTCCCGGGGCGGAGCGTCTCGGCCGGGTCGCCGACGAACGGGTCGAGCACCACGGTCTCCGCGCCGAGCCCGCGCAACTGCTCCAGATCGTCCACGACCTGCTCGATCGTGCCCTCGCCGGCCCGCCGGTCGGGGCCCGTCACCGGCGCCCGGGTGAGCCGCAGCAGGATGCGGGGCGCGAACGCGGGCACGGGCCGGCCCAGCTCGCCTGCGATCTCCGCCAGCCGCGGCAGCGTCCCGCGCAGCCAGGGGAGGGTGTTCCTGAGCGGGTGCCAGGCCTCGCCGAAGCGCGCCGCCCGGCGCAGGGCCGCGTCGCTGCCGCCGCCCACCCAGATCGGCACACCGCCCGAACGGAGGTCGCGCTCGTCGGCCCAGGCCGCCCTGATGGCCGCGAGGTGCTCGTCGGTCAGCCGGCCGCGCCGCTCGTACGCCACCCCCAGCGCCGCGAACTCCTGCCGCGCCCACCCGACGCCCACTCCCAGCACCAGCCGCCCGCCGCTGAGCTCGTCGAGATTGGCCGCCATGCGCGCCACCAGCAGCGGATGCCGGTACGGCACGATGAGCACCGTGGTGCCGAGCCCGATCCCGGTGGTGGCGCCGGCGAGCCAGGCCAGGGTGGTGAAGGGCTCGTAGAACGGTGCCGGGTACTGTTCCGCCACGTCAGGGGTGATCACCACGTGGTCGGACACCATCAGCAGGTCGAAGCCGAGCCCTTCCACGGTCAGAGCCCACTGCCGCAGGACGCCGGGGTCGGTGCCGGGGCCGAAGTTGGGGACGTTGACGCCGATTCGCACGGGTTCAGGCTAGCGCTAGGGCGTTGGGGCAGGTGTGAGCGCTGTTGGCTGCCTTGTGCGGTTCGGCCAGGATGGCGGGAGATGCAAGGCCGGGGCTGTTCGGCCGGAGTGTCTGGCGGGGTTGTCCGGCCGGTGCGGCGGGGCTGTCCGGCGGGCCGCTTCGTGGGCCCGGGACGGCGACGTCCCGGTGCCCGTCCTGCGGGCATCGGGACGCCGTGAGATCGCGTGAGATCGGGTGAGACAGGAGGTCGTCAGTCGTCCCGGCCGTCGTCGCTGTCAAGGCCGTACGCGTCGCCGGTGAAGGACGAGTCCCACCACTTGTGGTCGTCGTCCTTCTTGGAGTGGGACTTGCAGCCGTCGGCGTCCCGGGTGCCGGCGTACACTCCGTGCTTGGTGACGTGATGGTAGGTCGAGTCGTCGTTGACGCCGAGGCTGCACTTGTGCGGGTAGTGCTTGGACCAGTCTCCCCACGAGTCGTTCCCGTCGGCGGCGGCCGGGGCGGCGCCGGCGAAGAGCGCGGCCGCGGCGAGGAGCGCACCGCCGGTGGCGGTGAGGCTGCTTCTCATGATTCCCCCCTGTGATCACGAAGTGACATCGGCCATCACTATACGTAGCGATCTTGTGGTATCGGGGTACGCCACGCCCGGTTTCGCCCAACCATTGACGGGCGAAACCGGCAGCCGTCCCCGCTCGCGCGCGCCCGCGCTGCGAAGAACGCGGCGAGCACGGACGCCAGTGCGGCCGGATCGGCAATCCTGATCCGCTACGAGCTGATGCCGTATCAGATGCCGTGCCGGCACACCGCGCACCGGCCGCGCCTGCAGTTGACGGCGGCACCACGCGACCGCGTCACGAGGCCGGGATCACCGGACCTGTCCGGCCGGTCACCAGACCTGTCCGGCTGCGGTTACCTTGCCTTTCCAGCTGCGATCAACGGGCCGTTCCGAGTGAGGTCTGACGAGCCCGGCGCGTTCGCCGGCCGCCGACGCCGTGATCTCCGCGAGGAACGCCGACAGCGCCTCCGTGACCTCCTCCGGGCGTTCCAGGGGAGGGAGGTGGCCTGTCGCGGGGAGGTCGATGCGGCAGGCGGGGTGAGGTGGCGTTCGGTGCAGCGGGGGCCGGTCCAGGAACGTTCGAAGACCAGGCGGCACATCTCCACCGCCGCCTCCCACACCTCGTCCGGCAGCGCCTCGCGCCCCCGGTCCGGCCCGGCGACCTGCCAGGACGTGTGCGCCTCGGCCATCGCCCGCACGTCGGCCGGATCGACCCGGTCGGCGCCGCCGGCCTCGTAGGCGATCTTCACCCCGTCCGCGGTCACCATGACCGGCACGCTACCGCCGCGCCCCCGGCCCCGCCGGATCCGTTCGCCGAGGGCACCGCTACCGGCACAGCTATTAGCGCAGCCGCCGGTACGACCGGGTGCTCGTCCGCATCGGCGTGGTTGATAATGTCCCCGGTTGGTTCGCAGCGATTGATGGGAGTTCGTATGCGCCTCGGCAAGGTCACGACTGCCGCTTCGAGGCGGGGGCGCGTCGCGCGCTGACCGGCCGCCGTCGGGTTCGTAGCCGGCGGGCGATGCTCCTCGTCTGAAGCGGTCGCCTACGTCAACGACCGTTCTTCCCTCCTGTTCGAGGAGCTGTTTTGCGTGCCTCCATGTCCGCGCGCCTCGGCGCGGACTTCTCCCAGCCGTGGACCGCCTCGGCGGTGCCGGCCTTCCGCCTCCAGGTGCCAGCTCGCCGAGGCCCCGACCCTGTGACCACCTCTCCTGGCGCCCCTTCGCGGAGCCGTGTGACGTCCCCCTTCGAAAGCGAGCCCCATGCTGCCCGATGACCTCAGAGCCGCCCTGGACCGGGCCCTGTCCCGCTACTCCGCGCACGAGCTGTCCCGGTCGGTCGCGCAGCTCACCGAGCGCTACCGCGCCGGGACCCCGGCCGAGCTCCGGCACATGCGCACGCCGGTGGACGTCGCCGCGTACGCCGCGTACCGCATGCCCGCCACCTTCGCCGCCGCCTCCACCGCCATGCGCCAGGCCGCCGCGCTGGCCGCCGGTTTCGAGCCCGGCACCCACCTGGACGTCGGCGGCGGCACCGGCGCGGCCGTCTGGGCGGCCGGGCGCACATGGCCGAGCCTGGGCCAGGTCACGGTGATCGAGCATGACCCGCACGTCATCGACCTCGGCAGGCGCCTGGCCCGCGGGTCGGAGGCGGCGGCCGTGCGGGGCGCCGTGTGGCGGCGGGCGTCCGTCCGCCCCGGTCTCGACCGGCCGCCGGCCGACCTGGTGACCATGTCGTACGCGCTGGGCGAGCTGCCCGAACAGCAGCGCGCCGACGTCGTACGCTGGCTCGCCGCCGACGCCGCCATGGTGATCGTCGTCGAGCCCGGCACCCCCGCCGGGTACGCCACGGTCGCCGCGGCCAGGGAGGCGCTGGCCGGGCAGGGCATGACGATCCTCGCCCCCTGCCCCCACGACGGCCGGTGCCCGATCGAGCGGGGGCACGACTGGTGCCATTTCTCCGTGCGCCTGCCGAGGACGTCCCTGCACCGCCAGGTCAAGGCGGGCACCCTGAGCTTCGAGGACGAGAAGTTCTCCTACGTCGCCGCCACCGCCCGCCGGTGGCCGCGGGCGGGCGCGCGGGTGCTGCGCCACCCGCGGAAGCGCAAGGGCGTGGTCTCCCTGCGCCTGTGCACCGAGGAGGACGGCGTCCACGACGTGATCGTCTCCAAACGCCAGGGCGACCTCTACCGGCTGGCCAGGGACACCGGCTGGGGCGACCCCTGGCCGGCCGCCGCCGACCGCTGACCCGCGCGGGGCCCACGCCGTCTCCGGCGGCGCGGGCGCCGGCGGCGTCGGCCGCGTCGGGGCGCGAACCGGTCGTCACGCGGCAGCGCGGGAATCCGCGAACATCCGCCTTCCCGGCCCGCCGTGCGCGCCATGCTGGAACCGTGCACATCACCGATCTTCTCCACGCCCTGTACGCCCGCCGCCTGCGCCGCCAGGTCGTCACAGGACCGCTGCCCCGGCACGTCGGCCTCATCATCGACGGCAACCGCCGCTGGGCCAGGCAGATGGGCCTGGCCAACCCGAGCATGGGCCACCACTACGGCGCCGAACACATCGCGGACGTCATGTCGTGGTGCGAGGGGCTCGGGATCGAGCACCTGACCGTGTTCCTCTGCTCGACCGAGAACCTCCAGCGCCGCGGCGACGAGGAGGTCGCGTTCCTGCTGCGGGTGATCGAGCGCATGGTCGCCGACCGGCTCGACCGACCCGACGCCCGCTGGCGCGTCCACGTCGCCGGCCTGCTCGACATGCTGCCCGACACCACCGCCCGCGCGCTCAAGAGCGCCGTCGAGGCCACCCGCACCTGCGCCACCGGCTTCCACCTCACCCTCGCCATCGGGTACGGCGGCCGCCAGGAGGTCATCGAGGCCCTGCGCGAACTGCTGTACGAGCGGGCCGAAGCCGGCCAGTCCATGGTGGACCTGGCCGCCTCGCTGACCGTGGACGACGTCGCCAAGCACCTCTACACGGCCGGGCTGCCGGACCCCGACCTGGTCATCCGCACGAGCGGCGAGCAGCGGATGTCCAACTTCCTGCTGTGGCAGTCGGCCTACTCCGAGCTGTACTTCTGCGAGGCGTACTGGCCGGCCTTCCGCGAGATCGACTTCCTGCGGGCGCTGCGCAGCTTCGCCGCCCGGCAGCGCCGCTTCGGCGGCTGACCGGTCCCGGGGGACCGGCGCGGCGGGGTTCGCCGGGATCACCACGACGGACGGCGTACGCGCGGCGGTGGGTATCCTTCATCCCGTCGGCTTCCGATCCGTGCCGTCCCTGATCACGCCACCGCCACCCGGGAGAAACCCCTCGTGCCCCGCACCGACCCGCGCGAGCTCGGCCTGCTGGCCGACTGCGGCCGATGCTTCGGGCTGTGCTGCGTCGCCCTCCCGTTCTCCGCCTCGGCCGACTTCGCCGCCGACAAGCCCGCGGGCGAGCCGTGCCGCAACCTGCGCGACGACTTCCGCTGCGCGATCCACGCGCAGCTCCGGCCGCGCGGCTACCCGGGCTGCACGGTGTTCGACTGCTTCGGGGCCGGGCAGAAGGTCTCGCAGGTGACGTACGAAGGGCGGAGCTGGCGGGAGGCGCCGGAGACGGCCCGGCAGATGTGCGCGGTGTTCCCGGTGATGCGACAGCTCCACGAACTGCTGTGGTACGTCGCCGAGGCGCTGACCCTGGAGCCCGCCCGCGCGCTCCACGCCGACCTGCGCCAGGCCCTCGACGCCACCGAACGGCTCACCCGCGAGAGCGCCGACACGCTGGAGAAGCTGGACGTGGCGGCCCACCGGGCCGCGGTCAACGGGTTGCTGCTGCGTGCGAGCGAGCTGGCGCGGGCCGGCCTGGGCGGCAGGGACCGCCGGGGGGCCGACCTGATCGGGGCCCGGCTGAGGGGTGCCGACCTGCGCGGGGCCGACCTGCGGGGCGCGTACCTGATCGGCGCCGACCTGCGTGCGGCTGACCTCAGGCGGGCCGACCTGATCGGCGCCGACGTGCGCGGGGCCGACCTCTCCGGCGCCGACCTCACAGGCGCCATCTTCCTCACCCAGTCGCAGGTCAACGCCGCCAGGGGCGCCACCTCGACCCGCCTCCCGCCGGCCCTCACCCACCCGCCCCACTGGCCGGCCCCTGGCCCGCCCCGCCGCCGCCCACCTCGCCATTGACCTCCGCTGGTAGGGCCGCGCATTCCCCTCGCGTGCCCCAGACTGTCCTCAGCGCCGCCGGACGTGTCGTGACGGGCGGCGCTTGACGGTTCTGGCAGCATGATCCTCAGCTGCGAGACCCGGAGGAGGCCGGCATGACCATCGCCGCGTACACCGTGACCGAGCCCGTCACCGAGCACGGGGAGGGGCCCGTGTGGTCGGGCCGCTGGGGCGGGTTGCGGTGGGTGGACATGATGGCCGGCGACGTGCTCGCGCTCGACGCCGACGGCACGGTGCGCCGCCGCCACGTCGGCAAGGTCGCCGCCGCCCTGCGCCCCCGCGTACGGGCCGGGTACGTCGTGGCCGCCGAACGCGAGCTGCTCCTCGCCGACACCGACGACCTCGAAGCCCCGCTGCGCTCCCTCGGCGAGGCGTGGACCGACCCCACGGTCCGCATGAACGACGGCGGCTGCGACCCCGACGGCCGCTTCTACATCGGCAGCATGGCCTACGACGAGTCCCCGGGCCGTGGCTCGCTCTACGTGGCCGAGCCGGGCGGCACGCTGCGCGTGGTGCTGCCGGACGTGACGATCTCCAACGGGTTCGACTTCAGCCCGGACGGCTCCCTGGCCTACTACGCCGACACCCCGACCGGACGCGTCGACGTGCTCGACTACGACCCGGACGGCGGTCTGTCGGGGCGCCGGCCGTTCGCCGCGATCGACCCCGCCCAGGGGGCCCCTGACGGGCTGACCGTCGACGCGGAGGGCGGGGTGTGGGTGGCGCTGTGGCAGGGCGGGGCCGTGCACCGGTACGACGCCGCGGGCCGCCTCGACACGGTCGTCGCCCTCCCGGTGCGGAAGGTCACGGCGGTGGCGTTCGGCGGCGACGACCTCGACCGGCTGTTCATCACCACGTCCGCCCTGCGGGTCGACCGGGGCGAGCAGCCGGAGGCGGGCGCCCTCTTCGCGGCCGACCCGGGCGTGCGGGGCCGCCCGGTCCTGCCGACCAGCCTGACGGCCTGACGAGGGGCCCTGACGACGGGGTAACGAGGTGCTCTGACGGGGATTGGCGGCGGCTCTGGCGGGGGTTTGGCGGGGTTTGGCGGGGGCGACGTCCAGCCTGCGCCGGCCGACGGGAAGGGCCGTCCGCGGCGTCGTCCGGGTCCGAGCGGCAACCGGTGTGAACGTCGCCCATCACTTGGACCGCCACTCACGCCCGACGGTTCCACGCGCCGAAGGAAAAGTGGCTCGCGGTGGTCCGCCGCGTGTTTCGCTGAATCGCGCGAACCCTCCGCCTTCGTGATCACGTTGCCGTTTCCGGCGCGATGTGCCTACGATGCCGCAGCGTTTGATCGTCTTCCGGCGTGCCACCCGCCCGATCCGGCGAGCGCTTCTCCCGGGTCCGTCCCCTTGAGGCCGGTCCCCGCACCAGACCCCACACGCGCGAGGCTGCCACGGCAGCCTCTTCGTCGCGCCTTCCGCACGGGCAGATCCGCACGGGCAGATCCGCACGGCAGATCCGCACGGCAGATCCGCACGGCAGAGAGGAACACCCATGATCGGCAGGCCCGAGAACGGCCCCGCTTCGCGGCCCACCGGTGCGAACGCTCCGGTGCGGTGCGTGGGAGAGGGCGGGCTGCCCAGGCAGCTGGCCCGTACCCGGCGGTTCAGCCTGGGCGTCCCGTCGGCGTTCACGGTCTCGGGGGACGGCGCGACGGTGCTGTTCCTGCGCAGCCGGGCCGGCGACGATCCCGCCGCCGGCCTGTGGGCGCTCGACGTGGACACCGGCGAGGAGCGGCTGCTCGCCGGCCCGGCGGCCGGGATCTCCGCGTACGCGACCGACGACGCGGGCACCCTGGCGTCCTTCGCGGCGGCCGGCCGGCTGTGGGTCGTGGACGTGGCCGGCGGCGAGCCCCGAGAACTGCCCGCGACCGGCGCGGTGACCGACCCGCGCCCGGACCCGGCCGGACGCCGCGTCGCGTACGTCGCCGGCGGCGGCACCCTCCGCGTGATCGCCGCCGACGGCGCCGACGACCACGCGATCGCCGAACCGGACGGGCCTGAGGTCAGGTTCGGCGTCCCCGAGTACGCCGCCTGGATGTCGATGGGCCGCACCCGCGGCCACTGGTGGTCCCCCGACGGCACCCGGCTCCTGGTGGCCAGGGTGGACGAGAGCCCGGTCGCCCGCTGGTACGTCACCGACCCCGCCGACCCGGCCCGCCCGCCGCGCACCGTCCGCTACCCGGCCGCCGGGACCGCCAACGCCGACGTCACCCTCTGGATCACCGCCCTGGACGGCGCCCGCACCGAGGTCCGGTGGGACCGGAGGGCCTTCGAGTACGTCACCGCCGCCGGCTGGGACACGCACGGCCCGTACGCGGCCGTCCAGACCCGCGACCAGCGCACCGTACGCACCCTCGCCATCGACCCGGTCTCCGGCGACACCACGGTGGTGGCCGAACAGCGCGACCCCCGCTGGGTCCACCTGGTGGACGGCACACCGTCCCGTACGGCCGCGGGCGCCCTGATCGCCCACACCGACCTGGACGGCACCCGCCACCTCACCCTCGACGCCACCCCGGTCACCCCGCCCGGTCTCCAGGTCCGCGAAGTCCTCGCCGTGGACGGCGACACCATCCTGTTCACCGCCTCCACCGACCCCACGGAAACCCACCTGTGGCTGTACGAGGCCGACGGCGGCCCCGAGAGGGACGGCGGGTCGCGGCGGTTGAGCGTGGACCCCGGCGTGCACAGCGGCATGTGGCGGGCCGGGACGTTCGTGCACGTGGCCCGCACCCTGGACCGCCCCGACACCACCGCCACGGTCACCCGTCGAAGCCCAACCCGCGCAACTCCCGCAACCGACACTACCCCCGCAACCCCGGCAACCCAGGCAACGGCGGCAACGCGCGCAACCGCGCCAACCTCAACCGGCGTAGCCGCCGCAACGGACGGTCCCCGCGGGGCAGCGGGGACCGGCGTGACGGTGGCCTCGTTCGCCGAGCGTCCGGTGCTGGGCCTGCGGGTCGTCCCGCTCGCCACCACGGACCGCGAGTTGCGCAGCCACCTGCTGCTCCCCTCCTGGCACCGCCCGGGCGGTCCCAGCCTGCCGGTCCTCGTGGACCCGTACGGGGGCGCGTCCATGCAGCGGGTCACCGCCGAGCAGCAGCCCATGACGCTCGTCTCCCAGTGGTTCGCCGAGCAGGGCTACGCGGTGCTGGTCACCGACGGCAGCGGCACGCCAGGCCGCGGCCCGGACTGGGAGCGCGAGGTTCACGGCGACCTGTGGGGCCGGCCGCTCGCCGACCAGGTGGCCGCCCTGCGCGCGGCCGCCGCCCGCCACCCCGAGCTGGACCTGGACCGGGTGGCCATCCGCGGCTGGTCCTTCTCCGGGACGCTCGCCGTCATGGCCGTGCTGCGCCACCCGGACGTGTTCCACGCCGCGGTGGCCGGGGCGGGGACGAGCGACCAGCGCCTGTACGACACCCACTGGCGGGAACGCTTCCTCGGCCACCCCGACCACCACCCGGAACGCTACGAGGCCTGCTCGCCGCTTTCCGAGGCGCACCGCCTGTCCCGCCCGCTGCTGCTGATCCACGGCCTGGCCGACGACAACGTGTTCCCGGCGGGCACGTTGCGGCTGTCGTCCGCGTTGCTCGCCGCGGGCCGCGCGCACGAGGTGCTGCCGTTGACCGGCGTCGCGCACTCGCCGACCGCCGACCCGGACGTCTTCGAGGGCCTGCTCCTGCACCAGCTCGGCTTCCTCCGCAGACACGTATGAGAACCGGGGAACGCCGTACCGTCGGAGGGGGCGAACCGCGGACCGGCGGCGGGACGGCGGGCGAGCGGGGGAGGGCGGCGGTGGCCACGATAATGGGCGGCATGATATGACCGCATTCTGGTAGAGAGGGCGCCTATGTCGGTCTTCCCGTCGCGCGCTCCCGCGCCCGGCCTCGTCGCCAGGCTGCGGGCCGCGGGCTGCGTCTTCGCCGAGGACGAGGCCGAACTGCTGACCACCGCCGCCCGCACCCCTGACGACCTGGCCGCCATGGTGGAGCGCCGGGTCTCCGGGGAGCCGCTGGAGCACGTGCTGGGCTGGGCGGCGTTCTGCGGCCTGCGGCTGCTGGTGGAGCCGGGGGTGTTCGTGCCCCGGCCGCGTACCGAATTCCTGATCGAGCAGGCTGCCGAGGTGGCCCGCGCGGCACCCGGGACGCCGGTCGTGCTCGACCTGTGCTGCGGCACCGGCGCGATGGCCGCCGCCCTGGCCGCCCGGCTGGGGCGGCCGGTGGAGCTGCACGCCGCCGACCTCGACCCGGCCGCCGTGCGCTGCGCCCGCCGCAACCTGCCCACCGGCCACGTGTACGAGGGCGACCTGTACGACCCCCTCCCCGTCACGCTGCGCGGCCGGATCGACGTGCTGGTCGCGAGCCCGCCCTACGTGCCCTCGGCGTCCGTGGGACTGCTGCCGCCCGAGGCCCGCCTGTACGAGCCGCTGGCCGCCCTCGACGGCGGCGACGACGGGCTCGACGTCGTACGGCGAGTCATCGACCGGGCACGGGAATGGCTCGCTCCCGGCGGAAGCCTGCTGGTGGAGACCAGCGAACGCCAGGCCGACGAGACCGCCCGCGCCGCCGGACGGGCCGGCCTGACGGCCCGCGTGACCGGCTCCGCCGACCTGGACGCCACCGCCGTCATCGGCACCCTCCGGGCACGCCGCTCCGGCTGACGACCCCTCCTTAGCGCTGTTAAGGTAGCGGGCCATGGCACAGAAGGGACTGGCCCGCGACACCGTCGTCCGCGCCGCGCTCGAACTGCTCGACGAGGTCGGGCTCGACGGCCTGACCGTCCGCCGGCTGGCCGACCGCCTCGGTGTGCGGAACCCGGCGCTCTACTGGCACTTCCGCGACAAGCAGGAACTGCTCGACGAGATGGCCCGCGCGCTGCTCGCCCCCGACATGGGCGGCCCGCACGAGGGGGAGGGCTGGCGGGAGTGGCTGACCCGGCGCGCCCACCGGTACCGGCGTACGCTGCTCAGCCACCGCGACGGGGCCCGCCTGGTCGCCGGCGGCGATCCTGGGCCGGCCGTGGCCCGGGCGTTCGAGAAGGAGCTGGAGACGCTGACCGGTCTCGGCTTCACCCCCGGGCGGGGCCTGCACGCGATCGCCTCCATCAGCCACTACACGCTCGGCTTCGTGCTGAACGAGCAGGCCCGCCGGGAGCGCCTCGCGGCGGGTCCGCCCCCCGACCCGGCCGTGTACGCCGCCGACTTCCCGCTCACGGTCGCCGGCGTGCGCGAGGTGGGCCCGCCAGCCGGCGACGAGGCGTTCGCGCACGGCCTGCGGCTCATCCTGGACGGCGTCGCCGCGCAGCATTAACGGTATTCCGCGCCATTTAGAATTTGCCGGTTTTGTCGGCGGTGTGCCCCCGATTGTGGGGTTTTACCTGCATGGACTTCTCTTCGAATTCGCGCTTTCATTTTCTCCGGTAGTTCAGTCGGCGGCCCCTTCGAATGGCAGAGGAGCAAAATGGCGCGTATCCGGAGAACAATGGCGATCGCCATCGCGGTGGCGGTGGCGGCGGTGAACGTCGGGCCACCGGCGTGGGCGGCCGGGCGGCGGGACCCGGTGCAGATCGTCCGGTTCCTGGGCGAGCAGCGGCTTCCCCACCTGATGCGGTTTCAGGGCACCACGGTCGGCGGCCTGTCCGGCATCGACCGCGACCCGCGCACCGGCGTCTGGTACTTCATCTCCGACGACCGCTGGCGCTACGACCCGGCCCGCTTCTACACCGGCCGCCTCGCCATCGACCGCGCCACCGGCGAGTTCCAGGGCGTACGCGTGACCGGGGTGACCACGCTCACCAGGGCCGACGGCACGCCATACCCCGCGTACGGGAAGCCGGGCTCGGCCGACCCCGAGACGATCAGGTACGACCGGTGGGCCGGCCGCCTGCTCTGGGGCGACGAGGGCGACCGGCCGGACGCCAGGAACCCCGACATCCCGATCTCCCAGTCCGCCGTGCGCGGCATGGATCTCCAGGGGCGGCACCTGGGCGAGCTGCGCCTGCCGCGTAACCTGCGGCTCACCGGCGCCGACCGCGGCCCGCGGCGCAACTTCGGGTTCGAAGGGCTGGCCGTGAGCCCGCGTACGATCACGGCCGTCACCGAGGGCCCCCGCCACGAGGACGGCGCGCTGCCCACCGTGGAGCGCGGCGCGCCCGCCCGGCTGACCGTGTGGAACCGCGGGGGCGGCGTCCGCGGCCAGTACGCCTACCCGCTCGACCCGCTGGCCGAGGCCCCCGTCCCGCCCACCGGCGACGCCGACAGCGGCGTCTCCGAGATCCTGGCCGTCGACGACTACCGCTACCTGGCGCTGGAGCGCGCCTGGATCCAGGGCGTCAACTACCGCGTCCGCCTGTACGAGATCGACCTGCGCGGCGCCACCGACGTGCTGGGGCGGCGGTCGCTGGCCGGTGGCCGGCCGTACCGGCCGGTGGCCAAGCGGCTGGTGCACGACCTGAGCGCCGTGCTCCCGCCGACGCAGAACCTGGAGAGCATGGCCTGGGGCCCGCGCCTGGCGAGCGGCGAGTGCACCCTCGTGATCGGCTCGGACGACAACTTCAGCCAGGAGGAGGCGACCCAGTTCCTGGCCTTCGCGACCACCGGCTGCCGCTGACCGCCAAGGCCGCTGACCGCCCGAGGCCGCTGACCGCCGAGGCCGGTGGTCGTCCCGAGGCCGGTGACCGTCCCGAAGCGGGTGGTCGTCGCCGGTGGCGGGTCCGGGGGCCTAGATGCCGTGGATGCGGCGGCCCGTGATGTGGTGGGGGGCGATGCGGATGTAGAGTTGCCGCTCGCCGCCCGCCCACGGCGTCACGCCCGTCCCGGCCAACTCCTCGACCTCCGACTCCGGCACATGGTGGGCCGGGCCCTGCACGACCACGCTCCAGCCCTCCCGGTTGGCCTCGTCGATCATGTCGATCTCGAAGGCGATCACGATGTCGACCCCCTCCAGCCCCGTACTGAGGTCCTTGTCCATGGCGCCGCCGGCGGCCGTGCGGAACACGATCGACCCGCGGTGCATCTTGTAGTTCACCGGCAGCACGGTCGGCCCGTGCGAGCCGTTGAACGCCACCCGCCCGATCCCGCCGGGCTCGATCAGCCGCCGGCACTCCGCCTCGTCCAGCGTCGTCAGCCGTGGATGAGACTGGGCGAGGCCGCGGCCGGGCGGGCGCTCCCGTCCGCCGCCCAGCAGCTCCTCCACGGTCGTCTGGAGGGCGCCGGCCAGGCGGTAGAGGGCGCCGGTGTCCGGGGTGTCCGGGTTCTCCTCCAGGTACGCGAGGTAGCCGGGCGACATGTCGGCGCGTTCCGCGACCTGTTCGCGGGTCAGCGCGAGGTGCTCGCGGCGGTGGATGATACGTCGTCCGAGATCGCCGGTGCCTGCCATGATGGTTTCCCCTCGTCTGTAGAAACGGCTCACCGTGCCGTTGACGCGTGCCTCGTGGTCGTCCGCGTCGATGAAGACCTGCCGCCCCCGGTAACGGATCGGCAGGGACATCAGCCCGAGCCGGTCGGGCAGGAGCGGATCGAGCCGCAGCCCGTCGCGGCGCGGCTCCAGGCCCAGGTAGCAGCGCTGCAGCAGGTCGAGCGTGCCGCCCATGGCGCCGAGATGGATGCCTTCCGCGGTCGTGCCGCCCTGCACGTCCTTGAGGTCGCTGAGCAGGGCCTCGGTGAAGAAGCGCCACGACTGCGCCCGGTTGGAGCGCGCCAGCACCCACGCGTGGACGACCGCGCTGAGCGTCGAGCCGTGGCTGGTGCGCTCCAGGTAGTAGGCGATCGTGCGGGGGATCAGACCGGGGCCGGTACGGTAGCCGAGCCGATCGAGGAGGTCGCCGAGTTCCTCGGCGGTCAGCAGGTAGAACAGCATCAGCGTGTCGGCCTGCTTGGAGGCCTTGTAGCGGTTGACGTCGTCGCCGTCGGCCTCCAGGGCCCGGTCGAGGCGGCGCACGCCGCGGTAACGGGCCCAGTCGAGCTCCGCCAGGTCGCCGTAGCCGGTGAACTGGCTGATCACGCCGTCGTGGAAGTCGACGCGCAGGCGGCGGCTGATGTCGTCCCAGCGGGCCAGCTCGGCCGACGTGGGGGCCAGGTGGGGCGCCAGGCGGGCGGTCTCGGCGGCGCGGGCCATCAGCCAGGCGGTCATGACGTTGGTGTAGGCGTTGTTGGCCAGGCCGGGCTCGGCGGCGCCGGGGTAGCCGACGTGGTACTCGTCGGGGCCCATGACGCCGCGGATCTCGTACCGGTCGCCGTGGGGGACCGCCGTCGAGGCGAAGAACCTGGCGATGTCGAGCAGCAGCTCGGCGCACCACGGCGGCATCGAGCCGGTGGCCAGGTAGTGGTGCCAGACGTTGTAGGCGATGGCCAGGCCGACGTGGCGCTGCAGGTGGGAGTGGTCGGGCAGCCAGCGGCCTGAGAGGGGGTTGAGGTGCAGGGCCTGGGTCTCCTCGCGGCCGTCGCTGCCGCTCTGCCAGGGGAACATCGCGCCGTCGTACCCGGCCTCCCTGGCCGCGTCGCGCGCCTCCGGCAGGCGCCGCCAGCGATAGCGCAGCAGGCCGAGCGAGATCTCCGGGAAGCGCAGGTTGAGCCAGGGCTGGACGAACAGCTCGTCCCAGAACACGTGCCCGCGGTACGCCTCGCCGTGCAGGCCGCGGGCCGGCACCCCGGCGTCGAGGTCGGCGGTGTGCGGGGAGAGGGTCTGCAGCAGGTGGAAGATGTGCAGGTGGATGACCTGCGACAGCTCGGGGCCGTCCACGTCGAGGGAGGCGCGCCGCCACAGGCGGTCCCAGGCGGCCGCGTGCCTGGCCAGCAGGTCGTCGAACGGCGGCGCCCGGCGCACGTGCCGCAGCGCCGCCGAGCGGGGGTCGTGGCTGGCGTGGTCGCGCGAGGTCGTCAGCGCCACCGTCTTGGTGACCGTGGCCGGCCTGCCCTCGGAAAGCTCCAGCGTGAACTCGGCGGTGACGCGGTCGGTCTCCCTGCGCACCGACCCG
>DASUCK010000185.1:0-24008 GCA_036276095.1 Nonomuraea sp. | reverse complement strand
ACCGGCCGGAGGCGGCCGCGAGGCCCGCGTTGCGCGCGTCGGCCAGACCCACCGGCGCGGGGTGGCGCACCACGGCCAGGCCGGGCAGCTCGCCGCGGAAGTCCGCGACGATGTCCCCGGTGGCGTCCACGGACCCGTCGTCGACGACGATGAACTCGTAGTCGGGCCGCGCGTTGCGGCAGAGGGAGGTGAGCGCGTCGGCGATGAACCGCTCACCGTCGCGGATCGGCACGACGACCGAGAGCGTGATCAAGGGCGTGGTCTCCAGACGGCCGTCAGACGGTCACCCGGCGCAGCCGGGCCTTCGGGGCCTCCTCGCCGGGGAAGACCCGCTTGACGCCGTCGCCCAGGGCCTGCTCGATGATCCTGATGTCGCGTACGAGGTGTTCGAGCCCGGCCGGCTCCAGCGAGGCGGCGTGGTCGGAGCCCCACATGGTGCGGTCGAGGGTGATGTGCCGCTCCACGCACACCGCGCCCAGCGTGACCGCGGCCAGGGAGATCTGCAGGCCGCGCTCGTGGCCTGAGTAGCCGACGGGCACGCCGTACCGCTCCTTGAGCGTGGTGATCGTCCGCAGGTTGGCCTCCTCGGGGGGCAGCGGGTAGGTCGACGTCGCGTGCATCATGATCAGCTCGTCGGTCCCGAGGATCTCCACGGCCGCGTCGATCTCGCGCAGCGTCGACATGCCGGTGGACAGGATGACCGGCTTGCCGGTGGCGGCCAGGGCGCGCAGCAGCTCGTGGTCGGCGACGCTGGCCGAGGCCACCTTGTGCACCAGGACGTCCATCTCCTCCAGGAACTCCACGGAGGGCACGTCCCACGGCGAGGCGAACCAGTGCACGCCGCGCTCGTCGCAGTATTTGGCGATCTGCCGGTACTCGTCGCGGCCGAACTCGGTCCGCTCCTTGTACTCCAGGTACGTCATCTCGCCCCACGGCGTCTGCCGCATCTGCCCCTTCTGCCCGTCCGGCACGCAGATCGCCGGCGTGCGCTTCTGGAACTTGACCGCTTGGCAGCCGGCGTCGGCGGCCACGTCGATGAGCCGGCGGGCGATGTCGAGGTCGCCGTTGTGGTTGATGCCGATCTCGCCGATCACGTACACCGGCTCGCCGTCGCCGACGAGCACGTCCCCGATGGCCACCGGGCCGAGCCGGGGCCGCGCCCTGACCTCGGCGACCGCCGGCGCCGGCGCCGGGCGCGCGGCCACCACCAGGTCGCACAGCTCGCGCACCGCGCCGGACCCGCCCGCCCTGGTCAGCACCACCCGGGCGGCGGCACGCACCCGCGGGTGGGCCTCCGGCGTGGCGACCGGCCAGCCCACCTCGGCCATGGGGCCCAGGTCGTTGACGTCGTTGCCGACGTAGGCCACGCGGGCCGGGTCCAGGCCCTCGATGCGCAGCCAGTCGCGCAGCACTGTCCGCTTGTCGGCCAGCCCCTGCAGCACCGGCACGCCGAGCTTGCGGGCGCGGGCGGCCACGACCGGGTTGTGCTCCGTCGACATGATCAGCACCTTGACGCCGGAGCGGCGCAGCAGTGACACGCCCATGCCGTCCGAGCGGCTGACCAGCACCATCTCGCGGCCGTCGGAGTCGACGTAGGCGCGGTCGTCGGTGTGCACGCCGTCGAAGTCGGTGATGACGGCGTCGACGTCGATCGGCTCGGGCCTGTCGAGGAACGGCGCGAGCGCGCGGACCAGCTCCAGGTCCTCGGGGTTGTCCACCTCGATGGCGTGCTGCGGCGGCACCGCCTGCACGGCGGTCCTGCCGAAGAAGCGGTGGCCGTGCGCGCGCAGGCCGGCGGTGCGCATGACGTAGAAGGCGCCGTTCTCGCGGAACTGCGGCTCGCGGTCCTGCCGGCGCTGCCGGACGGCCGGGTCGTGGTTGACGCCCACGCCCGCGGACGTCCACAGGAACTCGTGCGTGGGCAGGCCCGACACCACCGAGTCGGCCTCCCCGTCCAGCACCTTGCGCACGGCCTCCGACAGGTCGCCCGGGTCGATGAACGCGCTGGTGCACTGCACGAGCACGACCACTTCCGGGTCCTCGCCGAGCGTGTCGAGCGCGTGCAGCACCGCCGACTCGCTGGAGGCCGTCGCGCCGCTCAGCTCCTCCGGCCGGTCGACGACGAGCGCGCCGGCCGCGCGGGCGGTCTCGGCGATCCGGGCGTGGTCGGTGCTGACCGCGACCTGGTCCACGAGCTCGGCGCGCAGGCAGGCCCGGACCGCGCGGGTGACCAGCGGGACGCCCCCGACCAGGGCGAGGTTCTTCAGGGGAACGCCCGCCGAACCTCCGCGGGCGGGAACAACGGCCAGGACTCGCAAGGTGTGACTCCTCTATGGCTTCGGACTGCCACCCAGAAGCTAGAGGGGCCGATTGAACGGCCAGCGTCACCGTCATTAACGTTCCATGGGGATCCGGTAGAGCGACTCTGGCCGGCCTCCTCCGCCCCGCCGCGGATGACGGCGGTCTAGCTCGCGCGGCCCGCCTACGGCCGGCAGGCGAAGGACGAACCGGGCGCCTCCGGGAGCCGATCCTGGCCAGCAGCAGCAGGTCGGTGATGATGGCCTCCAGCCGGTCGGTGTCGCGCAGCGCGCTGCGTACCAGCGACTCGACGTCGGTGTCCTCCGGGTAGAGCTGGGCGCTCAGGTCGCCGGCGTGGACGGCGTCCAGCTCCGACCGCAGGACCGCCACCGGCCGCAGGGCCCGCCCGGTGACCAGCCACGTGGCCCAGCCGGCCAGCGCGATGAGCACCGTGGACTCGGCGATCGCGATGCCGTCCAGCGTATGGGTGGCCAGCACCTCGGGCGTGCGCCGCCCGGCGTAGACGACGGGCGAGTCGTCGAACATGGTCACGCGCACCGCCGACAGGTGCAGGCAGCCGATCGGCAGGCAGTGGTGGTGTTGACGACCCGGTGTTCCGCGGTCGGGCGCACGTCGCTAAGCGGCGGCAGGTTCCTGGCCGCGTCGCTGCTGGACAGGATCTGCCCGTCCGGGCCGACGATGTGGATGAGGTCGACCGAGGGGTGGGACACGGGGATGAGGCCCCCATGGGCAGGGGCGCCTCCGTGCATAAGGAAAAGTTTCCGCCAACCGTCAGCGCTGGAGCCACACGGCGGTGTCCGGCGGGAGCGAACCGTCGGCCCCCAGCGGCCCACTGGACAGCAGCACTTCGGAGCCCGGGCCGGCCGCGTCCAGGCTTACCGGCTCCTCGCCGGTGTTGAGCACCACCACCAGGCCGGGGTGGCGCTCGACGGCCAGCACGTCCTTGGGGGAGTCGAGCCAGCGCAGCGTGCCGCCGCCGAGCGCCGGGTGCGCCTTGCGGATGCGCAGGGCGGCCCGGTAGAGGTTCAGCGTGGAGCCGGGGTCGTGCTCCTGGGCCTCGGCCGACAGGCGGGTCCAGTCCGGCGGGATCGGCAGCCAGGGGTCGCGCCAGCCGCAGCCGGGTTCGGCCGTCCACGGGAGCGGCACCCGGCAGCCGTCGCGGCTCTCCCCGCGGCGTTTGAAGGCCGGGTCCTGGCGCAGCTCGTCGGGCAGGTCGAGCACCTCGGGCAGGCCAAGTTCCTCGCCGTTGTAGAGGTAGGCGGAGCCGGGCAGGGCGAGCATGAGCAGCGTGGCCGCACGCGCGCGGGCCAGGCCGCCGTGGCGGGTGACGTGCCGGGGCTTGTCGTGGTTGGACAGCACCCACGTGGTGGGCGCGCCGACCAGCTCGGCCTCCTTGAGCGACTTCTCGATCACCGTGCGGAACGACTTGGCGTGGAAGTCGGCCATCATGAACTCGAAGTTGAACGCCTGGTGCAGCTCGTCGGCCCCGATGTAGCGGGCCAGCCGCTCGGGCGACGACACCCACGCCTCGGCCACGGCCATGCGCCCGCCGGGGTAGGAGTCGAGGATCGGCCGCCACTCGCGGTAGATGTCGTGCACGCCGTCCTGGTCGAAGTACGGCAGCCGCTCGTCGCCGAGCATCTCGGCCTGCGGGCCCTCCTTCGGGCCCACGTCGGGCAGGCCGGCGGCCTTGATCATGCCGTGCGCCACGTCGACGCGGAAGCCGTCCACGCCGCGGTCGAGCCAGAACCGGAGGATGTCGCGGAACTCGGCGCGCACCTCCGGGTTCTCCCAGTTGAGGTCGGGCTGCTCCGGGGCGAACAGGTGGAGGTACCACTGGCCGTCCTCGACCTGCGTCCAGGCCGGGCCGCCGAAGATCGACTCCCAGTCGTTGGGCCGGTCGCGGAAGACGTAGCGGTCGCGCAGGCCGGCCCTGAACCAGGGGTGCTGGTCGGAGGAGTGGTTCGGCACCAGGTCGACGATGATGCGCAGGCCCTTGGCGTGCGCGTCGGCGACGAGGGCGTCGAAGTCGGCGAGCGTGCCGAACCTGGGGTCCACGTCGCGGTAGTCGGCCACGTCGTAGCCGCCGTCGGCCATCGGCGAGGTGTAGAAGGGACTCAGCCAGAGGGCGTCCACGCCCAGGCCGGCCAGGTAGTCCAGGCGCGCGCGCACGCCTTCGAGGTCGCCCGTGCCGTCGCCGTCGGCGTCGGCGAAGCTTCGCGGGTAGACCTGGTAAACGACGGCGTCCCGCCACCAGTCGTCGTTGCCGAGCATGGCCTGTCCTTCCCCGAGTGACCCGAGCTGCCGGGTGAGCTTCTGGTGAAGGATGTCGCGATCGTCCCGCTCGGTCAAGCGCAACTTTCCGAAAGTTGCAGATACGACATGCGAGTTGGGTAACGGTCTTGCGCAAGTTCTTCCAGATCTTGCAAGGAGGCGCTGACCGCCCGAAACGTGCGGCCATCTGCGCGCGCGATTCCCGGTGACGGTCCTTCGCTGTGTGTGTGGCGTCTCACGCTGTGATCACGCTACGGTTGCCTCTGCTCATTTCCGTTTCAACTAGATAGTGGTGTGCTCGATGAGGTTGCTCTCCGTAGCCGTCATGGCCTCGCTCCTGCCCGCCGTACCAGCCGCGGCGGCCTCGGCCCAGGCGGGCACGACGTACTACGTGGACTCCAGGGCAGGTGACGACGCGGCGGCCGGCACCAGCCCCTCCACGGCGTGGCGGTCGCTCGACATGGTCAACGCGGCCGACCTCAAGCCCGGCGACACCGTCGCGGTCAAGCGCGGCAGTTCCTTCCCCGGCACCCTCACCCTGGCCGCCAAGGGCACCGCGGGCGCGCCGATCACCGTCAAGGCGTACGGCAAGGGCCCGCTCGCCAAGATCAGCGGCCAGGAGGCCGACTGCGTGGTGATCAGCGGCTCCTACTGGAAGGTCGGCGGCCTGCGCGCGTCCGGCTGCCGCTGGGCCGGCTTCCAGATCGACGGCGACCACAACGAGCTGAGGGGCGTGCAGGCCGACCGCAACATCGCCGGCGTGTTCGTCACCGCGTCCGGGTCGCGCAACACCGTCCGCGACAGCGTCCTGACCGACAACAACCGGATGAGCGTCAACGACGAGGGCGGCGACAACGACTCCGGCGCCTTCGGCGTGCTCCTCAACGGCGACGACAACGTGGTCACCGGCAACACCATCACCGGCAGCTTCGCCAAGAGCGCCGACTACGGTCTCGACGGCGCCGCCGTCGAGGTCTTCAACGGCGACCGCAACGTCATCACCCGCAACGTCTCCCGCAACAACGAGACGTTCACCGAGCTCGGCGCCCAGAAGGGCAAGACCGCCACCGGCAACGTCTTCGCCTTCAACGTCGTCACCTCCTCGCGCGGCCGCGGCTCCTTCCTCATCACCCGCGGCGCCGGCCACATCGTCGGCCCGGTCAAGGGCACCGTCGCCGTGCACAACTCGGTCCACCTGCCGGCCAAGAACACCATCGGGTGGTCGTGCCACGACGGCTGCTCCCCGTCGATACTCAAGCTGCGCAACAACGTGATCGTGGTGGGCGGCGAGGCCGGCTGGGAGGACGGCGCGGGCGCCGACGAGGCCGGCAACGTCTATCGCGGGCGGGTCAGGTTCACGCTGGGGCCGAAGTCGGTGGTGGCCGACCCGAGGTTCGTCTCCCGTACGGACCTGCGCCTGCGCCCCGGCTCCCCGGCCCTCGGCCGCGGCCTTTCCCTGACCCCCAGGTGGTACGGCGGCAAGGCGTTCGCCAAGGACGCCGCGGGCAGGCGGGTGGCCGGCGCGCCGGACGCCGGGGCCTACCAGCGCTGAGGCCCGCCGTGACCGAGCCGGACCTCCGGGGGCCGCTGGTGCGGCAGCTCGCCGACTCCGACGCCCCGCGCCGCTACTGGCACCTGGCCGACGAGGACGGCCGCGCCTGGCTGTTCGAGAGCGTCGAGGGCGACCAGCGCGAGCAGTGGGCGATCCGCCAGGTCGAGGTGGGCGCCGACCGCGTGCCCCGCCGCTACTGGTGGCGTCATCTGCAGGACGACCGCGGCTTCCTCACCGACCAGCCTCTGGAGGTCTGGGACCTGACGGAGATCACCGCGGACGCCTTCGAGGCGGTCTGGGACGCGTCGGCCTGATTCGGGGTGCTGATCCCGGCCGGCCCGTCCGATTCGCATGGAGGCGCCGCCGGCCTCGCGACCTCGTGATCTTCGTCGCTGATGCTTTGCTGTTGTGTTCTCCGATGACGCTGGTGAGGCGTGGGGAAAACCGCAGCTCAGAATGGGTAGAGCGTTGTCGACAAACCGGACTTAAGTCTTCATCGTTGGATATAACCGCATCATGTGCGACATATCCGTGGAACATGCTGGAAACCTTTCCACGGCACTGTGAGAGCTCGGGAAAGGGGGCGGCCATGCTGCTGCGACTGAGGGTGTCGCTGCCGGACCGGCCGGGTGGTCTGGGGCAGGTGGCCAAGGCGCTGGGCACACTGGGCGCCGACATCCTGCAGGTCACCGTGCTCGAACGCGAAGCCGGGCGGGCCGTGGACGACTTCACCGTCTCCTGGCCGGGCCAGGTGACCCCGTCGGAGGCCCGGGAGCGCTTGTCGGCCGTGCCCGGCGTACGGGTCGAGGGGGTCTGGGTCACCAGGGAGGTGCCGGGGTCGGCCCTGGACTACGACCTGCTCATGCACGTCGTGGCCGAGCCGGCGCGCGGTTTCGCCACGCTCGTCGACGCGCTGCCGGGGTTGTGCGGGGCGGAGTGGTCGCTGGCCGTGGCGGACGGCGCCGTACGGCATGCCTCCCTGGCCGCGCCGGAGACGTTCGACCTGCCGGAGCCGCCGCCCAGGGCCGTCGCGCTCGACGCCCGCGACGTGCGGCTCATGCTGCTGCCGGTGATCGCGCAGGGCATGCACCTGGTGGTGGCCCGCGCGGAGGGGCCGGTGTTCCACCGCGCGGAACTGGAACGCGCCGTACGCCTCGTGGACGTGGTCGCCCAACTGGCCGCCCGCGCCTGAACCGGCGATTGACCAAGTAAGTGCGGAATTATTAACGTGAGCTGCCTGATCAGTGTGCGCACCGGCAGGGATCGAGGCAGATGGATTTCGAGCTGACCGACGAGCAGAAGGCCTTCCGCGAAACCCTGCGGGTGTTCGTGGAGAAGGAGATCCTGCCCGTCGCCATCGAATGGGAGCACGCCGGCAGATACCCGGCCGAGATCATCGACAAGATGAAGCGGATGGGGCTGTTCGGCCTGTCCGTGCCCGAGGAGTACGGAGGCATGGGGGCCGACATGGTCTCGTTCGCGCTGGTCTTCGAGGAGATCGCGCGGGGCTGGATGGGCGTGGCGGGCACCATCGGCTCCCATGCGCTGGCCTGCTGGATGATCACCCGCCACGGCACCGAGGAGCAGCGCCGGCTCCACCTGCCCGACCTGGCCGCCGGCGTCCGCCGTACCGCGATCGCGCTCACCGAGCCCGGCGCGGGCACCGACCTCCAGGGCATCCAGACCCGCGCGGTACGCGACGGCGACCACTACGTCGTCACCGGCACCAAGACCTGGATCACCAACGCCCGCCACGCCGACCCGCTGCCCGTCCTCGTCAAGACCTCGATCACCGAGCCCGCCCACAAGGGCATGTCCGTGCTGCTGGTCGATCCGTCGCTGCCCGGCTTCGGCGTCAGCCGCGACCTGCCCAAGCTCGGCTACAAAGGTACCGAGACCTGCGAGGTGGTGCTCGACGAGGTGCGCGTGCCCGTGTCGGCCCTGCTCGGCGGGGTCGAGGGGCGCGGCATGCAGCAGGTGCTCGGCGGGCTGGAGATGGGCCGCGTCAACATCGCCGCCCGCGCCGTCGGTGTCGCCCAGGCCGCGTACGACACCGCCCTCGCCTACGCCAGGGAACGCACCGCGTTCGGGCGGCCGATCGCCGACTTCCAGGCCGTCCAGCTCAAGCTGGCCGACCTGGCGACCGAGATCCAGGCGGCCCGGCTGCTCACGTACTGGGCGGCGTCCCGGGCCGACGGCGGCGAGCGGATCGACATGGAGGCCGGGATGGCGAAGTACTTCGCCTCCGAGGTGGCGCTCAAGGCGTCGCTGGAGTCCATGCGCATTCACGGCGGCTACGGCTACTCGCAGGAGTTCGTGGTCGAGCGGCTCTACCGGGACGCGCCGCTCATGGCCATCGGCGAGGGCACCAACGACGTGCAGCGGCTGGTGATCGCCCGGGCGCTCGTGTCGGGCAAGGGCCGCATCGGCTGGTGACCTCAGTCGTGGCGCGGCAGGCCGGACACCTCGTGGTCGGCGTGGAACACGGCCTCGGCGATCAGCGCCCGCACGTGAGAGTCGCGGGCCCGGTAGAGCACGCGGCGGCCCTCCCTGCGCGTGTCCACCAGCCCGGCCAGGCGGAGCTTGGCCAGGTGCTGCGACACCGAAGGGCGTGGCACGCCGAGCGCTTGGGCGAGGGAGTTCACGTCCCGCTCGCCGGATGACACCAGCCACATCAGCCTCAGCCGGGTGGCGTCGCTGAGCATGCGAAACGCGTCCACAGCCGCGCTGACCTGGGCGGGAGTGGGTTGCTCCGGCGAAGAGTCAGCAGGTGAGACGTTGTCGCGTGCGTACATAACTACATATCCTGGTCAAAAGGGATGAATTGCGCAAGCGAGGGATGCCATGTCTGACCAGCGTGACCCGGCGACCACACCCCACCCCGACGGCCACGAAGACGGACACAGGCACGGGCCCGGAAATCGGCAGGAACACGGGCACGGACACGGGCAGCAACACGGGCACGGGCATGCGCGCGACGGCGGGGGGCGGCTGAAGGGGGCCGTCGGGCGGGTGTTCCACGCCGTCGCGCCGCACAGCCACGACAGCGTCGACAAGACCGACGTCGCCCTGGAGGCCAGCAGCCGAGGGATGCGCGTCCTCGCGGTCTCGTTCGTCGCCCTCATGGTCACCGCCGCGCTCCAAGCAGTGATCGTGGTGGCGTCCGGCTCGGTCGCGCTCCTCGGCGACACCCTGCACAACTTTGCCGACGCGCTCACCGCCGTCCCGCTGGCGATCGCGTTCTCCGTCGGACGCCGCGCCGCGACCCGCCGCTTCACCTACGGGTACGGCCGCGCCGAGGACCTCGCGGGCATCGTCATCGTCCTGCTCATCGCCGCCTCGGCCGCCCTGGCCGGGTACGAGGCAGCCACCCGGCTGTTCGACCCCCAGGAGCTGCACGCCGTGTGGTGGGTGGCGGCGGCCGGCGTGGTCGGGTTCGCCGGCAACGAGTGGGTGGCCCGCTACCGGATCAAGGTGGGCAAGGAGATCGGCTCGGCCGCGCTCGTCGCCGACGGCCTGCACGCCAGAACCGACGGCTTCACCTCCCTGGCCGTCCTCCTGAGCGCGGGCGGGGCCGGACTGGGCTTCCCGGTCGCCGACCCGATCGTCGGCCTGCTGATCACCGGCGCCATCTGTTTCGTGCTGCGCGACGCCGCCCGCGAGATCTACCACCGCCTCATGGACGCCGTGGACCCCGCCCTCGTGGACGCCGCCGAGCGCATCATCGCCACGGTGGACGGCGTGCGGCGCGTGGGGTCCGTACGGCTGCGGTGGATCGGTCACGCCCTGCACGCCGAGGTCGAGATCCTCGTCGGCCACGACATGTCGGTCGTGGACGCCCACGCGGTCGCCGTCGAGGCCGAGCATCGGCTCATCCACGAGCTGCCGCGCCTGCGGGCCGCGACGGTCCACACCGACCCCGACGGCCCCGACGGCACCGATCACCACTCCCACCTGTCCGGTCACCGCACCGCCTGACCTGGCAGCGTCGCCGTCCACCCGCCCAAGGACGGCGACCGGCCGCTCGCGGGCCGCCACGCGCGTCCGGGATTGCCGGGTGCGGGTGGTTCCGGTTCCGGTTGGTCCCGCCGGGTGTCAGCGTTGGCGAAGGCCTTGCGGCTGCCGGCGGGAGGCGGAGGGAGGCGGCGGGTGCCCGTATGGCGTGGGCTGGGACATCCCTGGACGGGGCCGCATCTCCCGGGCGGTTGGGGGTATGTTGGTGCGGGTGTCCGCCGCCCCTTCCGCGTCCGCCCGCCTGCCCGATTCCGCCGCGCGGCTGGCCTGGCTGGACGCGTTGCGCGGCGTCGGCGCGATGGCCGTGGTCGCCGAGCACCTGCTGCCCTGGTTCATCCCCGCGCTACGCCCGTACTGGTTCAGTCTGGGCGTCTACGGCATCATGGTGTTCTTCCTGGTCAGCGGCTACATCATCCCCACATCCCTGGAGCGGCACGGCGACGTGCGCGCCTTCTGGATCAGCCGGGTCTTCCGCCTCTATCCGCTCTACCTGGCCGTGATCGCCCTCGTGCTGGCGCTGGCCTGGTGGGTGCCGGTGCGCGGGGAGGTGCCGCGCGACGGGAGCGCCGTGGTGGCGCACGCGACCATGCTGCTCGACGTGGTCAGCGTGGGCGGCGTGGCCGACACCATGTGGACGCTGTCGTACGAGATGGTGTTCTACCTGATGGTGACCGCGTTGTTCCTGGTCAACGGGCACGGCCGGAGCGGCCTGCTGTCGGTCGGGTTCGCCGCGGGGGCGGTGGTGGTCGGGCTGGTCCTGCCGGGGGCGTCGGTGGCGGGCGGCTGGCCGGCGTACGTGACCGGCGGGCTGTTCGCGGTCGGGCTGGCCTGCGTGCTGTGGGGCAGGGCGCGTACCGCGGCCGCGTGCGCGCTCGGCCTCATGGCGCTGGCGGCGCTGGTGCTGAGCAGCCGGGTGCCGTGGCTGGGCACGGCAGTGCTGGGCGTCATGTTCGCGGGCACGGCGATCCACCGGTGGGAGCGCGGCACGGGCCGGCTGTGGCCGGTGGCGGTCACCGCGGCGCTGGTCGCGATCGCGCCCCTCGGGGCCATCTCGAGTGGCTGGTGGTGGGTGCAGCCCGACGTGTGGATCACCACGCTGGCGCTGGCGGGGGCCACGTTCGCGGTCGCGATGGCGCTGCGCGGGCGGCGGCTGCCCAGGGCGGTCGTCTGGCTCGGCCTGGTCAGCTACTCGCTCTACCTGGTGCACCATCCGCTGCTGAAGTACTTCGTGCGGATCAGCGGCGACCTGCGCGCGGCGGAGCCGGCGTACCAGGCGGGCATGGCGACGCTGGCGGTGGCGGCGGTGCTGGTGGTGAGCGGGCTGGCCTACCGCTACGTCGAACGGCCTGGCCAGGCGCTCGGCCGGCGGCTGTCAGGCCGGGGCCGGCGCGGGCTCCAGAGCGGGGCCGACGAGGGGATGGCCGGACAGCGCCCGCGCCACGACGGGGTCCTCCGCCACCAGAAAGGCCAGGTGGCGGACAGCGTGCGCGACCACGTTGGCGAGCCCGACGCGGCTCGGTGACGGGGTCGCGGGCCCCACGCCCCGGGCGATCTCCAGCACGGGCACCTCGACCGCGGGCAGCCACGGCGCCGGGTCGGGACAGACCGCGTACGTGAGCACGATCGACCCGTCGGGCTCGCACCGCCAGCTGGTGGAGTGGACGACGTTGCCGGGATCGCCGGCGGACACCCCGCTGAGCCGGCGTGCGACGGCGTCGGGGCTCTCGCCGCGTCGTGGCCGGGTTACGGCGTGCCGATAGGACCAGCGATTGTCGGTGCCCACCCGTAGCATGAGCGTCTCAACCGAGACCACGTGTCTTCCCGTCACCGCCCCTAACTTACTGCCAGTTATGTGCAACTGCACGCGCAAGGCATATGTCTCCGCGCTCTTGAACACCGCGCGGGGCCCGGCTGTAGTCGAGGGGCGTGCGAGAGAGAGGCCGACAGCCATGCCCGGTTTGCTGGTGCTGATGGGGTCGGGCGAGACGAGCCCGACCATGGTCGAGGTCCACCGCGCCGCCACGCGCACCCTACGCGCGGGGGCGCGGGCCGTGCTGCTCGACACCCCTTACGCGTTCCAGGAGAACCGCGCCGACATCTCGGCCCGCGCCCGCCGATACTTCGCCCACAGCGTCGGCCTGCACGTCGAGGTGGCCGCCGGCATCGCGGGCGCCGACTGGGTGTTCTCCGGGCCGGGCAGCCCGACGTACGCGCTCGACCGGTGGGCCGGCTCCGGCGTGGCCGGCGACCTGCGGGCCCGCGTCCGCGCCCGGCAGGGGGTGACCGTGCTGGCCTCGGCGGCGGCCTGCACCGCCGGGCTCGCCACCGTGCCGGTCTACGAGATCTACAAGGTGGGCGCCGACCCCCACTGGCGCGAGGGGCTCGACCTGCTGGAGCCGCTCGGGCTGCAGGCCGTGCTGATCCCCCACTTCGACAACGCCGAGGGCGGCACCCACGACACCCGCTACTGCTACCTGGGCGAGCGCCGGCTGTCCCGCATGGAGCGCGAGCTGCCGCCCGGCACCGCCGTGCTCGGGATCGACGAGCACACCGCCGTGGTCATCGACCTGGAGAGCGAGATGGTGCGGGTGGCGGGCCGGGGCGGCCTGACCGTACGCCGGCCGGGCTCGGCCGCGGTGCTCCCGGCGGGTGCCGAGACCGACCTGGCCGGGCTCCGCCGGCTGGCCGAGGGCGCCGAGGGAGTCACTCCGGCCCCGCCGCCGGCCGGTCCTGAGCCGGCGCCCGCCGAGGTCACTCTGGAGGAGACCATCCGGGCGTGCGAAGAGCGTTTCGAGGCCGCCGTCGCCGCGCCCGACCCGGTGGCGGCCGCCCAGACCGTGCTCGATCTGGAGGCCGAGATCGTCAAGTGGGCCGCCGACACGGAGGAAGACTCCGGCGGCGTCGACCAGGCCAGAGAGCTGATGCGCCTGCTCATCGCCCGGCTGGGCGAGCTCGCCTCCACGGCCGGCCGCCGTTCCGTGAGCCTGCGCTCACTGGTGGAGCCGCTGCTCGCGCTCCGCGGCGAGCTCCGCCGGTCGGGCCGCTACGACGTGGCCGACGCCCTGCGCGCGGCGATGCAGGCCGGCGGCATCGTCGTCGAGGACACCCCCGAAGGCTCGCGCTGGTCATCGGTGCCCTGACCGGTTCGGGCAGCGGGAGAGGCAAAGGCGCGGTAATCTGAAGTCGTCACTGAGCGTATTCGATGTGATTACTCTCCGTAGCGGCATCGAGGCAAGGGGGCTGCCGTGCCGAATCAAGGATGGCTTGCCGCGCATCCACCGCCAGGCCGGGTGTTCCCGGCGCCGTCCGGCGACGACGGCTACACCGTCGAAGACTGGCTCAAGATCCCCGAGGTCGGAGAGCAGGTCGAGCTGATCGACGGCAGCTTCGTCGTCAGCCCCATGCCCGGCCTCGACCACGCCTGCGCGGCGACCCGGCTGATCCGCATCCTCGACGAGGCGTGCCCCGACCGCTACGAGGTCGTCTCCGGCAGCGTGCACGTCGGCGCCGACGGTCTCTGCCCCGACCTGGTCATCGGCGAGGCCGAGGCGATGACCACCGGGGCGCTCATGCTCACCGCCGCCGAGATCGCCTGCGTGGGCGAGATCGCCCGGCGCGGCCGCCGGCGCCAACAAGAGGTCAAACCGTCCAAATACGCGGCGGCCGGCATCCCGGTGTTCGTACGGGTCGAGCTCCACGGCGTCGGCGCGCCCCGGGCCGAGGTGTTCAAGCTGGGCAGGAAGGGCTACGAGCCGGTGGCCGAGGCCGCGGCGGGGGGCATGCTGACGATCGACGAGCCGTTCCCCGTCTCCTTCGACCCGGCCTGGCTGACCGGCCCCCGGCGCCGTCCCGGTTAGCGGCGCGGCGGGTCGATGCGGGCGCCGTCCAGGGTGAAGACCATGATGCGGGAGAGGTCGACGGCGACCTTCGCGGCGTCGCCGGCGCGCCAGACCGGGCGGTTGCCGAGGCGGACGATCAGGTCAGAGCGGCGGTGGATGCCGCTGTTGGGGTTCCCCACCCGCTCCTGGTCCTGCGGCTCCATCGCCGGGGAGGGCGAGAACAACCGCCGCATCAGCCCCGCCAGCTTGCCGGAGCCGTCGTCGTCGCCGTTGACGCGGGCGCGCGGGTCCGGCGGCTCGGGCACCGGCACGGCCGGCATGCCGCACTCCAGGTACGCCAGCCACTCGTGCCCGTGGTACTCCAGCGCCCGCACCCGCCCGAAGAACGCCGGCCCCTCGTAGGTCTCCGGCACCGGCGCCAGCCCGTCCGGCCGCAGGCCCACCAGCACCTGGCCGCCCGTGTGCTGCGAGATGGCGTACGCCCTGGGATCGCTCCAGGGCAGCGTCAGCCGGTGCGGGCCGAAGTCCAGCATCACGTACTGGTTCTGCGGCGTCCTGACCCCGGCCGCCAACAGGTTGAGCTGCTGCGAGTTGAGGAAGGCGGCCACGAACGCGGTGGCTGGATCGTTGTAAATCTGCGCCGGGGTGCCGACGTCCTGCAGGACTCCGCGGTTCAGGATGGCGATGCGGTCGGCCAGCGTGAGGGCCTCCACCTGGTCGTGCGTCACGTAGATCGTGGTGACGCCGAGCGACCTGACCAGGGCCGAGATCTCCATGCGCAGTTCGGTGCGCATGCCCGCGTCCAGGTTCGACAGCGGCTCGTCCATGAGGAACAGCTTGGGCTGCCGGACGATCGCCCGGCCCATCGCCACCCGCTGCCGCTGGCCGCCGGAGAGGGTGCCGGGGCGCCGGTCGAGGGTCTCGTCGATGTGTAACGCCTTCGACAGTTCCGTGACGCGCTCGCGCATCATCGCCGGGTCCGCCTTGGAGATCTCCAGGGGGAAGGAGATGTTCCCGCGCACGGTCCTGTGCGGGTAGAGGGCGCCGCTCTGGAAGACCATGGCGACGTCGCGGTCGCGCGGGGCGAGGTGGTTGGCGAGCTGCCCGTCCAGCCAGAGCTCTCCTTCGGTGATCTCCTCCAGGCCCGCGATCATGCGGAGCAGCGTGGACTTGCCGCAGCCGGACGGGCCGAGCAGGACGAGGAACTCGCCGGCATCAGCCCGCAGGCTCAGCCGGTCGACCGCGAGGTAGTCGCCCGGATACACCTTGGTCACATTGTCGAGAACGACCGAGCTCATGGGCCCACACCTTGCACGCGAGTCACCTGTGACGGGGCTGATTGAAGAGGTAGTACATCGCGCCTTAATAGGTGATGTCCACCCTTGACATAAAGAATCTGCTTATGCGGCGTTTTGGACAGAGGTTTTGGGAGTCCGTAGACCAATATTTCCGTATTTAGAGAGTGTGCAAGGGGTTGCGCAAGCTTGCGGAAACGGCTTTCATGGTCGGGATGTCCAGGGGGTGACCATGACCGCGTGGTGGCGCGACGCCGCGATCTACCAGGTGTACGTGCGCAGCATCGCCGACGGGGCCGGTGACGGGGTCCGCGACGGCGACGGCGACGGAATCGGCGACCTGACGGGCGTCCGCGATCGCCGGGGCGTGACTCGCCCCCCGGGGGCAGCCGATTCGGCGGGCTGGTGGAAAGTAAAGTGTGTGCCATGAACGGTCACGCTCGCCTAGCCGATATCGCCGCCCAGGCCGGGGTGAGTGAGGCCACGGTCAGCCGGGTGCTCAACGGCAAGCCCGGCGTCTCGGCCGCCACCCGCCAGGCGGTGATGGCCGCGCTCGACGTCATGGGCTACGAACGCCCGCCCCGGCTGCGCCAGCGCAGCAACGGGCTGGTCGGCCTGGTGACGCCCGAGCTGGACAACCCGATCTTCCCGGCGTTCGCGCAGGCCATCGAGAAGGCGCTGACCCAGCACGGCTACACGCCCGTGCTGTGCACCCAGCTGCCCGGCGGCGCGCCCGAGGACGAGTTCACCGAGCTGCTGGTCGACCGCGGCGTGAGCGGCATCGTGTTCGTGTCGGGCCTCCACGCCGACACCACCGCGCGGATGGACCGCTACACCCGGCTCATCGACCGCGGGCTGCCCATCGTGCTGGTCGACGGCTACAGCGAGCACATCGACGCGCCGTTCATCTCGCCCGACGACCGCATGGCCGCGCGGCTGTCCGTGCAACACCTGGTCGACCTGGGCCACGAGCGCATCGGCCTGGCCCTCGGGCCGCGCCGGTTCGTGCCGGTGATCAGGAAGATCGAGGGGTACAAACAGGCCATGGCGCAGCTGCTCGGCGCGGCAGACGTCGACGACCTCGTCGCCCACTCGCTGTTCTCGGTCGAGGGCGGGCAGGCGGCCGCCGCGCAGCTGCTCGCCCGCGGCTGCACCGGCATCGTCTGCGCCAGCGACCTCATGGCGCTCGGCGCGATCCGGGCGTGCCGGGAGAAGGGCATGTCGGTGCCGGCCGAGGTGTCCGTGGTCGGTTTCGACGACTCGCCGCTGATCGCGTTCACCGACCCGCCGCTCACCACCGTGCGCAAGCCGATCGGCGCCATGGCCTCGGCCGCCGTGCAGACGCTGCTGGAGGAGGTCAACGGCGCGCCCGCCAAGCACGTCGAGCTGATCTTCCAGCCGGAGCTGGTCGTCCGCGGGTCCACCGGCTCCGGCCCGCTGGTCAACCGGTGAGACCCGACGTCCTGGTCCTCGGCGTCGCGTTCGCCGACCTGATCGGCGCCGACCCGCAGGGCGCGCTGGTCCGGCACGCGCTGCGCGACCTCGACTGCTCCTTCGGCCCGGCGCGCGCCGGCACGCGCAGGAGCGTGCTCCTCGTCGGCCCCGACGGCCGCCGCACCTCCTTCTACGACGCCAGGGCCACCCCCGGCGAGCGCCTGCCCAAGGAGGCGTACGCCGGCGTCCGGCCCCGCCACGCCCACGTGTCCATCATGGACTTCTGCCGCCACCTCTACGCCGACCTGTCCGGCGTGCCGACCTCCACCGACCTGCACGACTGGGACGGCGCCGACGACTACCACGAGGACTTCGCCTACCGCTCCGACCTGGTGTTCCTGTCCGCCGCCGCGCTGAGCGACCCGGCCGCCACGATGCGCTCCGTCCTGGAGCGGGGCCGCGCCCACACCGTCGTCTGCACGCGCGGCGCCGACGGCTGCCTCGTGCTCACCCGCGACGGCGGCCCGCGCGCCTTCCCGGCCGCGCCGCCGCCCGGGCCGGTGGCCGACAGCAACGGCGCGGGCGACGCGTTCGTCTCCGGCTTCCTGTACGGGCGGCTGCGCGGCCGGCCGCTGGCGGAGTGCGTACGCCTGGGGGCCGTCGCCGGGGCGCACGCGTGCACCGTGCCCGGCACCCACGAGTCGCCGATCAGCGAGTCCCTTCTGCTGCGCCGGGCCGGGTAGGGCCGTCCAGCTCGCGCCAGGCCCGGCCGACGAACGGCGGCAGCGAGGCCAGCAGGTAGACGCAGACGAACGCGTACAGGGTGGAGGTCAGCCCGGCGAGTTCGGTGAACGCGCCGGCCACGAGCCCGCCCACGGGCATGCCCGCGTACGCGGCCGCCGTCATCGCGCCGAGCACCCGGGCGCGCAGGCGGGCCGGGATCCGGTCGTACTGGAGCACGCCGAGGATCGGGTTGATCGCGCCCGCGGCGAACCCGGACGCCAGCGTGACGCCGATCGCGACCGGCAGCGGCGCGCCGAGGGCCAGCACCAGCACCCGCGGCACCCCGGCCAGCAGGAACGACGCCCCGTACGTCAGCCGGGTGGGCAGCCGGGCGCCGGCGGCGGCGTACACGACGGTCCCGGCCAGCGCGCCGGCCGCGACCGCGCCGGCCAGCAGCCCGTACGCCCGCGCGTCCTGCGCCACGTCGCGGGCGTACAGCGCGAGCAGCACCTGCGTGACGCCCGTGTCCAGCATGTTCACCACCACGATCATCGCGGTGGCGCTCGTCTGCAGCCGGTCGCGCCACAGGAACGCCAGCCCGTCGCGTAATCGCCGCCCCGGCTCGGGCGCGCCGCCCCCGACCCGCGGGATCCCGGCGCCGACCAGCGCCGCCGACAGCAGGAACGTCACCCCGTCCACGACCAGCAGACCGCCCGCCCCGAACCAGGGGATCAGCACCCCGGCGAGCGGCGCCCCGACCATGCCCGCCCCGCGGTAGACCCCGTCGTACGCGGCCGCCGCCCGCTCGATCCGCACCCGCCCGAGCGCGGACAGCTCCGGCAGCATCGCCTTGCGCGCCGTCTCCCCGGGCGTGGCCACCAGCCAGCGCAGGAAGAGCAGCGCCAGCAGCGCCGGGTAGGACAGCCCGGCCGTCCAGAACAGCGCCGGCACCGCCAGCATCACCAGCCCGCTGACCAGATCCGACAGCACGCTCGCCGCGCGGAACCCGAGCCGGTCCACCAACCCGCCGCCCACGGCCGCGGAGACCACGACGGGGAACGTGGACGCGAACGCCGCCAGCCCCATGAGCGCGGCGCTGCCCGTCGTCTCCAGGACGAACCACGGCACCGCCAGCGTGGACAGCATGGTGCCGGTGACGGACAGAGCGTTGGCGGCCAGCAGGATGACGAACGGACGCCTCACGCGCGCCCCCGGAGATGTGTCGGCTTCAGCGTTCCTCACGGCCGCCGCGCGGTCAAGGCGGTCGCCCGAGGCGTCCCCACTACGATTGAGCGCGTGATCTCCGCGGACGCCGCCGGAGATGTCGGAAGGAAACCCATGTACCGCTGGGAGATCGTCCGGGCCGTCACCGAGCAGCGGGTGTTCGGGATCGTCAGGACCGCCGGGGCCGACGCGGCGGTGGCCGCCGCCGAGGCCGTGCTGGAGGCCGGGCTGCGGGCCGTGGAGGTGGCGCTCACCACCCGGCGGGCGCTCGACGCCGTGGCGCGGCTGGCCGGAGCGCGGCCGGAGGCGCTCGTCGGGGCCGGCACCGTGCTCGACGCGGCCGCCGCCCGTGCCGCCGTGGAGGCCGGCGCGCGGTTCCTCGTCTCACCGAGCCTGCATCCCGACGTGATCCGCGCCGGACACCGCTACGGCGTGCCCGTGTTCCCCGGGGCGGCCACGCCGACCGAGATCGTGCGGGCGCTGGAGGAGGGCGCCGACGCGGTGAAGATCTTCCCGGCGGCCGCCGCGTCGCCGTCGTGGCTCCGCGACGTACGCGCCGCGCTGCCGCAGCTCCCCGCCATCCCCACCGGCGGCGTGACCATCGACGACGCGCCCGAATGGATCGCGGCCGGCGCCGTCGCCTGCGGCATGGGCTCGGCGCTCACCTCCGGCGGGGCCGAGGCCGCCGGGCGGCGCGTCACGACGCTGCTGGCCCGGCTCGCCGGCGCCGAGGCCGCCCGATGACCCCGGCCGTGCACGTCGGCCCGGAGCCGGTGCCCGCGCTCGTCGAGGCGGTGCGCCGCGCGGGCGGCCGCGTCGTGCCCCTGGAGGACGCCGAGGCCATCGTCTACTACGGCAGCGACGACCCCGCCGAGTTGCTTTCGATGATCCACGACCGCGTCCGGTGGGTGCAGCTGCCGCACGCCGGCATCGAACGGTGGGCCGACGCGGGCGTCATCACCGACCGGCCCGTCTTCACCGCGGCCGCCGGCGCGTACGGGCCCGCCGTGGCCGAGCACGCCCTCGCCCTCATGCTGGCCGCCGCCCGCGGGCTGCCCCGGCACGCCAGGGCCACGAGCTGGGGTCCGAACGACTCCAGAGAGCTCGCCGGGGCGACCGTCGCCATCGTGGGCTACGGGGGCATCGGGCGGGCGCTCATGCGGCTGCTGGAGCCGTTCGGGTGCCCGGTCACCGCCGTCACCGACCGGGGCGAGGCGCCCGGCGCGGCCCGCGTCCTCCCGCGCGCCCGCTACCGCGAGGCGCTGCCCGAGGCCGCGTACGTCGTCGCCGCCGCCCCCGCCACGCCGGGCACGCGCGGCATGTTCGGGGCGGCCGAGTTCGCGCTCATGCGCGGCGACGCCTGGCTGGTCAACGTCGCCCGCGGCAGCCTCGTCGTGACCGACGACCTCGTGGCGGCGCTGCGCGCGGGCGAGATCGGGGGCGCGGCGCTCGACGTCACCGACCCCGAGCCGCAGCCGGACGGGCATCCGCTGTGGGAGCTGGACAACGTGCTCATCACGCCCCACTGCGCGAACCCGCGGCCGGCGTACTGGCGGGGGCTGGCCGAGCGGGTGACCGCCAACGTGCGGCGCTTCGGCGCGGGCGCCCCGCTGGAGGGCCGGGTCTCCCCGTCGGAGGGCTTCTGACGGGGAGCGGCCAGGCCGGGAGCCCAGGTTGGTCCTGGCCGCGGCCAGGCTAGGAGCCCAGGTTGATCCTGGCGCCGGTGCTCAGGCCGGAGTCGTGCACCTCCAGGCCGACCGGGCTGACGTCCTTGGGCAGCGCGAACACCAGCGTCCCGGTGAACGCGCCGCCCGCCTCGATCCGGATCGGGGTGATCTCCTGCCCTGACCTGTCGAGCAGTCTGGTGCCGTCGTGGAGCTGGTCGTCCTCGTCGAGCAGCTTCTGCTGGCCTGGGTAGAGGACCCTGGCGTCGGGGCCGACGTTGTCGACCTCGATCCCGATCCGGCAGGTGCGTACGGTGGCGACCTTCGTGGGTTTGGGGCATGTCGTGCTGGTGACGGCGAATCGGAGCGTGCCGTCCTGGACCGGGCCGTCGGCGCCGGCCGCCGGGGACCGGAACATCCAGGCCAGCGCCGCCAGGAGCAGCACGAGCAGCACGGCCGCGATCACGAGCGCGGTGACGCACCCGGTGAACGCGCTCCGCTTCGGCCGGGCGGGCGGGTAGCCGGGCAACGGCCCCTGCCCGGTGGTCGAGTGCCGCGGGATCGGGCCCAGCCCCGTCTGGTGGTGGGGGACGGGACCCCGCCCGCGCGCCATGGGCCCGGTGCGCTCCGCGTGCGGCATCCCGGGAACGGGGCCGGTGCGCTCCGCGTGCGGCATCCCGGGAACGGGGCCGGTGCGCTCGGCGTGGGGTGGCGCCTGGGGGCCTCGGGGCTCAGGGGGTGGCCCCGGCTGGGGCGGGGCCTGACCGACGCGCGGATCCATCGGCGGAGGTTGGGCGGTGTGGGGGTCAATCGGCGGGGGCTGGGCGGCGTGGGGGTCGGGGTGGCGCGGAGGGCGGGAGCGGGCGGCCGGAGGGGCGGGGCCGGGGACGGCGCCGGTGCGGTCGGGAGGCGGGACGGCGTGGGGGGCCTGGGCCAGCGGGGCGAACTCGGACGGGTTCCAGGCGTTGGTGAGGTGTTTGGTGGCGGCCAGCTGCGCCGCCGGCTCGTCGGCCGCCTCCACCAGCTCAAGCAGCAGCTGGCGGGCCGTCGGCCGCCGGGACGGGTCGGGGTGGATGGCGGCCGCGACCAGCCGGTCGAGCGGCGTGGGCAGCCCACGCAGGTCGGGCGGCGCCGTACGGGCCCGCGCCGCCATCACGTAAGCGTCTCCCTCGCCGAACGGATGCCCGCCGAGCCCCGCGTACGCGATCAGCGAGCCCCACGCGAACACGTCGCCCGCCGGGCTGGTCTTGCCCTCGAAGACCTGCTCGGGAGCGATCCATCCCGGGGTGCCCATGACCATGCCGGCGTTCGTGTGCCGGGAGTCGACGTGGGTGGACCTGGCCAGCCCGAAATCGATCACCCGGGGCCCGGCCAGCGTCAGCATGACGTTGGCCGGCTTGAGGTCGCGGTGGACGAGCCCGGCGGCGTGGATGGCGGTCAGCGCGGCGGCCACGCCCACGGCCGCGGCGTGGAGCACCGACGGCGACAGCGCGCCGTGCTCGATCAGGTGGTCTTCGAGCGAGATGCCGTCGATGTACTCGGTGACGAGGTAGAGGACGCCGCGGTCCTCGCCGTGGTCGAGCACCCGCGCCGTGCAGAACGAGGCCACCTTGCGCGCGTTCGACACCTCTTCGTGGAAGCGGGCCCGGTAGACCGGGTCGGCGGTGAAGGCGCGCCGGATGGCCTTGAGCGCCACCCGCGGCCCGTCGGGGGCCTTGGCGAGGTAGACCACGCCCATGCCACCGGAGCCGAGACGGCTGATCAGCTCGTAGCGGCCGATCGCCGGCGGGTCTTCCGGCTTCAGCGGAGTGCCTGCGGAGCGCCCCAATGTCGCCGTCCTCTCGCCGTCGTCTTGCCGTCTCAACCCGAACCGTTCCTCCGCCCGGCACGTTGTTTTGTACCCCAGACTCTAACGGAGTACGGGGCTCGACGTAGGCCAGTGCGTCGGCCACCGCCCCTGACCGGGCGTCGGCCACGGCCGGGCTCAGGTGGTCCTGCGGGGGCGCATGCTGACCCGCAGCCGGGCGACGTTGAGCGTGTGGGGGAGCGGGCGGTGCGGCGACAGCACCCGCCCGACCGGCTTGGGCCGGGCGGCCCGCAGCATGCCCTCCAGGAACGCGGTGCCGACCGTGAGCGTCAGGTGCACGCCCTCGCAGCCCGGCATGGCCCACCACTCGCCGGTGGCGGTGCCGTCGAGCCAGATCTCGGGGGCGAACGTGTTCGCGTACGGCAGGCCGGCGCCGCGCTGGTGGGCGGCGAGCGGAACGAGCACGGTGGTGCCGGCGGGGAGGGCGGCGCCGTACCACTCGGTGGTCGTGGCGGTGACCCTGGACAGAGCCGGCGCGGGCGGCCACAGGCGTTGCGCCTCGCGCAGGCAGGCCCGCAGCCGGCCGGGGTCGGCCCGGGCGGCCTTGCGCTGGGCCGGGTGGGCGGCGAGCAGGGCGAGCGCCTGCATGAGGCCCGTGGCCGCGGCGCCGAGCCCCATCAGCCAGAACGCCGCCTGCATGAGCGCGCGGGACTCGGCCTGCCCGGACGTCTCGGCGATCAGCCCGGCCAGGCTGCCCGGCTCGGCGCGGCGCAGGTGGTCGAGGATGCGGGCGTCGTAGCGGCCGGACAGGATCTCCTGGCGGCGCCTGGCCCGCCGCCGGCCGGCCCGCGCCAGCCCGGCCAGCAGACGGGTCAGCTCCTCGTCGCCGGCCGCGCCGGCGCCGTACACGCACCGCCTGGCCACCCGCTGCCAGCGGGCGTCGAGCCGCGGGAAGTCGACGACGCCGCCGGCCAGCTCCCCGGCCTCCTCTCTGGCGATCTCCACGAACGACGGGCCCAGGACGCCGGCCGGCAGGGCGTGCGGGCGCTCCTCGACGGCCGGGGCGTAGGCGTCGCGCTCGTCGCGCAGCACGCGAAGGGCGTCCCGCTTGGAGAGCACCAGCAGGGCGGGGCCGCCGCGGCGGCGCAGGAGGACGGGGCGTCCACCGTACCTGGACTCCAGGCCGGCCAGCAGGGGGCGGGCCCGCAGCAGGTCGCGGCGGCGGGCCACGTGCGGCGCACCCGGCGGCGCGAGGGCGGCGGCGAGGCGCGCGCTCTCCAGCACGCCCGCCCGCGGCAACCCCCTAGGCACGCGCCGCCTCCGGCCACCCGCCCGCGCGTGGGGTCCGGGGCCGCCCGGTGGCGGGGGCGTGCGGGGGCTCCGGCCGGGTGAGGGGCGCCCGCGGGGCGGGAACGGTCAGGGTGCCCGCCGGGTGGGACGCGGGCGGCTCCTGGGCGGCCGGAAGCACAGTCATACGCACGATGTGATCGCTACGGCGGGGCCGCCGCAATCGCGGGTTTCGGCCAGTGGGACGCTTTCGGGCTTGACCGTGATCGGCGTTCCGGTGGCCGGAACGCGTCACCCGCCGAGCAGGGCGCCGGAGATGGCCTGGGCCGCGCCGCGCACCGAGATGCCGAGCCGGCCGAGCGGGGCGGCGTGGGCGGGCGCGGCCACCCCGAGCGACATGCGGACCCCGCCGCCGGGGCCGAACACCGGGGCGGCCACGCAGGCCAGGCCCTCGGCGAACTCCTCCTGCGCGTACGCCACCCCGTGCCGGCGCACCTGGGCGAGCTCGCGTTCGAGCGCGGCCGGGTTGGTGATCGTTCGGCGGGTCAGGCGCTCGAACGAGCCGCGGGCCAGCAG
>DASUCK010000184.1:0-8116 GCA_036276095.1 Nonomuraea sp. | reverse complement strand
CGGCCGCCGACGGCACGCCGAACCTCAGCAGCCGGGCCGCGACGCCCCGGTCCAGGCCGAGCCGGACCGGCAGCCGGGCCGCGACCAGGGTGATCACCCCGGTGACCGCCGCCTGCGCCACCTGGCCGACCGCGAAGCTGTACGGTCCCGCGCCGTTGACCGCGAGCAGCACCGCGAGCACCGCGTTGACCGCGAACCCGGCGCCGATGGCCAGGGTGAGCCTGTGCTGCTCGAACCGGCGGATCAGCGTCGCCGAGCGCACCGCGGTGAACCCCTCGACCAGGATGATCGCGGTCAGCAGCCGGATCACCGGCGTGGCGTGGGGGGCGCCGGACATCTCGGCGTAGGCGGGGGCCGCGAGCCAGAACACGCCGTACAGCGCGGTGGCCGACACGAACGACAGCACGGTGGCCGTCGGCACCATGTCCTCGAACCGGCCGCGCCACTGCATGGTCGCGGCCATGATGCCCAGGTCCTTGATCGACATGACGAACTGGGTGGCGGCCAGGGCGATGGCGTAGATGCCGAAGTCGGCGGGCAGGAGCGTGCGGGCCAGGATGAGCGAGAGCGCGAACGAGCCGGCCTTGATGACGAGGTTGCCCAGCAGGCCCCAGCGCAGCCCCCTCCCGGCCAGCTTGCCGAGAGCCCCGAGGTGCTGCTCGTCCTCCTCGGTCCGGTCCATTCCACCGTGCCTTCCTAGGAGCCTGACTCCTCGACGCGCTCCAGCCAGATCTCCCGCCAGAACGGGAGGAACTGACGTGGGCAGTTGACGCTGTACGCCCCTTCGCAGAACACTGACTCCAGCGTTATGCAGGGGTTCTTCATGAGGAGCAGCTCGCCGGTGCGCTCGTCGAGGCAGCGTTCGACGCGGGCGACGACCCGGGCGGTCCTGCCGCAGTGGCGGGCCATCTCCTCCTCGAAGCCGAGCCCCCGGTTGAGCCGCTCGTGGTTGAGCGTGGCGACGATCTCCCGCCGGGACTTGATCCGCACCAGCTCGCCGGGCTGGAGGTCGAGCGTGCCGGTCGGCGTGGGGCCGGGTTCCCCTGCGGGCACCCAGCCCCACTTGAGGCCGCCCCTGATCCGCAGCCAGCGGGGCAGCAGGCGCGTGCTGAGCGCCTGGTAGCGGTTGAAGACGGCGAGGAACAGGCCGAGCAGGGTCTTCAGCACGCCCGCGTTGCCGGTGCGCACGTCGGTGACGTACTGCCGGAGGTCCTTGACCGGCAGGGGGCGCGGGGCGGCGCGGAGCAGTTCGGTGGCCTGGCAGGAGAACCGCTCCTCGCCGTGCGGGCCGGGTGGCTTGTGGGTGTTGGCCTCCAGCAGCGGCAGCAGGCGCGCGCCGCGCTCGGGAGCGGCGGCCGGCGGGGAGGGGACGGCGGGCGGCTGGGAGGGGGCGGCGGGCGGGGCGGCCTTCTTGAGCCAGGCGGCCTTCCAGTAGAGCGAGCAGGCGGTCTGGCAGCCGCCGTGCGCGGCGCCGTCGCAGCGGGCCCCGGTCAGGTGGACGGCGTCGTCCATGCGCCGCAGGCCGGTGTGGTCAATCGTGTCGCACGCCTTGTGCGCTACCTTGCGCACGGTCATGCGCCGCCCGCAGAACCGGAGCATCTCCGGCATGAAGGGCAGCCCGTCGAGCTCGCCGCGCTCGTCCAGCGTGGCCCGGATCTCGTCCTCCCCGCGCACTTCCACGACGTCTCCGACCCTGAGGTCCATCACCCGATCTCCTTGACCAGTCCGGCTTCCAGCAACGCCCGCGCCGCCCCTCTCACAGCGGCGAACGGCAGTTCGGCGCGGGCGGCGATGTCGAGCAGGCCGTGCTCCCCGTCGGACAGGTTCAACACCCATAACATCGCCATCTGGGCCTGTTTCGTGTCACTTCTCCCGCCGAGGGATTCGTACAGGCCGCGCCGGCCCAGCTGCGGCTCCCCGTACGGGCTCAGGTTCAGGTACGTGCGGTTCCCGTCCAGCACCTCGACGACCTGGCGGAGCACGTCCAGGGTGTCCTCCATGGCCGCCGGGGTGACGAATCCCGGGTTGTCCCCTGACGTGTGATATTCCGGGTATCCGGCGTACGGCGTCCTGGTCAGGCTCCCGAACGGCAGGTCGAACCCCGGCGAGCAGAACTGGCGCTCGTCGTACCCGTACGGGGAGAAGTCCAGCAGCGTGTGCGGGCGGTCGCGCAGCACGTACGCGGCCGCCCGGTCGATCACCGCGTCCCCCCGCCGGCTCCGCTTGTACGTGACCGCCCCCGGATCCCCCGCGCACGCCAGCGTCAGCCCGGCCGCGACCCGGTCCACGCGGTCCCGGTTGAGCGCCAGCCACGTGATCGCCCCGATCGTCCCCGGCATGAACAGGAACCGGTACGTGTGCCGCGGCCGGTCCAGCCCCCGCGCCAGCGCCACGGCCACCGCGACGCCCGCCAGGTTGTCGTTGGCCAGCGACGGATGGCACACGTGGCACGAGATCACCACCTCGTCGGCCACCTGCCCGGGTACGACGTGCTCGGCGACGGTCAGGGACCCGTCGGCCAGCGTGGAGTCGATCAGCACCTCGTAGGGGCCCGCGCCGAGCCGGTCGAGCGTGCTCTGCGCCAGGCAGAACCCCCAGGTCTCGGCGTAGTAGCTGGTCCGGTAGGGGACGAGGTCAGGCTGGCCGGGCAGCGTGTGCAGGCGCGGCCGCAGCTCCTCCAGCGTGTACGTCCCCGCCACCGGCACGCTGTAGCCCACCACGTGCAGGTTCGACTCCCGGAAGTCGATCACCCGCCGCCCGGACGGGTCCTTGACGTAGGCGTCCCGGATGTTCCACTCCTTGGGGATCGTCCAGTCGAGCACCTCGGTCCCGGTCGGCACCTCCGTGACGGTCAGCGGCAGGTGCTCGCCGATGATCTCCAGCGTCCGCCGCACGCCGTCGCCGGTGATGCTCCGGCAGATCGGGTACAGCCGCTCGACGAGGGCGTGCATGTCAGCACCGTCCATGGGGCCGTGCGTGGGGCCGGTCATGGGCGGAGTCCGGTGTCGATCGTCCCCGCCGCCTGCCGGTCGGCCAGCCGGGCCAGCCGGGTGAAGCGCCGCGCGAAGTCGTCCTTGGTGAGCCCGTGGGCCCGGTACGCCTCCACCAGCTCGACCGCGCCGGCCTTGACCGTCCACCGCGCGTCGTACCCGGGCAGAGCCGCGCGGATGCGCGAGAAGTCCACCCGGTACGACCGCGGGTCGTTCCCCGTCTCCCCCGTGATCACCAGCGTCGACCCCGGCACGGCCGCCACGACCTCGTTCGCGATCTCGGCCACGGTCACGTTGTTGGCCTCGGTGCCCACGTTGAACGCCCTGGCGTGCACGGCCTCGCGCGGCGCCGCGATCGCCCGCAGGAACGCCTCGGCGATGTCCAGGGCGTGCGCCAGCGGCCGCCACGGCGTGCCGTCGGACAGCACCCGCACCTCGCCGGTGAGCACCGCGTGGCCGGCCAGGTTGTTCAGCACGATGTCGGCCCGCAGCCGGGGCGAGAACCCGAACGCGGTCGCGTTGCGCATGAACACCGGCGTGAAGTCGGCGTCGGCCAGTTCGGCCAGGTCGTCCTCGACCCGGACCTTCGACTCCGCGTACGGCGTCACCGGCCGCAGCGGCGCGTCCTCGTCCACCAGGTCGTCGCCGCCGGAGGCCCCGTAGACCGAGCACGTGGAGGCGTACACGAACCTGCGCACGCCCGCGTCCCTGGCCAGCCGGGCCAGCCGGACGGAGGCGCGGTGGTTGATGTCGTGGGTCAGCTCGGGGGCGAGCGAGCCGAGCGGGTCGTTGGACAGCGCGGCCAGGTGCGCCACGGCGTCGATCCCGTCGAGCGCCGACGCCGGCACGTCGCGCAGGTCGACGGCGTGCCCCGGCGGGTCGTCCGGCACGGGGCCGAGCACGCAGTCGGCGAACAGGCCGGAGTCCAGTCCGACCACCTCGTGCCCGGCCGCGGCCAGCACCGGCGCCATCACCGTGCCCAGGTAGCCCTGGTGCCCGGTCAGAAGTATCCGCATAGGTCAGTCTCCAGCCAGATCGATCAGCAGCTTGGTCACGTGGAAGGCCTCGGCGTAGCGGGCGCCGCACTCGATGCCGCGGATGCGGGCCAGGCCGAGGAATGCCTCCCGGTCGTACCAGGGGCGGTGCCGTTGGGAGGGGTAGTGCTCCTGGAGCAGGCGGGCCTTGGTCTCGGCCACGTCGCCGGGGAGCGGCTGGTAGACCGCGGGGCGGCCGAGGTCGCCGTCCCATTTGACGATCTCGTAGCCGAGCGTCAGGTGGTCGCGCCAGACGGTGGGGACGAGCGCGGCCAGGCCGCGGTGGTCCTGGTGGGCGTCGCCGGCCCAGGGGGCGAGGATCAGGTCCGGGTCCGTACGGGCGCGCAGGTCCTCCAGGGCGTCCTTGGCCTCGTCCCAGTGCGCGGGCAGGCGGCCGTCGGAGAGCTTCATGACGGTGACGCGGAGGTCGGCGCCGGGGCAGAAGGCGGCGAGCGCGGCGCGTTCCTCCTCCTCCCGCTCGGTGCCGCCGCCGGAGAGCACGAGCGCGTCCACGCGCGTTCCCGGGCGGGCCGCGCACAGGGCGAGCAGCGTGCCGCCGGCGCCGATGGCGAGGTCGTCGCAGTGGGCGCCGAGCGCGACCACGGCGTCGCGCCGGCCCGGGCGCAGGCCGATCACCGGCCGGCCCGCAGGCGACCGGCGGCCTGGCTCTCCCACAGCGCCCACGGCCGCTCGCCCCTGGCCCAGGCGCGGTCGAGCTCCAGCCGCTGGTTGACGGTGTCGCTCGGCCGCCAGTAGCCGCGGTGCGGGTAGGCCATCAGCCGGCCGCGTTTGGCCAGCTCGGCGCACCCGTCGGCGACCAGGTCGCCGTTCTCGGGGATGTGGTCGAAGACCTCCTGGCGGAGCACGAAGAAGCCGCCGTTGACCCAGAGCGGCATGGCGCTGACCGGGGTGATGCCGCCGACCAGGCCGCTCTCGCCGACGTCGACGACGTGGAAGGTGTTGTTCGGCGGGACGACCATCATGGACGCGCCGGCGTCGGCGGCGGCGAAGCGGCCGATGATGTCCGGCAGCGGGGCGTCGGTGAGCACGTCGGCGTAGTTGGCGAGGAACGCCTCCTCGCCCGCCAGGTACGGCCGCACCCGGCGTAACCGCTCGCCGATCGGGGAGTCGAGCCCGGTGTCGATCAGGGACACCTCCCAGTCGGAGATGTCCGTGGACAACAGCTCTATCTCCCCGTTGCGGAGCACGAAATCGTTCGACGCCGTTTCCCGATATGTCAGAAAATAGTCCTTTATGTGCTGCGCGCCGTGCCCCAGGCACAGGATGAACTCCTTGTGCCCGAAGTGCGCGTAGTACCGCATCACATGCCAGACCAGCGGTCGCGGGCCGACGAGCTGCATGGGCTTGGGCATGTCGCCGCCCGGCAGGTCGCTGCGCATCCTGGTCCCGCGGCCCCCGCAGAAGAGGACGACCTTCATGTGACGACCTCCAGGCTCGGTATCGGGAACACCAGCGCGCCTCCCCACTCCCGGACGTACGCGAGCTGCTCCACCAGCTCCTCCCGCAGGTTCCACGGCAGCACCAGCACGTAGTCCGGCCGGTCGGCGGCGATCCGCTCCGGCGGGTGGATCGGGATCCGCGACCCGGGCGTGAACCGGCCGTGCTTGTACGGGTTCCGGTCCACCGTGTACGCCAGCAGATCGGGCCGGATCCCGCAGTGGTTGAGCAGCGTGTTCCCCTTGCCAGGGGCGCCGTACCCGACCACGGTCCGGCCCGCGTCGGCCGCGTCGACGAGGAACCGCAGCAGGTCGCGCCGCACCTTGGCGACCCGCGCCGCGAAGTCCCGGTAGCCGGACAGCTCGTGCAGCCCGGCCGCCTTCTCCCGCGCCAGCACGTCCAGCACGCGCGGCGACACGGGCCCCTCCGCCGGCTGCGCCCACAGCCGGATCGATCCGCCGTGGGTCGGCAGCGGCTCCACGTCCACCAGGTGCAGCCCGCCGGCGGCCAGCGCCCGCTGCGCCGAGGCGACGGTGTAGTACTGGAAGTGCTCGTGGTAGATCGTGTCGAACTGGTTGAGCTCCATCAGCGTCAGCAGGTGCTGCACCTCGATCGAGACCCGCCCGTCGTCCGCCACCAGCGCCCGCAACCCCTCGGTGAAGCCCACGACGTCCGGGATGTGGGCGTACACGTTGTTGGCCACCACCAGGTCGGCGGGCCCGTGCTCGGCCCGCACCCGCTCCCCGACCTCGGGCGTCAGGAACGCGGTCAGCGTCGGCACGCCCTTCTCCTTCGCGGCCCCGCCGACGTTGGCCGACGGCTCGATGCCCAGGCAGCGGACGCCCCGCGCCACCACGTGCTGGAGCAGGTAGCCGTCGTTGCTGGCCACCTCCACCACGAACGCGCCGGGCCGCAGCCCGGCGCCGGCCACGAACCGGCGCGCGTGCTCGACCCACGAGGTCGAGTACGAGGAGAAGTAGGCGTACTCGGTGAACGTCTCCTCGGGTGTGATCAGCGGCGGCAGCTGCGCCAGCCAGCACCGGGTGCAGACCCGCAGGTGCAGCGGGTACGTGGGCTCCGGCTCGTCGAGCCGCTCGGCGGTCAGGAACAGCTCGCACGGCGGGGTCGCGCCGAGGTCCACGACCCCGGCGAGCGCGTCGGAGCCGCACAGCCGGCAGGCGGCCATTCAGCGCGCTCCAGCCGGCGCCGCGGCCTCGTACGCCAGGGCCAGGTCCTCCGGCATGGCGGCCAGGTCGGCGCACCGGACGAAGTCCCGCAGGGTCGTGCCGGCGCACCGGGCGTCCACGTTCGGGGCGCCGCGGCGGGCCCGCGCGTCGCCGAGGTGCACGGTGCGGAAGTCGATGCTGTACCTGGTCCTGCCGGAGGTGTTCGGCACGGTGGAGTGCAGCTGGGCTCCGGAGAAGATGAGCGTGCCCCCGGCCTCGGGCACCACGCGCACCTGCGGCTCCAGCTCGACGGGCTCCTCGGGCCGCGGCTGCACGCGGGTGTCTGAGCGGATGTGGCCGGCCGCGGTCAACCGGCTCGTACGGTTCCACTCGGCGTAGTCGTAGCTCCCGCTGCCGTTGCGCACCGGCTGGTCGAAGTAGCGCGGGTGGAAGGCCATGACGTTCTCCGGCACCACCTCGAACACCGGGATCCACCAGTTGACCTGGCAGAACGGCGCCGAGTACCAGCAGTCGCGGTGCGGGTGGAAGGCGTAGGAGATGCCGTTGACCAGGTAGTCGTCGGAGGTGGAGGTACGCAGCCGCGGCACGTCGAAGTACGTCTGCTCCAGGTCGCAGCCGCGCTCGGCGAGCACCGCGGGCAGTAACTCCTTGCACCGGGGGTGGTGGATGAAGCGGGGCTTGAGGCCGGCCAGCAGCTTGGCGAAGTCCTCCACCGGCATCTCGTGCTGGGCGGTCTCCGGGTCAAGGTCGCCGAACGCCTCGTGGATCAGCTCGCGGGCGAACCCGACCAGCTCGGTCGTGGCCGGCGAGGCCGCGTAGACGAACACCTGCCCCTGGTAGAGCAGCTCGCGCCGGCGATCGTCGGTCACGCCGCTGTTGGAGAAGACGGCGGTCATCATGAGGGGTACCTCCCGTTGTGCTTACATCTGCGTGCGGCTCTGGCATGCTGCCGACCATGGACCGCCTCTCGATCGACGGCGCGTGGCGCTTCACCCCGCGCGTCCACGCCGACGCCCGCGGCAGCTTCCTGGAGGTCTTCCGGTCCGCCGGCCTGCCCCACCCGCTGCGCGTCGCCCAGGTCAACCGCTCGGTCTCGCGGGCGGGCGTGCTGCGGGGCGTGCACTTCGCCGAGGTGCCGCCCGGCCAGGCGAAATACGTGACGTGCGGGTCCGGCCGGGTGCTGGACGTGGTCGTGGACCTCCGGGTCGGCTCCCCCGGGTTCGGCCGGTGGGAGTCGGTGGTCCTGGACGCCGAGGCGGGTGACGCCGTGCTCATCGCCGAAGGGCTGGGACACGCGTTCATGGCGCTGAGCGGGCAGGCCACGGTCGTGTACCTGTGCTCGGAGCCGTACAGCCCGGGGCGGGAGCACGGGATCCACCCGCTCGACCCGGCGCTCGGCATCGACTGGCCGGCCGACCTGGAGCCCCTGCTGTCGGACAAGGACGCC
>DASUCK010000183.1:0-4335 GCA_036276095.1 Nonomuraea sp. | reverse complement strand
TTTGAGCACGAACTGCTGGAAGGGCGTGGGCCGCCAGCCGCTCTCCAGCAGCGCGTCGACGTCCAGGCCCATGGGCCATTCGAGGCGCGGCGCGGCCTCTCCGGACTCCGCACTCACGTCCACCAACCCCTAGGGAGATTCGAGTACTGGGACACGAAAATCCATTCATCGGTTATTTGGGGAACGAATAGCGACTATTCGTCTCATGAAGGTTGATGTATCGCCTGCCGGCACCGAACATCGTTCGTTATTGCCCAACGTCACCCCTGCGACACGTCGCGATCTTATCCCCCATTCGTCAGCGCGCGAAGGCATATTGACCGGGATTCCTCGGCCACACTTTTGGGACGGATTGGGACAGAACGGGACGAACTCCAGCACAATCGAGGCAGGGGAAACCCCGGCAGTCCGGCACCCAGAACCACCCAGGACCACCCCGGCGTGGTCACCGCCTTGGTCGCGATCCTGGCGGCGCCCCTGCCGGGCGGCCTTCGCGTTCAGCGCGCGGAGGACGGCCGGACGGGCGCGTCCGTATCATCTGGGCATGGCGCCGAACCCGGAGTCACGGCTCAACCGGCGGTCGGTGGGTCCTGGCGGCGGGCGGGCTGCTGGCCGGCTGCTCACGCGAGCCGGAGGTCAGCCGATGAGCTCCGGCCGGCCGGTCGCGAGCCGAGAGCCGACCCCGGCGGATGTACGGCCCCGATCGACCTTGTGTTACCCCCTCATTTCTTGGGATTCTTCTGACATTCAGTGCATTCCTTGGGATCTCTCTGACACCATCCGCGTCCCTGCCAGTCGAGACTGAGGCCACGCAGTCACCGACACGTAGGCATGCGCTGACGAGGAGGCCGCGATATGAGGACGACCAGCAGATTCCGGGCCGCTGCGAGGATGATCGCCGCAATCGGCGTCGTTTCGCTCGTCACCGCCTGTTCCGGCAACGGAGACGCCACCGACGGCGCCACCGGCGGAGGCTACCCGAACCAGAACATCACCTTCGTCGTGCCGTTCAGCGCGGGCGGCCCGACCGACACCGTCACCCGCATGATCGCCGAGCCGATGGCCGCCAAGCTCGGCACCAAGATCGTCGTACAGAACGTCGAGGGCGCGGGCGGCACCGTCGGCGCCGGCGAGGTCGCGCGGGCCGAGCCCGACGGCTACACCGTGCTCATGCACCACATCGGCATGTCGACCGCGCCCGCCCTCTACCAGAACCTCGGCTACAAGCCGCTCGAGGACTTCGAGATGATCGGGCTCGTCACCGAGGTGCCGATGACGATCGTCGCCCGCAAGGACTTCGCGCCCGCGACGCTCCAGGACCTCGTGGCCCACGTCAAGGCGAACGCCGACAAGGTCACGCTGGCCAACGCCGGCATCGGCGCCGCCTCCCACCTGTGCGGCCTGCTGTTCCAGACCGCCGTCGGGGTGAAGCTCCAGGAGGTCCCGTACGAGGGCACCGGCCCCGCGCTCACCGACCTCGTCGGCGGCCAGGTCGACTTCATGTGCGACCAGACCACCAACACCAGCGGGCAGATCTCCGCGGGCGAGGTGAAGGCGTACGCGGTCACCACGCCGAAACGGGTGCAGAGCCTGCCCGACCTGCCCACGACGGCCGAGGCGGGGCTGCCCCAGCTCCAGGTCAGCGTGTGGCACGGCCTGTACGTCCCGAAGGGCACCCCGCAGGACGTCGTCCAGAAGCTGTCCGACGCGCTGAAGACGGCCCTGGCCGACCAGAAGGTCGTCGACCAGATGGCCAAGCTCGGCACCGCTCCGGTCCCGGCGGAGAGCGCCACCCCGCAGGCGCACCGGGCCAAGCTCGAAGAGCAGCTCGGCACCTGGGCCAAGGTCATCTCCGACGCCGGCGTCAAGGCGTCCTGACGTGGAACGTCGCCGTTCCTTCCCGGACGTCCTCGCCGGGGGCGTCTTCGTCCTGATCGGCGGCGCGTTCGTGGCGGGGTCGCTCGGCTACGGCCTGGGCACCCCGCTGCGGATGGGTCCAGGAGCCTTCCCCCTGCTGGTCGGCGCGATCCTGGCGGTCCTGGGGCTGGCGATCGTGGTCAAGGGGCTGGTCGCCGGCGAGGTGATCTCGTTCGGGCCGATCCCGTGGCGGGCGGTCGCCGTCATCACCCTCGCGCTCGTCTTCTTCGGATTCACCGTCCGGGGTCTCGGGTTCGTGCCGACGTCGGCGGTGACCGCGCTGCTCACCACGCTGGCCAGCACGCGCGTACGGCCCCTCGCGGCCGTGGCCGTGGCCGCCGGGCTGACCGCGGCCGCCACGCTCATCTTCGTCGTCGGCCTCCAGCTCCGGATCCCGCTGTGGGGCCCGTGGCTGGGGTTCTGACGCGGCATCCGGATTGAGGCATGGAACTTCTCGACAACCTCGCTCTGGGCTTCTCGACCGCGCTCCTGGTCCAGAACGTCCTCTACTGCTTCGTAGGAGTGCTGCTCGGGACGGCGGTCGGCGTACTGCCCGGCATCGGCCCGACGGCGACGGTGGCGATGCTGCTGCCGATCACGTTCAACTTCGAGCCGGTCACGGCGCTGATCATGCTGGCCGGCATCTACTACGGCGCCCAGTACGGCGGCTCCACCACCGCCATCCTGATCAACCTGCCCGGCGAGTCGTCGGCGGCGGTCACCGCCCTCGACGGCCACGAGATGGCCCGGCAGGGCCGGGCCGGCGCGGCGCTCGCCGCCGCCGCGGTCGGATCCTTCATCGCCGGCACGGTGGCCACCGTCGCGCTGGCCGTGGCGGCCCCGCCGCTGGCCCGCGTCGCGTTGCGGTTCGGCCCGGCCGAGTACTTCTCGCTGGTGCTGCTCGGCCTGATCGTGTCCATCGCGCTGGCCCGCGGCTCGGCGCTCAAGGCGCTGGCCATGATCGCGCTCGGCGTCCTGCTGGGCACGGTCGGCCAGGACATCTACACCGGAACGCCCCGGTTCGTGTTCGACCAGCGCGAGCTGTACGGCGGCCTCGACTTCGTGTCTGTCGCCGTCGGCATGTTCGGGGTGGCCGAGATCCTGCGCAACCTGGAGAACGAGCGGACCCGCACGGCGACGGTCGTCGGCAAGGTGAAGAACCTCTGGCCCACCCGCGAGGACCGGCGCCGGATCGTCGGCCCGATCCTGCGCGGCACCGGGCTCGGCGCCGCGCTCGGCGTCCTGCCCGGCGGCGGCCACGTGCTCGCCTCGTTCACCTCGTACGCCGTCGAGAAACGGGTCTCCAAGCGGCCGCAGGAGTTCGGGGGCGGCGCGATCGAGGGCGTCGCCGGCCCCGAGTCGGCGAACAACGCCGCCGCGCAGACGTCGTTCATCCCGCTGCTCACCCTGGGCCTGCCCGCGCACCCCGTCATGGCGCTGATGGTCGGCGCGTTCATCGTGCACGGCATCACCCCGGGCCCGAACGTCATCACCGACGAGCCCGCGCTGTTCTGGGGCCTGATCGCGTCGATGTGGATCGGGAACGTGCTGCTCGTGCTGCTGAACCTGCCGCTGATCGGCCTCTGGGTGCGCATGCTGCGCATCCCGTACCAGGTGCTGTTCCCGATGATCATCCTGTTCGCCGCGATCGGCACGTACTCGCTGGGGTTCAACGCGTACGACGTCTACGCGATCGTGTTCTTCGGCCTCCTCGGCTACGTCCTGATCAAGTGCGGCTGCGAGCCGGCGCCCCTGCTGCTCGGCTTCGTCCTCGGCCCCTTGGTCGAGGAGAACCTCCGGCGGACGCTCATCATCTCCCGCGGCGACCCTTCGGTGTTCCTGACCCGGCCGATCTCCGCGGCGCTCCTGGCCCTGGCCGTGGCCGCGCTGGTCGTCGCCGTCCTCCCGACGATCCGCAGGCGGCGCGAGATCGTGTTCACCGAGGACGAGTGATCGCACGGCGTGCCGTGACGCTTCTACTCGACCGGCCCGCACTCTGACGGGCGCCGACCGGCCGGGGCCCCGGACATTTCCCGGGGCCCCGGCAGTTCCGTGGTCAGACCACCTTGTAGGCCCACAGTTCCCAGCCGTTGGGCGAGCTGACGTTGACCTGACTGCACCACCATTGGGTCCACCAGCCGGCGCGCTGGCCCAGCGCTCCGGTGATCTGGCAGGACTCGTACTGGAGGTTGGAGCCGATCAGCGTGAGCTGGTAGTCCGCGAGCGCGGGGGCGGCGGCGAGGGCGCCGCCGAGGCCGGTGAGGCCGAAGGCGAGGGTCGCGACGAGCGAGGCACGGGCGAGACGGTGGCGCACGGGTTCCTCCGAACGGGTTGGTCCGCAACGAGCCGTTCCCCAGCGTTTTGGGAGCGCTCCCAAAACGCTGGGGAACGGCTCGTTGCGGACCAACCCGTTCGGAG
>DASUCK010000182.1:0-5792 GCA_036276095.1 Nonomuraea sp. | reverse complement strand
GCGGCGCGGCCGTGCTGGACGGCGCGCCGCAGGTGCTCGACAGCCACCTCGGCAGGGCGCCGTGGGTGGCCGTGGCGTACGTGCCGGGGCGGCCGGGGGCCGAGCGGTACCTGGAGCCGGTCATGGTGGGCGGGACGCTCATCGGGGAGGCGCACGGGCCCGACTTCGTGCCGTACTGGCTGACCGACCGCGCGCCCGCGTTGCCCGGACCGACCCGGCGGCGCCTGCCGCTGACCGAGACGCGCAAGCGGGTCCTGATGGCCGCGCTGGCGCTGGTGTTGCTGGTGCTGCTGGTGACGGCGATCCTGCTGCTGCTGGTGTTCGGGCGGCGCGACAGCGAGCCGCAGCCCAGGCAGCTGCCGCCGACGGTGTTCGTGCCGACGCCGCCGCCGACCCCGGAGACGTCGGTGCCGCAGCTGTCGCCGTCGCCGGAGCCGTCGCCGAGCGAGAGCGGCGAGTCCACGCCGGGACGCTCGCCGGGCGACGACACCGGTGAGGGCGACCCGCTTTGAACCCGCCCTGAACTCGCTGTGAACCGGCCGGAAACGTCGTTGAGTCTCACGTGGGGTGAGGGTTTAGCGTCGCCGGCATGGAGTTCATCGTTCACGACACGTTGACGGCGATGGCGGGGATGCTGGCGCGGCCGCCGGCCGAGCGCGCCGACGCGCTGCGGGAGATGCTGGCGCCCATGCGCGGAGCGATCCCCGTGCCCGGCGACATCGTCGACATCCACCACCAGGGCGGCGGCTTCCGTGTCGACGCCGACGACCCCCGCTACCTGCCCGCGCTCGAGCGCATGATCGAGGCGGACGTGCTCGGCCAGGTGCGGCGCGAGCTGGAGCTCGCCTCCGCGCGGCTGGGCGCGGCCAGGCAGGCCGACGCGCTGCAGGTCATGTTCGTGCTGGGCAACCCCGACGACGAGCACCTGATGAACGTCACCGGCGGCTACTACGGCATGGGCGGGGCCCCCGGATGGCTGTACCTGCTGGCCTGGCCCGCGCAGGAGGTGATCGGCCGGATCGCGCACTGCGCGGTGCACGAGTTCCACCACAACGTGCGCTACACCAACGTGGAGTGGGACCCGGTCACGGTGACCGTGGGCGAGCACGTCGTGGGGGAGGGGCTGGCCGAGGCGTTCGTACGGGAGCTGTCGGGGGCCGGGGCCATGGGGCCGTGGTCGTCGATGGTGACGGGGGAGGAGTTCGACCGGGCGTACGAGCTGATCATGCGGGACTTCGACCTGCAGGGGATGCGGAACACGCCCGCGTACGTGCTGGGGGACAGCGTGATGCGGAACTTCGGGCAGGAACCTCGCGGCATTCCCGACATGGCGGGATACGCGGTGGGGTTGCGGCTCGTCGACCGCGCGCTGGAGGCCACCGGCCTGACCGCCGCCGAGGCCACCGTGATCCCGGCGGCCGAGCTGATGCGACGCGGCGGCGTCCGGTAGCGGGCCCGGCCGGACGCATCCGGTCCCAGCCCGGCGACACGATGGCACCCTGCGACTCCGCGAGCTCACCCGGGGCCGTCAGCGTGGCGAGACGAAGCCGGACTCGTACGCGGCGATCACGGCCTGCGTGCGGTCACGGGCGCCGAGCTTGGCCAGCACGTTCCCGACGTGCGTCTTGACGGTCTCCTGGCCGACGACCAGCTCGGCGGCGATCTCGGTGTTGGACAGGCCCCTGGCCATCAGCCGCAGCACGTCCGCCTCGCGGGCGGTGAGCCGGTCGATGCCCGGCACGGCCGCCCCTGGCGCCGGCCGGGCGCCGGCCAGCGCCCTGATCGCGGCCGGGAACAGCAGAGACTCCCCGGCCGCCACCACTCTGATCGCCTTGACCAGGTCGTCCGGGCGGGTGCGCTTGAGCAGGAACCCGCTCGCCCCGGCGCGCAGCGCGTCGTAGACGTGGTCGTCGTTCTCGAACGTGGTCACCACCAGCACCTTCGGCGGCCGGTCGAGGGCCATCAGGCGGGCGGTGGCCCGGATGCCGTCGAGTGCGGGCATGCGTACGTCCATCAGCACCACGTCGGGCCGCTCCCGGCGCACCACCGGCAGCACCGCCGCCCCGTCCGCCGCCTCCCCGACGACGGCGAGATCGGGCTCGGCGTCGATGATGATGCGCAGCCCGGCCCGCACCAGGTCCTCGTCATCGGCGATCACGACTCTCAACGTCATGAGCCCGACCGTAGCGGCAACCGGGCGACCACCCGCCACCCGCCCGGCACGGGCCCCGCCTCGAACTCGCCCCGCAGCAGCCGTACCCGTTCCCGCATCCCGGTCACCCCGCGCCCCCCGGACCCGGCAGGACCGCGCCCCGTCACGCCACCCCCGCCTGCGGGCGCCGCGCCGTCTCGATCCGTCTCTTTCCGGGACGTGTCCCCTTCGCCCGTGTCCCCTTCGCCCGTGTCCCCTTCATCCGTGTCCCCGTCCGCTTCGGTGCCGCCGAGGACGTTGGTGACCTCCAGGTGCAGGGCGTCGTCGCGGACGGCGGCCGTCAGGCAGATGGGGGCGCGGCCGTGCTTGATCGCGTTGGTGAGCGCCTCCTGCACGACCCGGTAGGCCTCGCGGGAGACGACGGCGGGCACGGCGGACAGGTCGCCCACCTCCTGCCGTACCCGCGTCCCGGAGGCGGCGAGGAGCCGGTCGAGGTCGGCGAGCGTCGGCTGCGGGACGTTGCCGGGCCGCTGGTGCTCGCGCAGGATGCCGAGCACGTGGTCGAGGTCGTCCAGGGCGGCGCGGGCGGACTCCTCGACGGCGGCCAGCGCGGTACGGGCCGTGGCCGGGTCGCGATCGAGCACCCGCCCGGCGGCCGCGGCCTGCAGGGTGACGACGCTGAGCGCGTGGCCGACCGAGTCGTGCAGCTCGCGGGCCAGCCGGTTGCGCTCGGCCAGTACGCGGGCGTGCTCCTCGGCGGCGGCCAGCCGTTCGGCCGGGGTCGGCCCGAGCAGGACGGGCGCCAGCCGCGCCAGCAGCGCGCCCGCCCCCGCCGCCAGCGCCACCAGGCCCGCCAGCGACGCCACCCCCGCCACGGCCCACGCCACCGCCTCCCACCCCGGCGGGACGAGCCGCCCGAGCACCCGCACCGGCCGCCCCGCGAACGGCAGGACCAGCGTGAACACCGTGAACGGCACGACCGCCAGCGTGCACCCGCTGACCACGCCCCCGACCGCCAGGTGCGCCGTGAACCAGGCGGCGGTGCGGCGCCGCTCCTGCCAGGAGCGCCGCTCCTGCCGCGGCGGCGTCTCCACGCGCGCCCCCAGGAGGCCCTGCGCGGCGTTGACCTCCAGCCCGCGTACCGGCAGGAACAGCCCGGTCACGGCCACGACCGGCAGCACCGCCGCGAACACGCCGACCTGGATGGGCAGCAGCACGTTGGCCTGCTCGCCGCTCCAGACGGCCGCGACGAGCACCCCGACCATCATGTACGGCATCAGCAGCGCCCCGCCCAGCACCAGGCACGCCCACCGGCGGAACAGGCTCCATCTCACATCCGCGATTGTATGTCGAGCGAAATTCGCTACGGGTGGAATGCGCCCCTGGAGAAATGCGCCGCCAGCGAAAAGGACCCATAATTCGCGGCGGCCGGGTCTAGCGTTTTTCGCGGGAAATACCTCGCGTAGAAAGGCAACCACCATGGCGGAGACCCAGCGTGTGGCCTGGCCTGACCAGCTCAGCCAGCGCCTGCTGAGAGAGCGCATCGTCGTTCTCGGCCAGGAGGTCGACGACGAGATTTGTAACCGGCTCTGCGGGGAGCTCCTATTGCTGGCGGCCGAGGATCCCAAGCGCGACATAACGCTGTACATCAATTCGCCGGGCGGTTCGGTGCACGCCGGGATGGCGCTCTACGACATGATGCAGTTCGTTCCGTGCGACGTGGCGACCGTCGCGATGGGCTTCGCCGCCTCCATGGGGCAGCTGCTGCTGACGGCCGGGGCCAAGGGCAAGCGGTACGCCCTGCCCAACGCCCGCGTCGTCATGCACCAGCCGCTGGGCGGCATCGGCGGCTCGGCCAGCGACATCCAGATCCAGGCCGACAACATGATCTACACCAAGCGGCGGATGGCCGAGCTCATCGCCCACCACACGGGCCAGCCGCTGGAGCGCATCCAGGCCGACTCCGACCGCGACCGCTGGTTCACCGCCCAGGAGGCCCTGGAGTACGGGATCGTCGACCACATCGCCGAGGGGATGAACTGACATGAGCGGTCGTTACGTGCTCCCGTCGTTCACCGAGCGCACCTCCTACGGGATCAAGGAGATGAACCCGTACAGCAAGCTGTTCGAAGATCGGGTGATCTTCCTGGCGGCGCCGATCGACGACACCGTGGCCAACGACGTGATGGCGCAGCTGCTGACGCTGGAGTCGCTCGATCCCGACCAGGACATCAACCTCTACATCAACTCGCCGGGCGGCTCGTTCACCGCGATGACCGCCATCTACGACACCATGCAGTTCGTCCGGCCGGAGATCCACACGGTCTGCATCGGCGAGGCGGCCTCGGCGGCGGCCGTCCTGCTGGCGGCGGGCACGCCGGGCAAGCGGGCGGCGCTGCCGCACGCCCGCGTCCTGCTGCACCAGCCGCACACCGAGGGCGGGCGCGGGCAGTCCAGCGACCTGGAGATCCACGCCAGGGAGATCCTGCGGATGCGCGACCAGCAGGAGGAGATCCTGTCCCGGCACACCGGCCGCTCCCCGCTGGAGATCAGGAAGGACATCGAACGCGACCGGATCTTCACCGCCGAACAGGCCCGCACCTACCACCTGGTGGACGACATCTACGCCTCCAGGAAGCGCACCCTGACCCCATCCCGCTGACCGGAGCCGTCGGTCGCCCGATCGGGCGGACCCGGTAGCGTCCACCGGACGTCCCCGGAGCTGGGATGTCCGACCCCACACCCCGTCCGACCATTCGGCGCGCCACCGCTCGGTGGCGCGCCGCCTGGCGTTGGCGGGGCCTTGGCCGTTCGCGGCGGGGCCCGGCCACCCGTGAGGCACGGGCGGCCCCGGCGCGTTCCGTCCGGCGCGCTCGACGGCAGGCCCGGCCCCGCGCAGGGCGGCACCGGGAGAAATTCGACGTCTTCCACCCCGCCGCTCATCTACCGGAGCCGCATAGCGGGTACGACCTGAGACGACGGATCGATTGACGGCCTGGCCGCGTACCCGGCCCGAGGATCGCCGAAGCGTCTGGCGCGACATCGCCGTCCGCCGCCGTCCCGTCGACGTCCACGACCACTTCCGCGCCCACCTCGCCGATCTGGAGGCCGCCGCATGACCGTGGAGGAGACCGTGCCGAACAGCCGGGGGAACAGCGCGGGGAACGGTACCCAGGCCGGGGACCTGCGTGCCTGGATCGACGGGCACCGGGCCGACCTGCTCGCCGATCTGGCCGCGTACGTGTCGCTGGAGACCCCCAGCCGCGACAAGGCCCTGCTGGACGCCTGCCTCGGCTGGCTGGACGGCTGGCTGGAGGCCAGGATCGGCCCGCCCGCGGCCACCCGCCGCATCGACGGCGGCACGCGCGACGTCGGCGGCCGGGGCGACGGCGGCGTGTACGGCGACATCCGCGTCAACGACTACCCCGGCACCGGCGACGGCCTGGTCCTGGCGCTGGCCCACTACGACACGGTCTGGCCGGCCGGGACGCTGGCCTCCTGGCCGTTCACCGTGGACGGCGACCGCGCCACCGGCCCCGGCGCCTTCGACATGAAGGCGGGCCTGGTGCAGCTCGTGTGGGCGGTCCGCGCGCTGCGCGCCGCCGGGCTGCCGAGGCCGCCGCTGCGGCTGCTGCTCAAC
>DASUCK010000181.1:0-4576 GCA_036276095.1 Nonomuraea sp. | reverse complement strand
CAGCTTCCACGAGGAGCTGCTCGACCTGCTCGGAGTGGTACGTTCCAGAGATCTCCTCAAGCAGCGCAACGGGGCCGAGGTGCTGGTGGCCGGGGTCAAGGTGGCCACGCAGACCCCGGCCGTGCGCTCGGGGCAGCGCGTCATCTTCACCACGCTCGACGACTCGACCGGGCCAGTCGACCTGACGTTCTTCGAATCGGTGCAGGGGCGCTGCGCGGCGACCGTCTTCGGGTCGTGGCTGATGCTGGCCAGGGGCGTGGTGCGGCGCACGGGCACGCGGGCGGTGTCGATGCGCGCGGTCGACTGCTGGAACCTGGCCGACCTCGACACCCTGTGGCGCTCCCAGGGCATCGACGCCGTCCGCGCGCTGATCGCCCGCGAGCCGGAGCGGCGGGAAGGGGTCGGCGGCCGCCGCATCGAGTACGCGAACGGGTTCCGCCTGTCGCCGTACTCCGACCTCGGCCCCGCCGTCGTCGCCTCGCCGCCGCGCCGGCTGTGGCACGCCAGCCCGGGCAGCTCCGGACCCACCGCGGCCTGACCCCGCCGGGCGACGCCCTGGCCTCTGCGGATCTCCGGCTCGCGCGGCCAGGGGTGCTCCGCTCGCGCGGACTTGGGCCCGGTGGCCGGGGGCCTCAGCTCGTGCGGCCCAGGGGGGCCGAGCCGGGAGCCGGGCGCGGGTGCGGGGAGAAGGCGCGGATGGCGGCCAGCGGGGTGCGGGCCGCCCGCTGCAGCCGGGTCAGCTCGCGTACGGTGGCCCCGCACAACACCGCCGCCACCGCCGCGCATCCCAGCTCCAGCACCCCGACCCCGGTCAGGTCGCCGGCGGAGGAGTCGAGCGGCAGCCGGATCGTGACCAGCGCGAGCATGGACAGCCAGCTCAGCCACCACCCGGCCAGCAGCCCCAGCCACCGGCCGCGCTGCCCGGCGGGTGGCCGGGCCCCGCGCCACACCTCGTCCACGAGCACCGCCGGGGCGATCAGGTTGACCCCCGGGATCAGCCAGGCGGCCGCCACCGGACCGGCCGGGACCGACCGGTCGTTGGCCTGCCGGGCGCGGACGAGCCACGTCACGTACGCCGCCCCGGCCGCCACCGACGTGCCCGCCACCAGCATGATCAGCACGGCGAACGTGGACACCGCGCCCACGACCGCCTCGGCGTCGGCGCCGTACGGGCGGCCGCCGAACTCGGCGAGCTGGGCGGCGAGCGAACGGCCGCGCGCCTGTTCGAAGATCACCAGCGCGGCGAGGGAGAGGACCTGCGCGGTGAGCGTCACGTAGACGGCGGAGGCGGCTCTGGTCGGCGGTGCCTGGGTGTAGCGCACGATGTTCTCCCCCCGGGCCATGCGCTGAGGTTCTGATTCACTTGTATCCCGCGAGCCCCTCCGTTAATCAGCTCACCACGCCGGATTCCCACGCCCAAGCAGCGATTTCGACCCTGTTCCTGACGCCGAGTTTGGCGAAGATGCTCCCCAGATGCGTCTTGACCGTCGACAGCGAGACGAACAGCTCCGCGGCCACCTCCTGGTTGGTGCGCCCCCTGGCGATCAGCCGTACGACGTCCAGCTCGCGGTCGGTCAGCGGGTCGGCCATCGGGGCCGGGACCCGGCGGGGCTGCGCCAGGTGCCTCAGCAGCCGTACGGTCACCGACGGCGACACCAGCGCGTCGCCCGCCGCGGCCGCGCGCACCGCCTCGATCAGCAGGGGCGGGCCGCTGTCCTTCAGCAGGAAGCCGGTGGCGCCCGAGCGCAGCGCGCCGTAGACGTACTCGTCCAGGTCGAACGTCGTCACGATGACCACCCGCAGCGGGTGGTGCACGCCCGGACCGGCCAGGACGCGGGTCACCTCGATCCCGTCGAGCTTGGGCATCCTGATGTCGAGCAGGCACACGTCCGGCCTGAGCCGCCTGGCCTCGGCGACGGCCTCGGCGCCGTCGGCCACCGCCGCCACGACCTCCATGTCCGGCTGAGCGTCCAAGATCATCTGGAAGCCGGTGCGCACCAGTTGCTGGTCGTCGGCGATGAGAACCCGAATCGTCACGGCCACAACTCTAGGCACGCTCCCAGGGCGCTGATCCGCCCACGGGATCGGCCGTTCGGACGAGGGACTTCCGGACGCACGGCCGATCCGCGGCACCGGCGCGCACGGCAGCCTGGACGGCATGGATGACGTGCTTGGTGGACGGGCCCTGGTCAAGCGGTTCGGGCAGACGGTCGCCCTCGGCGGCGTGGACATCGCGATACGGGCCGGAGAAGCGGTGGCGATCATGGGGCCGAGCGGGTCCGGCAAGTCGACCCTGCTCCACTGCCTGGCCGGGATAACCAAGCCGGACGAGGGCGAGGTGCACCTGCTGGGGCGGCGCATCGACACGCTGGGGGAGCGGAAGCGCAGCGCGCTGCGGCGTACCAGGTTCGGCTTCGTCTTCCAGTTCGGGCAGCTCCTGCCCGAGCTGCCGGCCGAGGAGAACGTGGCGCTCCCGCTCATGCTGGGCGGCGTGCCGAGGGTCCAGGCGGTACGGCAGGCCCGCGAGTGGTTCGCGCCGCTCGGCCTGGGCGGGATGGAGGGGCGGCGGCCCGGCGAGCTGTCCGGCGGGCAGGCCCAGCGGGTGGCCATCGCCCGGGCACTGGTGACCGGGCCGGCGGTGGTGTTCGCCGACGAGCCCACGGGCGCGCTCGACCAGCGCACCGGGCACGACACGATGCGCCTGCTGGTCGAGTCCACCCGCCACAACGACGCCTCCCTGATCGTGGTCACCCACGACCCGGACGTGGCCGCCTGGTGCGACCGCACCGCCGAGGTCCGCGACGGCCGCCTGCTCGCGACGGGAGCGGGCGTGTGAATCCGGGTCTCGCCTGGCGGCTGCTCAAGGGCGGCGGCCGCAGGAACCTGCTGGGCGTGTGGCTCACGCTGGCGGCCGTGGCGGTGTCCACGGCGTTGCTGCTGTTCGCGGTGGCCGCGAACGTCGCGTTCGACGCCCGCGCCGACCGGGGCGCCTGGCGCAACCCGGTGCCGGTGGACGACGGCGCGGTCGCGATCGTGGGCTCCCGCCACGACTACGTACGCGACCGGCCGATCACCGTCGTCGACCTGGCGGCGCTCAAGGACGGCCTGCCCGCCCCGCCCGGCCTCCCGCGCTTCCCCGAGCCGGGCGAGGTGTGGCTGTCACCCGCCCTCGCCGCGCTGGCCGCCGGCCTGCCCCCCGGCGAACTGGCCGACCGCTTCGCGCCCGCCCCCGAGCGTTCCTCCCCGCCGGGGCGGGCGGCGGTACCGGCGGGCGTGCTGGGCGACGCCGCGCTCGTCCACCCTGACGAGCTGGTCGCGGTGATCGGCAACGCGCCGGACGGGCCCGCCATGACCGCGCCGCGCGGGGGCGACCCGGTGACCGGGAAGCCGCCGGTCAAGGTGGCCGGCCTGGCGGGGACGCCGAGCGAGGACGCGGAGGCGTACCAGGCGCTCGCGGTCATCGCGAGCGTGCTCATGGTGGTGCCGCTGGTGGTGTTCGGCGGGGCGGCGGCCCGGCTCACCGTGGCCCGGCGCGATCAGCGGCTGGCGGCGCTCCGGCTGGTCGGCGCGACGCCGGGCCAGGTGGTGGCGATGACCGTGACGGAGGCGATGATCGTGGCCGTGGCCGGCGCGCTCGCGGGCGCCGCCGGCTTCGCCGCGGCCGTGCCGCTGCTCACCAGGATCGAGATCCAGGGCGGCCCGTGGTTCGCCGAGGACCTGTTTCCCGGCCTGCCCGCGCTGGCCGCGGTGCTGGTCGCGGTGCCGCTGCTGGTGGGAATGTCGGCGGTGGCCGGGCTGCGGCGGGTCGTGGTGAGCCCGCTCGGGGTGGCCAGGCGGGTGACGCCGCCCGCCTTGCGGTTCGTACGCGTCCTCGCCCTGCTCGCGGCGCTGGCCGCCGTCCCCATGGCGACCAGCGGCGCCGGCGTCGGCATCGTCGCGGCGGCGCTGGCGCTCGCGTTCCTGTGCGTCAACCTGGTCGGCCCGTGGGCGGTCGGCGTGATCGGCCGGGTCACGGCGGGAACGGCCCGCACCCCCGCCCGCCTGCTCGCCGGCCGCCGCCTGGTGGACGACCCGCGCTCGGCCTGGCGGACGGTGAGCGGCGTGGCGCTGACCGGGTTCGTGGCGGGCTTTCTCGGCCTGCTCAGCCCGGGCGCGTTCGAGGACGGGGGCGTCCCGCCGGAGCTGCGCGTCACCGCGCCGGCGGGCCAGGTGGAGCAGGTCACGCGGCGGGCCCGCGAACGCCTGGAGGCGGCGGGGGTGACCGCCACGGTGACGTCGTCGGAGCGGATCGTGGCCGCCGCGCTCGGCAGCACGGCCGATCCGGCCACGGTCGACCGGGCGCGGACCGCGCTGGCGGGGCTCGTCCCCGGCCGCACCCCCACGACGGAGGCCGACGACCACCTGCTGGGCCGGCAGATCTTCGCCGACGTGCGGGTGGGGACGATCGTCGTGCTGTCGGTGTCGTTCCTGGTGGCGATCGCCGGGGCGGGCATCACGGCGATGTCGTCGGTCCTGGACCGGCGGCGGACGTACGCGCTGCTGCGGCTGGCCGGGACGCCGCTGGAGGTGCTCGACC
>DASUCK010000180.1:0-3966 GCA_036276095.1 Nonomuraea sp. | reverse complement strand
GCGCCACAGGGCGAAGGTGGACGGGAAGGCCAGCAGCCAGCGGGAGAGCCGGATGGACTCCATGTGGTCGGGCTTGGCCAGGTCGGCGCGCTTGCGGACGGCGTACGCGCCGACCTCCACGGCCACGGCCCACAGGCCGGGGAGCATGGCATGGGCGACGATCCCGAACAGGGTGTCCTCGCTTGCCACGTTCAGGTAGACCGTGGCACCGGTCAGCGACCAGGGCACCAGCCGGAGCATGCGGAGTCGCATACCGAGCCGGGCGAGGACGATGTCCAGCGCGGAGAAGACGGCGATGCCCAGGTCGATACCGAGTGGAACGATCCAGGCGAACCAGCCGAAGGATGGCGCGGCGGCCTTGGCCACCGTGGCGAAGCTGATGATGAATCCGAGCAGGCCCAGTATGGCCACGGCGGCCGCGGTGACCGAGACCGCGGTCTGTTCGCCCTCGCTCAGCGGGCGCGGTCCGTAGATGGCGGCGGTCATCGGCCCCACCGTCCCCAGCAACGCGGGCACCCAGGCCGGGTGCACCAGTTCGCGGGATGCTTGGACCAGATGCGGAGCACCTTGTCAGGCGATCCGGCGGCGTCCAACGTGAAACGTACGGCCTGGCGCAGTCGCAGGCGTTCCTGCGCCATGCGCACCAAGTCGCAGGCGAGGAAACCGGCGGCGAACACCACCAGGTGGAACAGGACAAGGATCATGCGGCCCTCCTCAGCGGGGCATGGGTCTCGTGGTCGAGGTCGCCGGCGAACACCGCGCGGCGGCACGGCGTGCAGTAGAACTGGACGGGACCGCCGTCGAGTTGCGCCTTACAGCGCGGGCAGCACGTGATGGGCCACGGCGACAGGCGGCTGGTGTGGATTCTGTGGTTCATGGGGCCTCCCTTCAGATACCGGACTGTGAGCGAACGAGGATGCGGCACACGCGGCAGCCAGGCAGGCAGCGGGTGCCGTGCGCCGCACAGATTTCGACCTGGAGACGGACGCCACAGCCACGGCACCGGTAGGCGCTACGCGAGCGCTTGCCGCAGTCGGCGCACTGGAAGCGAGCCATCAGGCGGCCACCTTTCGGAGGTCGCGGAGTTCGTCGGTGGTCAGGCCCGCCCAGATGCCGGCGGCGGGCAGAACGGCCAGCGCGTAGGCCAGACAGGCGGCGCGAGCCGGACACTGGACGCACACGGCCTTGGCCTCCGCTTCGCGTGCCTCCCGTGCGTCTTCGGGCTCGGGCTCGAAGAGGTCGGGGCCGGTGAAGAGCTCCGCGTCGCTGCTCTCGCAGGCCGGGTCGGCGTTCAGTAGATCGTCGCGGAGATCGGACAGTTCTTCGTCCCCCAGGACGGCGGCCAACTCGTTCATCGGCGCACCCCCAGGAGACCGGCGAGGGCCTCGGCGACGGCGAGCCGATGGCAGGTCGGGCAGATGGGCGGCGTGGGAGCCTCCTCGTCGGGCGAGATCTCCTCGGCGCCACCGCAGACGAGGCAGGTCCACTGGATGGACGTCCACGTCACGGCGTGCATGGGCAGGTCGAGGTCGGATGCGGGCTGTGTGTTGCCGGACCCGTGGGTCATGATGAGGACACCTCTCTTGGGGTGCCGGGGCGCGGATCAGGTTTGGCGACTATGGCCGCGCCCCGGCTTCTTCTGTTTGGCGGTTCAGCCGAGACCGTTGCTGAACGTGGTCAGGGCTTGAGCGATCGTCTGTATGGCGTCCACGGCGTTGTTGACGGCGACCGCGGCCTTGTGCGGCTGAGTGATCACGAAGAAGGCCGCGAGGATCATCAGCAGCGTGGGCAGGAAACGGCGGGGTCGGAGAGCAGGCATGGAGTGTGATCCCTTCTGGTCGTTGTCGGCCTGTCCCTCCTGGTGGCAGGCCCCCACACGAGAACCTGTCCTGTGCAGGTATAGAACAGGCTTGGCGAGTCCGTCAAGGTTCTTTCGGGCCCCGCCGTGTTCGTGGCACTAGAAAACCGCCCAGGTCAGGGGACATGGCAGCGTTCAAAAGGCGGTGCAATTCAGCGAAGGGGGGTGCACGACGACCAAGAGGGGGTGCAAACTGACAGCGACAGCTTGATCACATTGGGTTGCCAATCCGTTGCCTGGCGGGAGTCGTATGAAGGTCCGAGAGCCGAACCACCAGCTCGCGGCGGTCATGGCGAGGGCCGCATGTTCCAACAAGGCTCTCGCGCGGCGGGTCCAGGACGTGGCCGCGAGTCACGGCGTGGACGTGCGCTGCGATCACGTGTCGGTGAAACGCTGGCTCGACGGAATGCACCCCCGCGGATTGACTCCGCACTTCATCGCCGAGGCTCTCAGCCGCAAGCTGGGCGAGCGCGTCAGCGTGAGGGACATCGGCATGTTGTACGCCGAGGCCACGCCGTTCGCCGCCAGCTCGCGCCAGCAGCAGCAGGCCGACTGCCTCGCCGAGGGTGTGACGGCCCTCGTGTCAGGCGATCTCTCGGCCAACCCTCAGGTGGTCGAGAGGGAGGTTTCCGCGGATTCCTGGAACGACTCCATGGTGACGTGGCTGGTGAACCCTGTGTCGATCCCGAGGCGGCTGGCAGAGGGACGGCTGGTCACCGCCTCCAGTGTCGAGGCGGTACGGGAGACCACGGCGATGTTCGCGAAGCTGGACTACCGGTTCGGCGGCGGACATGCCCGGTCCACTGTCGTCCAGTACATCGCCATGGAAGTGGAGCCGCTGCTCAAGCACGTCAGGCCTGACACGACCCTGGGGAAGCAGTTCCTCTCCGAGACGGCGGCCATGCTGCGCCTTGCGGCCTGGATGGCGTATGACACGGGGCGGCACGGCCTCGCGCAGCAGTACATGACGAAGGCGCTCCACCTGGCGCGCGAGGCGGACAACCGGATGCTGGGCGGCCGGATCCTGGCCGGCATGAGCCATCAGGCCAATTACCTTGGCCATTACGGCATGGCGGTGAACCTCGCTCGGGCCGCTCAGATGGGCGCCAAGGATGCCGCCACGCCCACGGCCATGGCGTTGTTCAGCGCCATGGAGGCGCGGGCACTGGCCTCCCAGGGCGACGAGGCAGGGTGCAGCCGGGCGCTCGGGGAGGCTGAGCGCTGGTTCGAGCGGAGAGTCCCCGAGGATGATCCGGTCTGGTTGCGGTACTTCGATGAGGCGGAGCTGGCAGCGGAGTTCGCTCATTGCTTCCGCGATCTGGGTCATCACCACCGGGCGCGCGATCGAGTGCTGGAGAGCGTGCAACTCTCCAAAAGCCTCTACGTTCGCAGCCTGTCCTTCGTACGGACGATTCTGGCGACGAGCCACGTAGCCGGTGGAGAGCTTGAACACGGGCTGGCCGTGGCGCGGGAGGTGGTGACCACCGTTGCCGACCTGCGATCGGCCCGGACTCGGCGCTACGTACGCGAGTTCGTCAAACAGCTCGCGCGCTACGGGAACGATCCAAGAGTGCGGCAGTTTCAGACGTTCACCGAAACGAGGCTGGCCCGAGCACGAGCGGAGGCAGGCGCGGCGCGGTAGCCGATCAGAAGGGCCTCCAGACGCGGGGCAGGACGTCATGCCGCAGCGACGCGATACGACGGTCGAACTCGGCGCGGATCTCGGGGCTGTGGTCGACGTTCTGCATAAGCCAGGTGGTCATCGTGGTCTCGCGGATCCGGCGCAGGGTGTGGAAGCCGGGCCATTCGGTGACGTCGAAGCCGTACGCGTCCACAGCCTGCGCGTACTCCTCCGGCGCGACCCACCGGAACCCCCTGAAGGGGATCCCGACGCCGGTGCAGAGATCCCACTCGCGCGGCCCCCAGGCGAACGCCTCGAAGTCGAGCAGGATTACCCGCCCGTCCGTGCGACGCAGCAGGTTGCTCTTGTGCCCGTCGCCGTGAATGTGTCCAGTGGGCAGGGCAAAGTTGATGCTGCTGTACTCGGCGTAGAGGTCCTTGACCCGCTGCCGGAGGAACTGGAGATCCTCGTCCGCGACGTTGACACC
>DASUCK010000179.1:0-19766 GCA_036276095.1 Nonomuraea sp. | reverse complement strand
GGGACCACCGCGCCGAGACGGCGGCCTCGACCGTGACGATCGTGGCCTCGGCGACCTTGCCCTCCAGCAGGGCGCGCACGGCGGCCGCCTTCTGCTCGGCGGGCCTGGCCTGGTCGGACAGGGCGCGGCGCAGACCGTGCTCGCGGTCGAGCAGGTCCGCGACCGCGAACAGCTCGTCGGAGAGCGTGCCGAGGTCGGCGCTGCCGGCGACCGCGTTGAACCGCTCCTCGACCTCGACCAGCGACGTCCTGCTCAAACCGCGCATCAGCGCACCGCCTGCGGCTGGCTGCCGGCTTCCAGCTCGTCGAGGAACCGGTCGACGATGCGGCTCTGGCGGACTTCGTCCTCCAGGGACTCACCGACGATGCGGCCGGCCAGATCGGTCGACAGGCGGCCGACCTCGGTGCGCAGCTGCGCGAACGCGGCCTGACGGTCGGCCTCGATCTGCGCGTGCGCGGCCTCGATGAGGCGGCGGGCCTCGGCCTGCGCCTCCTCGCGGAGCTCGGCCTTGATCTGCGCGGCCTGCTCGCGGGCCTCCTCGCGCAGCCTGGCCGCCTCGCGGCGGGCCTCCTCCAGCTGCGCGGCGTACTGCTTCTGCAGGTTCTGGGCCTGGGCCTGGGCCTCCTCGGCCCGCTTGATGCCGCCCTCGATCGCGTCCGTCCGCTCGGCCAGCGTCTTCTGGATGCGCGGTACGAGCATCCGGCCTACGACGAGGAAGACGACCAGGAACGCGAAGATGCCGACGACGAGCTCGTACGTGTGCGGAACGAGGGGATTGGCACCCTCATGCGGTGCGGAGAGCGTAGCTGCCATAAACGACATGAGTGCAGCCTTTCGTCAGGCGGGCGTCTCAGATGCCCGAGAAGATGAACGGCGCGACCAGACCGATCAGGGCCAGGGCCTCGGTGAGGACGAAGCCGAGGAGCATGTTCTGGCGGATCAGGCCGTACGCCTCCGGCTGCCGGGCGATGGCCTGCACGCCCTGACCGAAGATGATGCCGACGCCGATGCCGGGGCCGATGGCGGCGAGACCGTAACCGATGGCGGTGACGTTGCCGGAGACCTCAGCGAGAACGCTCATTACTGTTATTCCTTTACTGGACGGCCGGTGACGCGGATCCGTCACCGGTCATGGATGTTCCGGTATGTGGTTCTCAGTGCTCTGGGTGCAGCGAGCCGCCGATGTACATCGAAGCCAGCATCGCGAAGAGGAACGCCTGCAGGAACTGGATGAACATTTCGAAGCCCGTGAGGAGGATCGTCATGATCACGCCGATCACGCCCACGGACGCGCCGACCGGCGTCAGCTTCTCGAACAGGAACCAGAAGCCGACCATGCTGAAGAAGGCCAGCAGCATGTGACCGGCGAACATGTTGGCGAACAGTCGCACCGCGTGGGTGAACGGCGCGATGATCAGGTTGGACAGGAACTCGATGGGCGACAGCAGCAGATAGATCGGCTTCGGCAGCCCCGGGGGGAACATCATGTTCTTGAAGTAGCCGCCCGCGCCCTGGTGCTTCATGCCGAGATAGATCTTGAGGATGTAGATCAGGCCGGCGAGCACGATCGGGAACGCGATGTGCGAGGCCACCGGGAACTGGAGGAGCGGGATGACGCCCATGACGTTCCAGACCAGGACCATGAAGAAGATCGAGACGAGCAGGCCCATCCACCGGTCGGCGTCCTTGCCCAGGAACGGGCGGGCGACCTGGTCGCGGACGAACATGTAGCCGTACTCGACGACGTTCTGGACACCACGGGGGACGACCTTGGGGTTGCCGAAGGCGGCCCAGCACAGGCCGATCACGACGACGGCGCTGAGCATGGCCAGGAGGACCGGCTTGGTGAACCAGTCGACCCCCGGGATGATGGGCGGCAGGTTGAACAGCTCTTCAGGCGTAGGCGCCCCGAACTGGTCAGGCGGAGCAAGGACCGTCAGCGCACTCACGCGTCGTTCCCTTCAACGTCGTAGTGGATCACAAGGATTCCCTCAGCGAGGCGATCGCCGCGTCGGGTCAGCGACCGAACTTCCGGTAGACCAGGAAGCCACCGAGCACCACCCCAAGGACGATGCCTATGGGGAAGAACGCGGACATGTCCAACCACCGGTCCAGCAACCACCCGAGTCCGCCGTAGAAGGCCATCCCGGCGAGCAGGTAGCTGGGGACTGACCACATGGCGTCGGCGAAGTCGCGACCGTCTTCTTCCGGTCGGCGTTCCTGTGCGCTCATCGCGGCCCTGACGATAGCAGGCGAGGAGAGGACTAGTCATATCGGGCCCGTCCGCGCAACCGGCTTCATGAGTCGCCCTTCCCGGGGACCCTGGCCTCGGGGTCGACATACAGGAGCTTGGTCTTCATGAAGGCGCGGACCTCGAAGCCCGTCCACACGAGGGTGCAGATCACGACGGACCAGGCGAACGCCAGCGTGTTCCAGGCCGTGGTATCGCGGAACGCGTTGAGCACGATCATGATCACGACGACCTTGACGAGATAGCTCAGCATGGCGGCGATCGCCATCATCTGGGGGGAGACCCGTGCGGCATAGGTCACCGCTACCACGCTGACGCTGAAGAAAACTCCCACGAGCAAGGTGCCGAGCGCGGCGCCCAGCGCCCCCTTGCCGCCTGCCGTCAGGAGCGACACGACCACGGCGACCAGGCCGACCGCCAGGGTCGGGATCGCGGCGCTCTTGAGTACGCGCACGTCGTTGGCCTGCATCGGTGCTCCATCAGCATGTTATCAAGCGAGCGTTTGCTACCCCCAGAGCATGTGCGTCTGAGGGCCCCTGCTCGTGAAAGATATCACAAGCTCACGGAAGACCGCTTTTACCTGCCGTTTCCATTTCACGATCAAGGAGTGCTCGGAAATGCCGGAATGACCGGATTGCCGTCGGCCGTCGCGCGCTCCTGCGACGTGCCGTCGGCCGGGGGCATCTGCCGCGCGACCGCCCCGGGGCCGGGCTCCGGCGGGATCGGCGGCATCGGGCCGGTCGGCGGGCCGTCGTCGTCGGGCTGCTTGCCGCGCGCGGCCGCGTGCGCGCCGCCCCTGCCCCGCCAGCGCGGCAGCGCCATCAGCACGAGCACCGCCAGCGCGAGCACGATCACCACGGGGAACAGCAGGACCGGCACGCCGATCGTGGACATCCCCACGATGCCGAACGCGAACAGGAACGCCCACGCGTACATGATCAGCACGGACCTGCGGTGGGAGTGGCCGATGTCCATGAGCCGGTGGTGCAGGTGGCCGCGGTCGGGCGCGAACGGCGACAGGCCGCGCGAGGTGCGCCGGACCACGGCGGTGATCAGGTCGACCAGCGGCAGGATCAGCACCGCGGCCGGCAGGAGCAGCGGCAGCAGCACCGGCACCTTGTTCATGCCCTCGATGATCCCGGGGTCGACCGGCGTCACGGTGACGATGGACGAGGCGAGCACCAGCCCGATCAGCATCGCCCCCGTGTCGCCCATGAAGATCTTCGCAGGGTGGAAGTTGTGCGGCAGGAAGCCCAGGCAGGTGCCGATGAGGATGGCCGCGATGGCGGCCGTGGTGGTGATGCGCCCGCCGCTGATGCTGTCGGCCAGGAAGATCGAATAGGCCCAGGTGGCCATGCCCGCGATGCAGACGATCCCGGCCGCGAGGCCGTCGAGCCCGTCGACGAAGTTGACCGCGTTGATCGTCACGACCACGACCATGATCGTGATGACCGTGCTGAGGGTGTAGTCGAGGCTGGTGGAGCCGCCCCAGTCTTGGGGCAGGGGGATGTAGAGCAGCCGCAGGTCGAAGAAGACCAGCACGCCGGCCGCCGCGATCTGCCCCCCGAGCTTGATGAAGGCGTCCATGCCCCACCAGTCGTCGAGGAACCCGGTCAGCGTGATCAGGCCACCGGCCAGGATCAACGCCGTGACGGCGTTGCCCTCGGTCTCGGTCAGGGCCTTGCCCGTGTGGGTGAGCTGGCTGGCCACCAGCAGGCCCACGACCAGGCCGCCGTACATCGCCAGGCCGCCCAGCCGCGGCGTCGGCGTGGTGTGCACGTCGCGTGCGCGGACCTCCGGCATGGCGCCGATGCGGATGGCGAAGCGGCGCACCAGCGGGACCAGCAGGTAGGTCACCGCTGCCGAGATGAGCGCCATGAAGAGGTATTCGCGCACGGATCTAGTTTCCCGGATGCTCCGGCCCCCTGTGACCGGAAAACGACACAGACCAGCTTAAAATTGGTTCACATAAGGCCGATGTATGGCGAGCAGTGCCGCCACTCTCTTCCTGATCTCGGCCGCGCCGCCCGGACGGCGCACCGCCGCGGTCACCAGCGTCCCCACCTCCTTGAGCTCCTCAGGGCCCATCCCCTGCGTGGTCACGCACGGCGTGCCCACGCGGATGCCGGACGTCACCGACGCCGGCTCGGGATCGTACGGGATCACGTTGCGGTTGAGCGTGATCCCCGCCGCCGCGCACCGCCGCTCCGCCTCGGCCCCCGACACCCCGGCGGCACGCAGGTCGATCAGCGCCAGATGGGTGTCGGTGCCGCCGGACACCGGCCGCAGCCCCTCCCCGGCCAGCGCCTCGGCGAGCGCCCTGGCGTTCGCGATCACCTTTCTGGCGTAGTCGGCGAACTCCGGCCGCATCGCCTCACCGAACGCCACCGCCTTGGCCGCCACCGCATGCATGAGCGGCCCGCCCTGCACGAACGGGAACACCGCCCGGTCGATCTTCTTGGCCAGCTCCCCCGTGCACAGGATCGCCCCTCCGCGCGGCCCGCGCAGCGCCTTGTGCGTGGTGAACGTCACCACGTCCGCGTACGGCACCGCCGACGGGATCGCGCCCCCCGCCATCAACCCGATCGGGTGCGCCACGTCGGCCATCAGCCACGCCCCCACCTCGTCGGCGATGCCGCGGAAGGCCGCGAAGTCCATCAGCCTCGGGTACGCCGTCGCCCCGCACACGATGACCTTCGGCTGGTGGCGCAGGGCCAGGTCGCGCACCTCGTCGTAGTCGATGAGCTCGGTGTCGCGGCGCACCCCGTACGACACCACGTCGAACCATCGCCCCGAGAAGTTCACCTTCGAGCCGTGCGTGAGGTGGCCGCCGTGCGGCAGCGCCATGGCCAGCATCGTGTCCCCGGGCTGGAGCAGCGCGGCGTACGCGGCCAGGTTCGCGGTGGCGCCGGAATGGGGCTGGACGTTGGCGTGCTCGGCGCCGAACAGCTCCTTGGCCCGGTCGATCGCCAGCCGCTCGGCCCGGTCGACCACCTCGCAACCGCCGTAGTAGCGGCGGCCGGGATAGCCCTCGGCGTACTTGTTGGTGAGCGTGGAACCCAGGGCGGCCAGGACGGCGGGCGAGGTGAAGTTCTCGCTCGCGATCAGCTGGATCCCGCCGCGCACCCGGTCGAGCTCGTCGAGCAGCACCCGCGCGAGCTCGGGATCCTGCCGTTGCAGCAACCCGAAATCCGGGCCGTAGTACGGCTCCGTGCCCATTTCCCCACTGTACGACCCGATGTCCGGTTCGCCCACGGTCGGGTCACTGGATGATGTGCGGGGCGTTGACCGTGCTCGGGATCCACCGGGGCGTGTCGGCCGCCTCGTCGCTGATCGCGGTCAGGACGGCGTGCCGGTAGACGGCCAGTCTGGTGCGCCACTCGCGGATGTCCTGGACGTACCGCTCGCCCACCGGGGCGTCCCAGGTCTGAGGGCTCCTGGCCAGCCCGTACGCCTTGTCGAGAGCCGTCCTGAGGCTCTCCAGCTGGGGCATCACCGCGTGCCAGGCGTTGACCAGGCGCTGGTAGTCGGGGTTGAACTCCCATGCCCGCGGCGGGTTGTCCAAGGGCCCGGCGGCGGTGGCGGGCGGGCGCTCGCCCGGCTCCTTGGGCCTGGGAGGTGGCGGGTCGACGTACATCAGGAGCTCCTTTCCGGCGTACCGGGATCGACGGAACCCGGCGGCCCGTCCGGACGGATGTCCTCCGGCGCCCAGCGGCCGTGGCCGTACTCGCCGGGCGGGACCTGGACGGAGGGCATCGCCTGCGACTGGAGGTCGCGATGGTTCTCGATCATGGTCCTGATCGCGTCCATGTCGGGCGGGGCCACGTCGACGGAGACGACGTCGCTCCCATCCTCCGCCCACGACACTCCTCCCACTCCCCCACTCCCATCGGCCCCCCGACCCCTGTCGGCTTCCCGAGCGCTGTCAGTCTCCCGAGCCCTGTCGGCCTCTCTAGCCCTGTCGGCCTCCTGAGCTCTGTCGGCCTCCCGGACGTCGTCGGCGTTGCGGCCGCCGGCGGCTTCCCCATTGCCGTCCGCGCACGTGCCGTCGGCGCCTTGGCTGCTGCCGTCGGAGCCCGCGGCCCGTCCTGGTCGGTCGGCGTCGTCGGCGATCCCGGCTGCGCCGTAGGGGTCGGTCGGGGTGGTGCCTGGCCGGTCGCGGGGGGCGGTGGCGGGGGCGTCGCCTGCGGTGTCGTCGCCCGGGGCCGCTGCTCCCGTGCCGGAGCCGCCCTCGCCTGCGGGTTGTGTGGGCGGGATCGTCACGCCGGTCCCGCGATCGGACGGGGACTCGCCCGTCCCGGTCCCGCGATCGGACGGGGACTCGCCTGTCCCCCTGCCGCGATCGGACAGGGGCTCGCCCGTGCCTGGGGTGCTGGGGTTGCGGTCCGGGTTTGGGGTGGGATCCGTGCGCCCGGGGGCCGGGTTTCCGTCTCCGGTGTCGGTGTCCGGCGTGGGGTCTGTGCCGCCGGGGGCGGGAGGCCGGGCGGAGTCGCACGGGTCGTCGGTTCGCGGGCCCGGAGGTGTGTCGCCGATCGGTGTGACGCCGGTCGAGCCGGCGCCGTCCGCCGGGTACGTGTTCCCGGTGCCCGAGGCTTCTGCCGTGGGGGCGGTCGGTGCCATGGAGCCGGGGGTGCCGTCGGGACGGATGTCTCGTTCGACCCATTGGCCCTTGCCGTACTCGCCGGCGGGGACCTCCACGCCGGGCATCTCCTGGGGCGGGATGTCGCGGTGGTTCTCGATCACCGTGTTGAGGGCGTCCGGGCTGGGCGGGGTGGTGCCGGCGGAGACCACGTCGCTGCCGTCGGTGGCCCAGGGGTTGCCGATCGAGGGGGCGGGCCTGTCGCCGAGCGGGTTGGGCATCTCGGCCGGCTGGGCACTGTCGGCGCCCTCCAGGATGTCTTCGACCTGCTCGGCGGTGGCGGGGTCGAGCGGGATCTGGATGACCTTGACGCCGTCCACCTCGACGACCTTGGGCTTGGTGGCGTCCGTGTCGGCGGGCCGGTCTCCGGTGCTTTCTCCGGTGCCTTCTCCGCTGCCGCGCCCCTCGCCGTCGTCGCAGGCCTTCCCGCCCGTGTCGGTCTTCCCGCCAGTGTCGGTCTTCCCGCCCGTGTCGGTCTTCCCGCCCGTGTCGGTCTTTCCGTCGGGCTGGCGGTTCCCGTCCGCGTCGGGTTTGCGTTCCGCGTCCGGCTTGGCGCCTGTGTCGGGCTTGCCGTCCGGGTCGTTCCTGGGGAGTTGGTCGGGCTTGTCGCCGGTCGACGGTGGGGTGCCGCCGGTCGACCGCGGTGGGTCGACGCGTTTCTCCAGGGTGGCGAGGCGGGCGTCGACGTCCTTGATCATCTGGTCGGCCGCGTCGGCGATCTGGGCGGGACGGTGGGTGGTCTGGGCGGACACGCCGGCCCGGCTCATCGCGGCCCTCACCCGGTCCTCCACCGTACGCATCCGCGCCGCCGCGTGCTTCACCTCGGTCAGCAGATCACGGACCAGCTTCGGATCCATGCCGTCGAACGTGCCCATGCGCCACTCCCGGACGATTCGCCGCTCCGGGCCTCACCGTAAGCACGGCCCGAGCGTGACGGCAGCCGGGATAAGCAGACGGTATACGTCTGCGGGCGCGGTGAACCGGTCAGTCGTCGGTGGCGACGTAGCCGATGATGCCGCGCAGCTTCTCGATCGGGATCGCGCCGCGCCGCAGCATCCTGGGCACGGCCGTGGTCAGGTCGAGGATGGTGGAGGGCGTGTTGTCGGCCGTCTTGCCGCCGTCGAGATAGACCTCGACCGCGTCGCCGAGCTGCTCCTCTGCCTCCTCCACCGTGGTGGCGGCGGGCGCGCCGGAGCGGTTGGCGCTGGAGACGGCCATGGGGCCGGTCTCCTTGAGCAGGTCGAGCGCGACGGGGTGGAGCGGCATGCGTACGGCCACGGTGCCCTTGGTGTCCCCGAGGTCCCAGGAAAGGGCCCGGTTGGCCTTGCAGACGAGCGTGAGCGGCCCGGGCCAGAAGGCGTCCATCAGGTCCTGGCCGTAGGGCCCCATGTCGTCTATGAGCGCTGTGGCGGCTCTGACGGTGCCCACGAGCACGGGCGGCGGCATGTCACGGCCGCGGCCCTTGGTCGCGAGGAGCGTGTTGACCGCCGACGGGGTGAAGGCGTCGACGCCGACGCCGTAGACGGTGTCGGTCGGCAGCACCACGAGATCGCCCCGGCGCACCGCCGCCGCGGCCTCCATCAGCGCAACGGCCCTCTGGTCGGGGTCCGAGCAATCAAAGCGTCTTGCCACGTCTGGTTCGGCCTCGCTCGCTCGGCGGCGAGCCGCGCTCGCAAGGCCTCCTCCTTCCTCCTCATCGGTCGCCTGGCTCCCCCTCGTCGTCAGGAGGAGGCCGCGCCGCTCGCGTGCATCCTAGTCCTGGCCCAGGCGGGCGGTGACGAAGCGGTCTCTTCTCGTGAGGTCCTGGCGCAGGCGTACGTCGCGCCAGCCGTTGTCCTCGGGGAAGGTCAGGTAGACGGCCCTGCCCTGCTCGTCGGCGTGCTCGACGGCCACCCACCCGCCGGGACGCAGCAGGCGGCGGGCCGTGCGCTCCACCGCTCGCACCTCGCCGAGCCCGTCGTCACCGGAGCCGTAGAGGGCGCGGGTGGGGTCGTAGTCGCGGACCTCGGGGTCACGCGGGATCGCGCCGGGCGGGATGTACGGCGGGTTGGAGATGACCAGGTCGACCTTGCCGTTGAGCTCGGGCAGAGCCTCGGCGAGGTCTTCGGGGTGGAGATGGGTGCGCCCCTGACCGAGCTCGGAGATGTTGCGCTTGGCCCAGGTGTAGGCCCCCGGGTCGACCTCCACGGCGTGCACCTCGGCCAGGGCCACCTCCTGGGCGATCGAGAGCGCGATCGCGCCCGACCCGGTGCCGAGGTCGACCACGAGCGGCGCGGTGACGTCCATCTCGCGCAGCGTCTCGATGGCCCAGCCGGTCATCACCTCGGTCTCCGGCCGGGGCACGAACACGCCGGGCCCGACCGTGAGCTCCAGGTAGCGGAAGTAGGCGTGGCCGGTGATGTGCTGGAGCGGCTCGCGGGCCTCGCGCCGGGCGACGCCCTCCCAGAACAGCGCGTCGAAGTCGCCGTCCTTGACGGTGTGGAGCTCGCTCCTGCGCACGCCGTGGACGAACGCCGCGATCTCCTCCGCGTCGGTGCGCGGCGAAGGCACGCCTGCCTCGGCCAGCCTGGCGGTGGCGAGGGCGATCTCGTCCAGCAGAAATGTCATGAGTGTTGTGCGAGCTTCTCCGCCATCTCGGCGTCGATGAGGGCCTGGGTGACGGCGTTGAGCTCGCCGTCGAGCACCTGGTCGAGGTTGTACGCCTTGAAGCCGACGCGGTGGTCGGAGATGCGGTTTTCCGGGAAGTTGTAGGTGCGGATGCGCTCGGAGCGGTCGACCGTGCGCACCTGGGACTTGCGCTCGGCCTGCGCCGCCGCCTCGGCCTCCTCCTGCGCCACGGCCAGCAGCCGGGCGCGGAGGATGCGCATGGCCGACTCCTTGTTCTGGAGCTGGCTCTTCTCGTTCTGGCAGGAGACGACCACGCCGGTGGGCAGGTGGGTGATGCGGACCGCGGAGTCGGTGGTGTTGACGCTCTGGCCGCCGGGGCCGCTGGAGCGGTAGACGTCGATGCGCAGGTCGTTGGGGTCGATCTGGACGTCGACCTCCTCGGCCTCGGGGTAGACGAGCACGCCGGCGGCGCTGGTGTGGATGCGGCCCTGCGACTCGGTGACGGGCACCCGCTGCACACGGTGGACGCCGCCTTCGTACTTCAGCCTGGACCACACGCCCTCGTCGCCCTTGGCCCTGATGCCGACCGTGACGTCCTTGTATCCGCCGAGGTCGGACGGCTGCGCGTCGATGACCTCGGTCTTCCAGCCGAGCCGCTCGGCGTAGCGGAGATACATCCGCAGGAGGTCGCCGGCGAACAGCGCGGACTCCTCGCCGCCCTCGCCCGCCTTGATCTCCATGATGATGTCCTTGTCATCATTGGGATCGCGCGGGATGAGCAGGTGTTTGAGCCGCTCCTCCAGCTGGGGGACGCGGTCTGCGAGCTCGGCGGCCTCGGCCGCGAACGACTCGTCTTCCCCGGCCAGCTCCCTGGCGGCGACGAGGTCGGCGCGGACGGCCTCCAGCTCGCGGTAGGTCGCCACGACCGGGGTGAGCTGGGAGTAGCGCCGGCCGAGGGTGCGGGCCTTGGACTGGTCGGCGTGCACGGCGGGGTCGGCAAGCTGCGACTCCAGCTCGGAATACTCCTTGAGCAACTCGTCAAGGTTCACCGTGGGTCCTTCGGTCGTGGGTCTTTCGCCGACACCAAGAACGCCGACCCGGCGCACGCGCGTGCGGCCGGGCCGGCGTGGGTGCGGCTACTTGCCCGTGGCCTTCTTGCCGAAGCGCTTCTCGAAGCGGGCCACCCGGCCGCCGGTGTCGAGGATCTTCTGCTTGCCGGTGTAGAACGGGTGGCAGGCAGAGCAGACGTCGGCGTGGATGACGCCGTTCTTCGCGGTGCTGCGGGTGGTGAACGTGTTACCGCAGGAGCAGGTCACCTGCGTCACGACGTAGTCGGGATGGATATCGCGCTTCATCGCTGTCCTTTCGGGGTGCGGCCGCCGGGTCGCCGTGTGCGCGGCGTGAACCGGAACCGCAAAATCGGTCGGCTACCAGTGTGCCAGATCGTGTAACCAGCCCAGGCCATCCCGCATTCCCGCGAGGTTCCCGGCACCGCGGCACGGGCGTCCGCGGCACGGGTGCCCCCAGCACGGGTGTCCGGGTCACAGTAGGCTCCCTGGCACCATTCGTCACTTACCTAAGGAAGTCCACGGATGAAGAGAAGGGTGCGGTTGCTGCTCGCGACCGCCACGGGGGCCGCCGTTCTCCTCGGCGGCGCCGGACCGGTCGCCGCCCCCGCGTACGCCTCCGAGCACGCCCGGGCCACGGCCGACGACTTCACGGGTGACGCCTCCGCGGTGGCGTCCATCCCGTTCGACGGGGAGGTCCAGGGCGCCCTCACGCTCAACCTCTCCAACCCGGCCACGGTCACGGGCGTCACGGGCACCATCGAGCCGCCCGGCAAGGCGGCCAGGGCGGTGACGTTCGACTTCAGGGCCGGCGACACCGCCGCCACGCAGAAGATCACCGGCACCTGGCAGGTGACCGAGGACGACGCCCCCGGCGACTGGAAGCTCGCCGTCGTCGTCACCCGCGACACCGGCGCCAAGACCACCCCGTACGTGATCAAGGTGTCCGCCAACCAGGACATCACCGGCGCGAACGTCACCCCCAACCCGGTCAAGCTGGTCACCGGCAAGGACGTCCAGGTCTCGGTGGAGACGACGGTGAAGGGCGCGTCGTCGGTGTCGGCCAAGCTGGTCAGCGCCGGCGGCGGCGAGTTCTACGACCTCGGCGAGCTGGCCAAGGAGTCCGACGGCGCCTACCGCGGCACCACGTACTTCGCCGACGACACCACCCCCGGCGACTGGACCCTGGAGATCTACGCCCGCAAGGGCGGCCAGACGCTCAAGGGCGTCACCGGCTTCACCGTCGACGCGCCCACGGGCGGCGCCTCCAAGAAGGCCAAGAGCCGGGTCACCATCGCCGCCCCGAACAAGGTCCGCAAGGGCAAGACGGTCAAGGTGTACGGGAAGGTGTATCGGGGGTCGAAGGCGTACAAGGGGAAGGTCGTGGAGGTGTACTTCAAGGCGAAGGGCACCAGGACGTACAAGCTGCTGGGCTTCGCCAAGGCGTCCTCGACCGGCAAGTACGCCAAGACGTACAAGGCGCGGAAGGACGGCTACTACCGGGTCCGGGTGCCCGGCACGAAGGCGACGCGCAGCTCGATGTCGCCGCAGGAGTTCGTGGACGTCAAGTAGCCCGCGCCGACCGGGTCAGCGGCCCAGATAGCGCAGCACGGCCAGGACGCGGCGGTGGTCCTCGGGCGCCGGCCCGAGGGCCAGCTTGGCGAAGATGCCGGAGATGTGCTTCTCGACCGCGCCTTCGGTGACGACGAGACGGGCGGCGATGGCGGTGTTGGAGCGGCCCTCGGCCATCAGGGCGAGCACCTCGCGCTCGCGCGGGGACAGCGAGTCGAGCGGGGCGCCGCGGCGCTGGCGGCTGATCAGCTGCACGACCACCTCGGGGTCGATGACCGTGCCGCCCGCCGCCACCTGCCGCACCGCGTCGAGGAACTCGGCCACGTCGGCCACCCGCTCCTTCAGCAGGTAGCCGACGGCCCTGCCGATGAGGTCGCCGGCGTAGCGCTCCTCGACGTACTGCGACAGGACCAGGATCGGGAAGTCGGGGCGGCTCCTGCGGACCCGCAGCGCCGCCCGCAGGCCCTCGTCGGTGTGGGTGGGCGGCATGCGTACGTCGACGACGGCCAGGTCGGGGGCGTGCGCGGCGACGGCCGCCTCCAGGCCGGGCCCGTCGGAGACGGTGGCCACGGTCTCGATGCCGCCGTCGGCCAGCAGCCGGACGAGCCCCTCGCGCAGAAGCACGGAATCCTCGGCGATGACCACCCGCATGGCCCATGCCTACCATGCACAGGGCAGCTCCGCGCGGACGATCGTGGGCCCGCCGACAGGGCTGTGCACGACCAGCACGCCGTCGATGGTGGCCGCCCGGTCGGCCAGCCCGGCCAGCCCGCCGCCGGGGGTGACCGCGGCGCCGCCCACCCCGTCGTCCCACACGTCCACGACCACGCCGCGCCGGTCCATGAACACCGACACCGACGCCTCCGTGGCGGCCGCGTGCTTGGCCAGGTTGGCGAGGGCCTCGGCGACGGTGAAGTACGCGATGCTCTCCACCGCGGGCGGCGGACGTTCGGCCAGGTCGACCGACACGTCCACGCGTACCGGCGCACGGGCGGCCAGTCCCGACAGTGCCGCGTCGAGCCCGCGGTCGCTGAGGATGGCCGGGTGAATGCCCCTGGCCAGGTTGCGCAGCTCGGCGATGGCCGCCTTGGTGCCGGCGTGGGCCTGGGCGATGAGCGTCCTGGCCGCCTCCGGCTCGGTGTCGAACTTGGCCTGGGCCCGCCCGAGGTCCACCGCCACCGACAGGAGCCGCTGCTGGGCGCCGTCGTGCAGGTCCCGCTCGATGCGGCGGCGTTCGGCCTCGGCCGCGTCGACGCCCCTGGCCCGGCTGGCCCGCAGCCGCGCCTCCTCCCCGCCGAGCAGCACGGTGGCGAGCGTGCCGTGCAGCCAGGCCAGCCCCCGCACCAGGTACGCGCCGAGCACGAACAGCACGACCCCGACGGCCGCCGCGACCCAGGTCTCCCCGTAGTGCTCGAAGTAGTAGTCCTCGCCCCACGCCTGGTGCAGCGGGAGCAGCAGCGGCGCGCACACCAGCACGCCCGCAGTCGCCACCAGGAACGCCGCCGCCGACGCCTCCACCAGGCCGAGCGGCAGCAGCATGAGCAGGTATCCGAGGTCCTTCCAGGTCGCCGGGTCGGTCACCAGCCAGCGCAGGTGCGCGACCAGCCCGCCGTCCGGCCGGGGCCGGTACGGGTCCTCGATCCGCACCCCGAACGCCGCCCTCATCAGCCTGCGCTCCAGCATGGCCCCGCCGCGCCACATCAGCACGGTGGCCATCGCCAGCGGCACGCCGACCCAGACGACGGTGAGGGTGAGCACGACCGGCACCGCCAACGTCAACGCGATGAACCAGCCCAACCCGAAGGCCACGCTGACCAGCAGGTAGGGTGCCGCCCGCCAGGTCATCGGATCGACCAGGACCCCGAGGGGGCCGTTGGCCCCGTACGGCACACGGTCTTTCAACGCCACCGTTCGCATGCCCACCAGCCTGCCGCCCGCGGCGCCGCCCGTGAATGGAGCAGCCATCCGTCGCGGAGGTGGGGCTGACCCCACCCACGGACGCGAGAAGGGCGGCAGGGAGGACCCTCTGCCGCCCTTCTCGCGATCGGAGCCGCTAGTCGCGGTCGTTGCTCACCGTGGTCTTCTGGACCTGCAGGAGGAACTCCGCGTTGGACTTGGTCTCCTTCATCTTCTCCAGGAGCAGTTCGAGCGCCTGCTGCATGTCGAGCGCGTGGAGCACGCGCCGCAGCTTCCAGACGATCTGGAGCTCTTCCCTGGCCATGAGGATCTCTTCCTTACGGGTGCCGGACGCGTCGACGTCGACGGCCGGGAAGATCCGCTTGTCGGCCAGGGACCGGTTGAGCTTGAGCTCCATGTTGCCGGTGCCCTTGAACTCTTCGAAGATGACCTCGTCCATCTTCGACCCGGTCTCGACCAGGGCCGTGGCGAGGATCGTCAGCGAGCCGCCGTTCTCGATGTTGCGGGCGGCGCCGAAGAACCGCTTGGGCGGGTAGAGGGCCGTGGAGTCGACACCACCCGACAGGATGCGGCCGGACGCCGGGGCGGCCAGGTTGTAGGCGCGGCCGAGGCGGGTGATCGAGTCGAGCAGCACGACCACGTCGTGGCCCAGCTCGACCAGGCGCTTGGCCCGCTCGATGGCGAGCTCGGCGACCGTGGTGTGGTCTTCGGCGGGACGGTCGAAGGTCGAGTGGATGACCTCGCCCTTGACCGACCGCTGCATGTCGGTGACCTCTTCCGGCCGCTCGTCCACGAGCACGACCATCAGGTGGCACTCGGGGTTGTTGCGGGTGATCGCGTTGGCGATGGCCTGCAGCACCATCGTCTTGCCGGCCTTGGGCGGCGAGACGATGAGGCCGCGCTGGCCCTTGCCGATCGGCGACACGAGGTCGATGATCCGCGTCGTCAGGATGTTGGGCTCGGTCTCCAGGCGCAGGCGCTCCTGCGGGTAGAGCGGCGTCAGCTTGTTGAAGTCGGGCCGGTTCCTGGCCTGCTCGGGGTCCATGCCGTTGACGGTGTCGAGGCGGACCAGAGCGTTGAACTTCTCGCGCCGCTCGCCCTCGCGGGGCTGCCGGACGGCGCCGGTGACGACGTCGCCCTTGCGCAGGCCGTTGCGGCGGATCTGGGCGAGCGAGACGTAGACGTCGTTGCTGCCCGGGAGGTAGCCGCTGGTCCTGACGAACGCGTAGTTGTCGAGGATGTCGAGAATGCCGGCGATCGGGATGAGCACGTCGTCGTCGCCGATCACTGGCTCGCCGCCCTCGAAGCGGTCGCGGCCGCGGCCGCGGTTGCGCTCCCTGAAGCGGCCCCTGCGGCTGCGCCCGCCGCGCTCCTCGTCGTCGCCGCCGGAACGCTGGTCGCGCTGGTCGGAGCCGCGCTGGTCGGCACGGCCGCCGGCGTCGCCGCGCTGGTCGGCACGGCCGCCATCCGACCGGCCGCCCTCACCGCGGTCGCCGGTCTGCCGGTCGGAATTGCGGTCGGAATTGCGGTCGGAGCCACGGTCGGAGCCACGGTCGGAGCCGCGATCGGCCGAACGGTCGCCGCGGTCGCCGCGGTCGCCGCGGTCACGGCGCTCGCCGCGGCTGCGACGTTCGCGCCGGCTCTCGCCGCGCTCGGCGCGTCCCTCGCCCTGCGCGACCTCGGCGGCCTGCGGCTGCTGCTCGACGACCGGCTCGGCCGGGGCGGCCACGGGCTCGGGCGCCACGGCCACGGGCTCGGCGGGGGCGGCGGCGGGCTCCTCGGTGGTGGTCTTGGCGCGGGAACGTTCCCTGCGCGTGCGGGTGGGCCGCTCGGCGGCCGGAGCCGCCGCCTCGGTCACGGCGGCCGCGGACGCCTCGACGGGAGCCGGCGTGCCGTCCCCGGCACCGCCACCCTGCTTCTCCTGGATGGCCGCGATGAGCTGGCTCTTCCGCATGCGCCCGGTCCCGCTGATGCCCAGCTCAGCTGCGATCTTCTGCAGCTCGGGCAACACCTTGGCGGACAGGCCGGTGCCGGAGCGACGCGCACGGGTCGCCTTGGCCGGTGCGCGAGTGGGGGTGTCGCCGGACGCCGGCTCAGCGCCTGATGCGTCGGAGAGGAGTTCGGTGGTGTCGCTCAACTAAAAGGTCCTTCCCAGGGGTCGGGCGCCGGTGTTTTTCTGCCGGGCGTCCCGGAGGTGCTTGCGATCCGGCGGGACAGACCGGGTCGGGGTGCACTTTGCGATCTTCGGCTGTCGCTGGAGACGGCCGCCACTCTTGGGGAGGGGCTCGTCCACGCCGCCAATGGGCCGTGGCGCGTGGCTGACACCCCCCAGATTGCTGTCGCCAACCAGATGTCGAGTTGATTCGAACGCGCAGGTCCCCGTCGTCGCCGCCTCTTTCCGAGCCAACCGGGTGTGGGCCAACCGGAGGCGACTGATTCCGGGGAGACAGCCGCGCTGCCCACGCCTCGCGACGTGAAGCATGATGCAGCGATGTGTGGCTGACAAGCACGCACCCACCAAGGGGGCATCTGGTGCGGCTACCAGCCTAACATCACCAGCGCACACGGCTATTCCCTGAAGGTCTAAAGAGGTATCAGCGTGTCTCGGGGAACTGAACGTTCGCACCAACCGGGTCGACGTCCATTTGCTGGATGTGCCAGTCATTACCCACTTCTGGCGCGATCAAATCCTGCGTATCCGGTGTCGAAAACGCAAGAACCGTGGGACCCGCTCCCGAAACGACCGCGGGCACGCCCACTGCACGGAGACGTTCTACCAGATCCGCGCTGGCCGGCATCGCAGGCGCGCGGTAACGCTGATGGAGTCGATCTTCTGTGGCGGCGAGCAGCAGCTCCCGCTCCGGACGCTGGGTCAGCGCGGCGATCAGCAACGCGGCCCTGCCGGTGTTGAAGGAGGCGTCCTTGTGGGGCACGTCCTTCGGCAGCAGCCCCCGCGCGGTCTCCGTGGCCAGTCGCGTCGACGGAACGACGACGACGGGGCGGACCCGCTCGTCGGGAGCCAGTTTCACCATACGCGGCGCCCCGGTGTGGTCGGACCAGGCCACGGTCAGGCCCCCGGCCAGGCACGGCGCCACGTTGTCGGGATGGCCCTCCATCTCGGTGGCCAGCGCGAACACGGCCTCATCGGAGAACCCGCCCGCGCCGGAGATCCCGGCCGTGCCGGCCTCCCGGGAGGGCCGGGCGGCGCCGGCGAGGGCGCGCGCGGCCAAGATGCCGGCGCACACCGCCGCCGAGGACGACCCCAGGCCGCGGGCGTGCGGGATGTTGTTACGGCAACGCAGGCGGATGCCGTCCGGCTGCGGGACCCCCATGCGGCCGAACGCCGCGCGCATGGCCCTGACCACCAGGTGCCCCTCGCCGCGGTCGACCTCCCCCGCGCCCTCGCCCGTCACCTCGACGCGCACGCCCGGCTCGTCGGTGAGCGTGGCCTCGACCTCGTCGTGGAGGCTCAGCGCCAGGCCCAGCGCGTCGAAACCCGGCCCCAGGTTGGCCGACGTGGCCGGCACGCGGATGTCAACGGTCCTCATTCACTCCTCGATCCTCACTCCCCGCCGCCCCCGTCAGGCGAGGTTGAGCGCCGCCGCGGCGGCGTGGACGTCGATGGGGATGACCACCGGCGCCGGGGCCCCCGAGATGGCCCAGTCGGGGTCTTTGAGGCCGTTGCCGGTGACGGTGCAGACGATGCGCTGCCCCGGCGTGACCAGCCCATGGGCGTGGGCCTGCAGCAGGCCGGCGACGCTGGCCGCCGAGGCCAGCTCGACGAACACGCCCTCCTCCTGCGCCAGCAGTTTGTACGCCGCCGCGATCTGCCGGTCGGTCACCGACTGGATGGCCCCGCCGGACTCGTCGCGGGCGGCCGTGGCGAGGGCCCACGACGCCGGGTTGCCGATGCGGATGGCGGTGGCGATCGTGTGGGGCCGGGTCACCGGCGCGCCCTGGACGATCGGCGCCGCGCCGCTGGCCTGGAAGCCGAACATGCGGGGCCGCCGGCTCGCTACGCCGTCGGCGAAATATTCTTGGTAGCCCATCCAGTAGGCCGAGATGTTGCCCGCGTTACCCACCGGGATGCAGTGGATGTCGGGGGCGTCGCCCAGCGTGTCGACGATCTCGAACGCGGCCGTCTTCTGACCCTGCAGGCGGAACGGGTTGACCGAGTTGACCAGCGCGATCGGGTAGTTGGACGACAGCTTGCGGGTCATCTCCAGGCAGTCGTCGAACGATCCCTCCACCTGCAGCAGCGTGGCGCCGTGGACGAGCGCCTGGGCCAGCTTGCCCATGGCGATCTTCCCCCGGGGCACGAGCACCGCGCAGGTCAGCCCGGCGCGCACCGCGTAGGCGGCGGCCGAGGCCGAGGTGTTGCCGGTGGAGGCGCAGATGACCGCCTTGGCCCCCTCCTCGACCGCCTTGCTGATGGCCACGGTCATGCCGCGGTCTTTGAAGCTGCCGGTCGGATTGGCCCCCTCGACCTTCAGGTAGACGTCGCACCCCGTGAGCGCCGAGACGCGCTGGGCGGGAACCAGGGGCGTGCCGCCCTCCAGCAGCGTGACGACGGGCGTCTTCGGCGTGACGGGAAGACGCTCGCGGTATTCCTCGATGAGGCCACGCCACGACCTGCTCATGATGACTCCCTACCTGCGGTGTTGGGAGCGAGTGTACGGGGTGCCGGCGACCGGCGCGGAGCCGTGTCCATCCGTCGGACGCCCCTCGGGACGGCCGTTGGACAGGGGCACTATTCAGGAAATTTCCAGCATCTCCCGGTAAGGTCTCGGGAGGGGGTTCACACCATGAACGCGCGTCCTGCTCTGTGGCAGAACGACTACTCACCAGTGCCCGCGCCGCCGCTCGGCGCCTGGTCGCCCGCTCTCTCCGTGAGCGTGGTGATACCCGCGCACGGCGGTCAGGACAAGCTCGACCTGGCGCTGGCGGCGCTGGCGGCCCAGACGTACCCGGACCAGCTGATGGAGGTCCTGGTCGTCGACGACGGCAGCGAGCCGCCGATCCGGCTGCCCGAGATCAGGCCCGTCAACACCCGGGTCGTCCGCGTACGGGACGGGTGGGGCATCTCCAACGCCGTCAACACCGGCGCCAAGGCCGCCGACGGGGAGATCATCCAGCGCCTCGACTCCGACATGGTGGCCTGCCGCGAGCACATCGAGGCGCTGGCCCGGTGGCACCACGTCACCGACTACCTGGTCTCGATCGGCATGAAGAAGTTCGTGGACGCGCCGCCGCTCACGCCGCATCAGGTCTACCGGGCTGGTCACCTGGGCGAGCTGGTCAAGCTGGACGAGGCCGTGCCGAGCTCCACGGAGGCGACGATCGCCAGGACCGACGGGCTGCGCGGGAGCCGCAACCCGTACCACGTGTGCACGGGGCCGACGTTCGCCCTGCCGAGGGAGGTCTTCCACGCGGTGGGCGGGCTCGACCCCACGGTCGTGCGGGGTGAGGACACCGAGTTCGCCTACCGGCTGGCGATGCACGGCGTGGTGTTCGTCCCGGACCTCGACGCCCAGGCCGTGCACCTGGGGCTGCCGGCCCAGCACCGCGACCGGGAGCGGGCGGTGCGGGCGGTGGAGCCGTACCTGGCGCACCGGATCCCGCTGCGCAGGGACCTGCGGAAGGACCGGGGGCGGCGGTGGCTGGTGCCGTACGTGGAGATCGTGCTCGACGTCACCGACACCTCCGAGTCGGT
>DASUCK010000178.1:0-15356 GCA_036276095.1 Nonomuraea sp. | reverse complement strand
CTCCGGATCACCATCATCCGGTACTCAAGGTGTCCACACATCGGGGGCAGGGCCCGAGTTCGTAGTACACGGAGCCGTCTTGCCCGACCTGTCGCAGGTAAACGGCCTGGCACAGGTCGTCCTCGATGTGCTGGACGGCTGTCTCGGTGATGCCGATCGCCTCGGCGATGTCGCGCAGCGGCGTGTGCGCATCAGCGGTGACGCGCGCCAGCACGCGGGCGTGGTGGGTCAAGAACGTCCAGGCCGGGCCGTGCTCGGTGTTCTCGCGCATGCTTCTCATTGTCCGTCGTCCGGTGCCGCCACGGCGACCGGTCGGCCGGCCGCAGGAGGTGTTGCCGGCCACCTGACAGTCATCTGGCGGCTATCGGGCGGTTGCCGGGGGGCGTGGCTGGAGGCGGCGCCGGGGGCGGAGGCAGGATGCCGGTGCTGGCCAGATGGGCACGGGCGGCGCTGATGGCCTCAGGGGTGGTGGCGAACACCTGCCCGGCCTCATCCAGGCGGGCGATCGCCCCGAGGGCGTGCAGCGGCCGGTGGTGGCCGTCGCGGATGCCGGAGACCAGCACGGTGATGCCTCGCCGCTGCAGGCGGGTGATGGCGTCACCGAGCACCAGGGCGCCGCTGGCGTCCAGGGTGGTGATACGGGACATGCGCAAGATGACCACCGACACGTCGGCCACCTTGGACAGCTCCAGCAAGAAGCGGTGGGCGGCGGCGAAGAACAGCGGCCCGTCCAGCCGGTAGGCGACGATGTGCTCGGCCAGCAGGGCGTGTTCTTCGTCGCTGTGGTCACCGGGCAGGTCGGGGCGCAACGGCATCTCCCGCAGGCGTACGTCGCGGGCGATGGCGCGCAACGCGAGCGCGCCGGCCACGATCAGGCCGAGGATGACCGCGGCGACCAGGTCCAGGGCTAAGGTGGCGATCGCGGTCAGCGCCAGCACGAGCGCGTCGGAGCGGGTGGAGCGCATCATCGCCGTGACCGAGCCGACCTCGACCATCCGGATGGCGGTGGCCAGCAGCACGCCGGCCAGCGCGGCCAGCGGGATACGGGCGACCAAGCCCGCGGCGGTGTAGATGATCAAGCCGAGGATGGCGGCGTGGGCCAGGGCGGCCAGCCGGGAGGAGGCGCCGGAGCGCACGTTGACCGCGGTGCGGGCGATCGCGCCGGTGGCCGGGACGCCGCCGAACAGGGGCGCGATCAGGTTGGCCAGGCCCTGGCCGAACAGCTCCCGGTCCGGGTCGTGTTTGTGGTGGACGCTCATGCCGTCGGCGACGGCGGCCGACAGCAGCGATTCCAGCGCGGCCAGCGCGGCGACCGCGACCGCGGGGGCCAGCAGCGACGCCAGCGTGGACGCATCGAGGAAGGCCAGCGACGGGGCGCCCAGCCCGGCGGGCAGCGCCTCGATGCGGGTCACCGGCAGACCGGCCAGTTCGGCGATCGCGGTGGCGGCGGCCACCGCCAGCAGCGAGAACGGCACGCCGGGCCGCCAGCGCACCCCGGCCAGCATCAGCGCGGCCACCGTCACCGCCATCACCGGCGCGGCCCAGCCCGGAGCGGCGGCGAAGTCCGCCGCGGCCTGCCAGGCCACCGCCAGCACCTTGTCGCCTTCCGGGGCGGGCACGCCGAGCGCGGCGGGCACCTGCTGCAGGGCGATGACGCAGGCGATCCCCAGGGTGAAGCCCTCCACCACCGGCGCGGGCACCAGCGCCATGTAGCGGCCGGCGCGGGCCAGCGCCAGCGCGAGGAGCAGCAGCCCGGCCAGCACCCCGACCGTCAGCACGCCGGAGGCGCCGTGCGCGTGCATGATCGGTACCAACACCACGGTCATCGCCCCGGTCGGGCCGGAGACCTGCAGCGCCGACCCGCCGAACAACGCGGCCAGCACCCCGGCCACCACCGCGGTGGCCAGCCCGGCCTCGGCACCCAGTCCGGAGGAGATGCCGAAGCCGAGCGCCAGCGGCAGCGCCACGATCGCCACCGTCAGCCCGGCCAGCAGATCCCGGCGCGGATGACGGCCCATCGCCGCCAGATCGGCGCGGGCGGGCAGGAGGGAGCGCACGCGGGCCCAGCCCGCCCGGACATGAGAACTCACCGATGGCCGGCCTCGGCTTGGAGCTCGTGCAGCAGCTCACGATGGCTGGACAGCTTGGCACCCAGCAACTGGCGGGCCGCACGCAACAGCTCGGCCACATCCCCGCCGGACAGCGCATAGATCACGGTCGAGCCGTCGCGGCGCGCGCTGACCAGCTCCGAGCGGCGCAGCACCGCCAGATGCTGCGACAATCCGGCTGGCTCCACCTCGATCGCGGCCAGCAGCTCCCGCACCGGCCTGGGCCCGTCCTGCAACAGCTCCAGCACCCGGATCCGCACCGGATGGCCCAGCAGCCGAAACAGCTCCGCCTTGGCCTCATACAGCGGCACCGACATCAGGCGCCCTCCTCCCCAGCCGGCCCGCATGGCCGGTCGGCGGTGAGGCTCACCCCGTGAGTACGGGCCAGCCGGCGCACGTCGTGCCATTCATCCTCGGCCAGCAGCCCCCCGTAGACGTCGCCGTCGCGATGGGCGGCCTGCAGCGCCTGCCAGGCCTGGCAGGCGCGCTCGCGGACCGCGGCAGCAAAAGCCGTGCTCACGCCACCCCTTTCCCTTCTCCTGCCCGGACTGCGACGCCTCCCAGGGAGGCGTGCTTTAGAAATTGCGTATCTTCGCAATAGGATATCCTGGCGGAAGGGTGCGACACCAACCGGCCGCCGCCCCGCCATGCCGCGCCCCGGCCCGACCGCGGGCCACCCGGCAGCAGGACAACACGACGGTCGTGACCACCTGCGGCAACGCCGCGCCGAAGATCCCGCCGTCTCCGTTCAGCAGTTGCTCGTCGAGATCAAGGAACGCGGCTATACCAGCAGCCAGAACCTGCTGTACCGGTACATCAACCAAGGCAGGGATGCGCCCGAGCAGTTCGACAGGCAGGTCGCGCAGGACGTAGGCCAGGCGGGCGGCTGTCGTAGCCGGCGTCGGTCACGATGAGCACGTCCGGATCGCCGCTACTCCACGGCCCGGCGGCGATCAGCCGCTCGATGACTCCACGCAGCTGGGTGGCGGTGATCGCGGTGGCGTCGTCGGCCGGCCCCAGTCGCACCATGTCCAGCGGCGCCGTCCACGATGTGCGGCCCATCTCCAGCGCCGCGACGAATGAGTACGGCCAGCCGGGGATGAATTGTGAGGCGCTCTTGGTCCGGCCGTACACGTGGCAGAACAGCCGCTCGGCCGAGCAGGGCGCGTCTGAGCGCAGCCACGGCGACACATCCACCGCCAGCACGATCCGCCCGTCCGGCCAGCGCGGTAACGGCAGCCTGGCCAGCACCTCGCGCAGCTGTTCGGCGTCGATCCGGCCGTGGTTGAGTCCGCCGTACAAGGCGCCATGCCCGCGCCGGTACTCCGGCGACAAGGTCAGATCCACCGGTGAGCGCACCGGCCCCGGCTCGCACAACAGCGCGTCGGTCAGTTCGAACAGCGCATCGGCCCGCCTGGTCAGGCAGGCGTAGACGTCGTTCCGACGGCTTCGTCACCGGGGCCCGATCCCGGCCCGGACAACGGTCTGGGCATCGGCGGCGAGGCCGTGCACACTTGGGCGTTCTCCGACGACCCCGACGACCGCAGGATCATGCGCGAGGCGACCGCCCGCTCGGGCGCCGTCGTCCTCGGGCGCCGGCTGTTCGATGTTGTCGACGGCCCGAAGGGCTGGAACGACGAGGTCGGTTATGGCGCCGGTGAGGTCGGCAAGCCCGCGTTCGTCGTCGTGACGAGCACGCCGCCGGCGAAGGTGCGGCTCACCGACCTCGACTGGACGTTCGTCACCAGCGGTCTGCCCGACGCCGTCGCCGCCGCGCGCGAGCGTGCAGGGGCAGCGTCGTCGCACCGATGTCGCAGAACCTATCGTGAGCCGTGTTCTGCGAGGAGGGTTTTGCGAGAGGTTCTGATAACGAAGATCGTGGACAAACCGGACGCGCATCGGCGGCCGTACGCCTCTCGCAGAAAACTGACCATTTCTGCGAAACTCCGGCAGGCGGCTCAGCCGCGCGGCGCGTACATGATCACGGCAACGCCGGCCAGGCAGACCAGCGCGCCGATGACGTCCCAGCGATCGGGCCGGAACCCGTCGACGACCATGCCCCAGGCCAGCGACCCGGCGACGAACACCCCGCCGTAGGCGGCCAGGATGCGGCCGAAGTTCGCATCCGGCTGAAGCGTGGCGACGAACCCGTACAACCCCAGGGCGATGACGCCGACGCCGATCCAGGCCAGGCCGCGCTGCTCGCGCACGCCTTGCCAGATCAGCCACGCCCCGCCGATCTCGGCGAGCGCGGCCAAGGCGAACAACACCAGCGAACGGACGATCGTCATGGCAAGTAGTACAACGCATCCCGGCAGCGAGCCGTTCGCCCGGCTGCCGGGGTCGCTGCCGGGGCTGGTGCAGCGTGGCGGTGTTCAGCATCCGCAGCTGTTCCCGCCGCATCCGCAGCTTCCGGCATCGGCGGACCCGCCGACCACGCGCGAGGAGCGGCGGCGGTGCAGCCACCACATGCCCGCCGCGGCGGCGACCAGGAGCCCGGCCACGGCCAGCAGTGTCTGTTCGGCCAGCGCGGCGCCGGCGCCCGTGAGCAGTCCGGCGCCGATCAGCACCAGCAGCGCGCAGCAGGCGGGGCGCGCCAGCACGGCCAGGGCGGCGGTGACCTTGCTGCCTAGCGGTGGCCCGCCCCCGTCGACGTCCGGGTCACCCGACGCTCCAGGCCGTCGGCCGGGAGCAGAAAGGGTCACCGGGACCGGCCCGGCGGGGGCGCGATGGTCATGGTGGGCGCTCACTGTGGTCAGTTCTCCTCGGGGGTACGGCTCGTGGCCAGGTCGGCAAACGGCAGCGGGCAGTCGGGGCAGGTGCAGTGGGTCAGGCTGTCGCAACCGGCGCTGACCACAGCGCTGAGCGCGCTCCGGATGGTGGTCAGGTCGGCGATCCGCGCGTCCACCTCGGCGATCTTTTCCTGGGCGCGCTCGCGCAGGTCCGGGGTAGGGTGACCGCGTCGACCGGTGTCGATCAGCTCGGCCACCTCCTCCAGGGTGAACCCGAGCCGCTGCGCCGCTTTGATCACCGTCAGCAGGGTGACGGTCTCGGGCGGGTAGGCGCGGTGCCCGCCGGGGCTGCGCGCCGGTTCGGCGATCAGTCCGCGGCGCTCGTAGTAGCGCAGCGTCTGCAAGTTGACGCCGGCCTGCTCGGCCACCTGCCCGCTGCGCAGGTACGGCCCGCCTGAGTCCTGAAGTTCGATGTGCTGTCTCACGCTGGCCGCCCCACCCCGGCGCTCGCGCGGCTGCCGTCGAAGGCCAGCCCGGCCTCAGCCCAGTCCTGCTTGCCTCCGGCATAGACGCGCACGTCGGCGTAGCCGAGCCGGGCGAACGCGGCAGCGGCGATCTTGGAGCGGTTGCAGTACGGGCCCGAGCAGTAGACGACCACCGGCGCCGCCCGGTCAGGTGCTACCTGCGCGGCCAGCTCGGCCGACACCTGGTCGGGCACGTTGCGGGCACCGGGCAGGTGCTCGGCGGCGAAGGCGTCAGCGGACAGCGCCTCCACCACCTGCACGGTCCCGGCCTCCATGAGGGCGAGCAGGTCCTCGCGGGTGATGCGGTCCATCACATTCCTCTCTCGCGCTCAGATGGTGGCCGCGGTGCCCGCGCGCTCGGCCAGCGCGTCCAGCACCTCGACGTGCTCGGGCGGCACCGTCCCCTCCAGCGTCAGACTGCCGTCGGCGATGGTCAGGGTGAAGGTGAAGAAGGAGCAGCAGCCGCTCTCCCTGGCCGTCAGTTCGGCGGCAAGGGCGGCGTTGTCCGGGCTGAAGACGAGGTCCAGGCGCAACCGGGTACGCTCCGGCCGCGCCAGACCCTGCACCGCGTCGGTGAACAAGGCGTCGAATTCGGCCACGCGCAGCGGCTGCTCGGCGGTCGGCAGGGTGCAGGCGGAGGGAGCCCAGCCCAGGTCAGGGGCGACGTTCTGTGTCATACCTCGACGGTAAACCTGTACCTAGGTACCGAATGCAAGCCCCTGATGGCGTAGCGCCAATATCCGGTCGAATCCTCCCCGAAGGCCATCCAGATGAGTCCGGAACGGAATGTCACGCCAAACCGCTTCGGCCCGGCCCGCTGACGCGACTTTTCGTTCGCATGCTGCTCAACCCCCTACTCCGCCCCTGGCTCGCAGCGCGCTGAGCGGGCAGCGCATCGCCGACTGTGATCCCGTCGCCTTCACCGATGGCGGCTTCGGGCCGGCGAGTTACGACGACACCGCCGCGCGCCCCGACGGTGTGCTTCGAGCCAGCCTGGGGTGTGGCAACCCGTGCGCCGTCGCCGAGTTGCGTGCCGGTGAGACGGTGCTCGATCTGGGCTCTGGTGGTGGCATCGACGTGCTCCTGTCCGCCCGTCGCGTCAGCCCGCACGGCACCGTCTTCGGCCTGGACGCCAGCCCCGCCATGGTGGAACTGGCCCGGCGCAACGCCGAGCAGGCGGGCGTCGCCAACGTGCAGTTCCTGCAGGACGATCGAGGCGATCCCGCTGCCCGGCCACACTCGGATAACCCTTTGCCGGCGGGACCGATTTCTACCTAGGCTCTCGCGGGTGAGCCGTACCGTCATCATCGGCGACATCCACGGTTGCTTCGACGAACTGCTCGAACTGCTCGAGAAGGTGGACCTCCGCCCGGACGACCTGCTGGTCAGCGTCGGCGATCTGGTCGACCGCGGTCCAGCGCCCGGCGAAGTGGTCACGTTCTTCCAGGAGCGTCCGAACTCGCTCGTGGTCATGGGCAACCACGAGCGCAAACACGTGCGCGGAATCTTCTCCTACGCGCAAGAGATCACGCGCTTGCAACTGGGCGAGCGCTACGCCGAGACGGTCGAGTGGATGCGGACGCTGCCGTACTACTTCGAGAACGAGCATGTCCGTGTGGTCCACGCCGCGATGGCGCCCGGAGTTCCGCTGGCCGGCCAGAAAGAGGAGATCCTCTGCGGCTCCACCAGCGGCGAACGAGAGCTCACCGCGTTGTTTCCGGACAGCTACTGGTACGAGCACTACACCGATACCAAGCCGGTCGTGTTCGGCCATCATGTTACCGGGCGTGAGCCGATGATCCGTGACGGCAGAATCTTCGGCCTTGACACCGGTGCCTGTCACGGCTGGAACCTGACCGCGCTGTGCGTACCGGGATTTACGGTGCACTCGGTAGAGGCGCACGCGGATCACTGGTCGATCACCAAGCGTCAGTGGCAGCTGTCCATTCTGAAAACCAAGCCTTGGCATGATTTCGCCTGGTCAGAGCTGGCTGCGGCGATCGCGCGGTTCTCCTCGGCGCCCGACGCTGCCACACGGAGCTGGCTCGAAGCGGTCGAAAAGTGGGCTGCGGATCTGCAGTCGTCGTTTCCTGCCTTGGTAGAGGCCGCGTACCGCCTCGCCCATGATCTCAGCACGAACGAGCTGCGACAGCATCCCGCCGCGCAATACCTGTTCCAAGCCCGTAACGGCCGACTCGACCAAACCAGCCTGGCCAGGCAGTGCTCAACACCCCGCAGGACGATCGACCTGGCTGCCGCGTTGGGGCTGGTAGTGCCCAAGCTGCCCGATTGACCCGCAAGCCGGAAGGGCGTGGCTCTCCTGACGCGAGCCTGTCGGTCAGGCTGTGAGGGCATATCCGTCCTGGTAGCGGGTGTGGTGGACACGGTCGTGTTGCCGGGCGAGATGGTAGTTCCAGTAGTCGTTGAGATGCCCGTTGGCGGTCACGGCGCGGAGCTTCAACACCGCTTCGGCTCCGGTCAGGCCCCATCCGGCTCCAGCCAGGTCGAATCTGCCGGCGATCAGATGGCGGCAGGCGCCTTCGATCACGCCGGTCGCGATCGGCCATCCCGCGTCGAGCGCTTCCGGCCCGCAACGCCCTCCGGCATCAACCATGATCTCCACCGCGTCCCGGTATGCCCGCGGCAACACCGCCACCGTCATGCCCGCCTGCCACGGCGGCACCGTCACCACCCCGATCGCCGACGGCTACACCTGCATCGTTACGGCCACGTCGGCCACATCGACGACCTCGGCGGCGTCTGCGGGCTCATCGACCCGTTGGGCAGCCTCGCCCAAGATCTCCTCCACGGTCTCCCGCGTGATCACTAGCCGTGACAACCGGCCCTGCTCGGCCTCCAACCGTGACTCCAAAGCAATGAGTTGCTCCCGGATCTCCCCGATCCGCTGCCGGGCCACAGCCTCCCGCCGCGCCAGTTCCTCCAGCAACGAACCCACCGTCACCACCCCCTTACACGCCTGCACCCACGGTAGAAGGCGGCACCCCGATCAACCAGCCATGGCCACAAAAGCTCAGCTCAGACCCTCACTGGGGAAGAGCCGCACCCCGATGCCGATGGCCGCTGCCAACGCCACGTAGACCGCGCTGCCGGTGACGTACTGCTGGGCGTACGTAGCGCTGATGGCAACAAGAGCCGGGGATCAACTGATTATTCCACCGGCGCGACGCGGGTGATCTGATTAATCGCACTGATCTACCGGCGGTGGTTCGTCGGATTATAAGGTTTGGCCGTCAGTCGCTTACATGGCAGGAGGGGATCGAAATGAACCGGCACCATCCGTGAGAAGCAGGGTGTTAAAAGACCGCAAGCGTAGGCACGGTTTCTCGGCCCACACGGGTGCACGGTTTCAGCTATGTCCGCCTCTACCGGGCGAACGGGGGCGTGGACATCTGGAGCCGGGGCGGGGTGGACACATCCGTCGGCTCCTGGATCGGAACCGACAATAACACCGGCGGAACGGTCGACCTCACGCCGCCGCTCGGGGCCTGTGGAGTGGGCCCCTACAGCGTCCAGGTCTCTTACGAGGACTACTGCGGCACGCAGGACGACGATCTTTACTGAATTCATCGATATCGTGACCCGCCAAAATTCTCTCGTCGTTGGCTCGAACCCCAGAGTTCAGCGGCAAGAGGGAAAGGGGGCGAGCGCAATAGCTTCGAATCTCTCGCCTGGCCTTGGCCTATCACCTGTCACATGGCGTAAGACCGATGAAGGGGATGAACCATCGTGAAAATCAGAATCGCCGCGCTCATCGTAGTACAGTGCCTCGCTGCGGCGTTGCCTATGGTGCCGTCGAGCGCTGCCAGCGCCAGCACCAACCCCAACCCCGACCGCAGTGACCGCACCATCCTCTCCCACACCCGCCGCACACTGCATTTCGCCCCCTCCGGTAGCGCGACCACATATGCTGGCGAGACCTGCATATGGGACGTGATCATCTTCCGGTACGATCCGACCGGCAGGATCGCCGGCCAGACCTACGTCGAATGCAACGCAATCCTGGCTGAGATCCAAACTCGAGTAGTTCTCCTCAACCAAGGCAGTGAGCGCCCCGAGACTGCCCGAAATAGCTCGAAGAGCAACGACTACTTCGGAGGGGTAGAGAGTCCGCCGGTGCAGTGCCTCCCTGGCCGTAACCAGGCATTCGGCTCCGTATTCGTCAGAAACCGCGAAGGTCTGACCGCCGCAGCCAGCGGCTACAGCCCCAGTTACATCACGTGTTAGTCAAGGCGGCCAGAAAGGAGCAGCTGATGCGAAGAATCGTGGGTGGTGCAGTCATCGCGATCGCGAGCGCCTCAATGCTGGTCGGCCTGACCGGCGGAACCGCACACGCCAGCACGATATGCGAGGGGGAAGCGAATGGCCAGGTGGTGGTCATCGACACCGGGTACCACACCTGGATATTCGAGTGCTATGACGACGGGAAGGCAAGGTACATTGGCGGGAGCTGATTTCGAGTAGGCGGCGAAACAACCCGCACACTCCATTTCCTCGGAGTGTATTGCCTGCCGCCTCAGAGACGCGCAGCCCTCCAGTCGTACGCGCATACACGGGCGTTGGTTTCTCCCTTCGGGACTTTGGATGATCCTAAGCGGAGAACCATCGCCCGTCGTCGCATGAACAAGCATCCGGACGACGCTGCCGAGGCGGCTTCTGCACCATCTTCAGGGGGCCGCTTCCTGAAGAGAAACAGTCCGGCCAATCCTGACGAGGCTTTGCCTCAGACCGCCGAGGTTCGTGGTCTGGCGGGCCTGATCGCTCGGGGGAGTGGACACTCGCAACCGTAGGAACGGTTGCGGTAGGCGATCGGCATGATTCGTCCGGTGACGCTGACGGACATTCTTGATGGGCATGTCGTACTCGACGTTGACTGCGTCGAAACGAACGGCTCTACCTCAACGGCTACGTGCCATCCCTGCAGACCAGCGGGCAGGTCGTCGGATTCCTGCACCACCGCGGGTTCCCGGTCCCGTCGCCGGCGGCACTGGGCAAGAACGGCAATGCCTTCCGCGCCGCGGTACGCGACTACGCCCGGGCCAACGACATTCCCATGATCGCCTTCGGCAAGGACGATCGGAAGATCGAGGTGATGCGCCCCTACCTGGAGGCGGCCGAACAAGCCGGGCTCTCGGCGGTGGTGGCGATCGGGGAGGCCCAGGAGTACCAGTGGGTCTGGGACGCGACCGCGAAACCCTCCCCCAACGCATCCCCTGGTTCGACTACCACGGCGCCGAACGGCGGGCAGAACATCCAGCGCGTGTCGACCACCAGCAACGAATCCACAGCGGATCGGACAAGATCATCTCCGGACGGGTCAGGGAGGGGTGGCATCGAGCAGGGCGGCGAGCTGAGCGCGGTTACCGACGCCGAGCTTGCCGTACACCCGGGCCAGATTGTTGTTCACTGTTGCCACCGACAGTCCGAGACGCTGGGCGATGGTCCGGCTGCTGAGGTGCACGGCCAGCAGGGCCACTTCTCGCTCGCGCCGAGTGAGCACGGCGGTGACGTGCTCGTGATTGAGCAAAGGGGTGACGGCGCCTTCGCAGCGTGCGCGCAACGCAGCGGCCCGCTCCAGCGCCATGGCCACCTTGCCGGCCAGACCGGAATGGCGGTAGGCGCGGACCGCGCGGGTCGCGGTCTCGGCGGCGAGCAGGTGCTGACCGAGCCGAGCGAGGGCATCGGTGGCGGCCGAGAGCGCCTGGCCGTCGGCGTGTTCGAGCCCGCTGGCACCGCTCGCCAGCGCGTGACTCAACGGGGTGCCGAGGGCCGTGTCGAGTTCGTGGAGCCGGTGGCATTCGCCCTTGCCGCCGAGGCGTAGCACGTCGTAGCGGGCCATCGCCTCGACGCCGGGAAGTCCGATGCTGCGGGCCAGGTCGGCCGCGTACCGCGCGGCGGTCATCGCGTCGGAGAGCCGGCCTTCCGCCGCCAGCGTCCAGGCGTTGCAGAGCACGATCCAGGGTGCGAAGAGCCGGTTGGCCTCGTTGCCGGTCTGGTCAGCGCGGTCCATCCAGGTGCGCGCGTCGTCCGCCGCACCCCCCAGGGCGGTGGCTGCGGCCAGTCCGGCCAGGAAGAGGTGGGTGAGCCGGAGGGTGTCGCGGCCATCCAGCGCGTTGATTGCTTCTCTCAGGGATCGGTCGGCGCTGGCCGGTCTGCCTTGAGCCTGTTCGGTGAGCCCGCGGAAACCGATATGTCCGGCCGACATCATCGGGCTCTGTCCGGCCAGCACCTGCCGGTATCCCTCGTCGGCGACGTTCCAGGCCGCGTCCAACTCGCCCATTGCCAGGTACGCAAGGGACCGGGCGATGCCGAGTTGGACCATGCCCCAGGGCAACTCGGCGTGGTGTGCTTCGGCCAGGGCCAGCCCGCGCTCGTAGTAGTCGGTGGCATCTGCGGCCCGCCCGAGGAACCCCGCGCCCGCAGTGGCCGCCGCAGCCGCCCAGATGGCTGCCTGCGCATTCATCGAGTGCGAGGCCAGCAGCCGGTCGGCAATGTCCAGAGCGGCCGCGCAACGCCCGTCGAACAGCAAGATCCACGAGCGGATTCCCTCGGCCAGATCTTCCCCGGACCGGCCGAGCAGGAGATCCAGCGTCTGCTCGGCAGCGGGGGCGTCGCCGTTGCCCCAGTACATGGTTTCGGCGCGGGCGAGGGCCCAGGGCAGCAATTGGTCGCCGGGCGGGGGCTCTTCCGGCAGTACGGCCGCTGCCTCGGCGCTGCGGCCGCGGTATTCGAGCACCTCGGCCAGCAACGCGTCGGCGTGCAAGGACGGTTCGGCGTCCCGGGCGGCTCGGGCGAGCCGTTCGGCAAGGGCGAGATCTGCGCGGTTGACGGCTTGGCGGGCGGCGGTACGGACGATGTCCGCGCGCACCACCGCGCCACCTTCGACCTGCCAGAGCGCGGCCCGCAACAGGTCGTCGCGGCGGCGCAGTGGGGTGCCCAGCAGCGCGCCCGCGAGCCGCCACCACAGCTGCCGGGCACGGCCGGGCGATAATCGGGCGCGCAGAACCTCACTGTAGAGCGGATGCGCGAGCCGTACCTGAATGCGGTCGCCCACGCGTTCGGAGACGGCCAGACCGTGTGCCTCGGCTTCGTCGATCGACGCCGGATCCACCAGCTGTGCGAGCAGCGCCAGCGGGAGCGGCTCCCCACAGGCCAGCAACTCCAGCATCACCGGGCTGTTCGGGCCGAGTGGGCGCAGGCGATCGGCGAGCAACTGCTGGATGGCGCCATGGGGGCGGTAGTCGCCAGCGAGGTGCCACACGCCGTGGCTCTGGCACAGGGTGTGGCCGGAGACGGCTGTCGACAGCAGTTCGCGCAGTGCCAGAGGGTTGCCTGCGGCGAGGTCGCGCAGTCGGCGCCGGGTGACGCCGTCGATGTCGCCGTCAAGGGTGTGGTCGAGGAGCCGGTCCACAGCAGCCGCCGGCAGGCCTCCGAGGTCGAGCCACGGGGCCTGGCCGTCCTTCCACAACATCGTGATCGTGTCGGGTACGGGCGCGCCTGCGCGGCAGGTCGCCACCACGAAAGCCAGGCCCTGACCCAAGAGATGGCCGATCAGCGCCGCTGATCCCGGATCGAGCAGGTGCGCATCGTCGACGCCGATGACCACGCGCTGAGCCGGTCCGTACTTCCGTAGCCGCGCAGCAGCCGCCGACAGCACCGGCAAGCCATGGGCTTCGGGGATCTCACCGGCCGGAAGCAGCCCGGCCACCGCGCCGAACGGGATCACGGCCAGCGAACCCGTCGCCGCCACCCACTCGGTGCGATATCCCTTCGCCAGCGCCAGCATTTCTCGGGCCAGCCGAGTCTTGCCGATGCCCGCCTCGCCCGAGATCACTACGCCCTTCACCTCGCCCCGCCGCAGGCACGACCGCATCGTGTCCAGCTCTTCGTCCCGCCCCACGAACGGCCAGCCCTGCATGAGCCCCTCCTCTACGCGCCGGTGCGGGTTATTCGTCCAGTCGGTAATCGGTGGATGACCCGGGACGCTTCGGCACCTGGCCTCGATCGGGCAGAGCCTCTCACCTGAGCTCGTACTTCAAGGACATCCACCGCGGCGAGGAGTTCGGCGTTGGTGTGCCCCTCGCTCCATGTGTGGGCGGACTTCGCCTCGGCCAGGATCCGGCCGGCCGAGGCCGGGGAGATCACCAGGCCCCGCCGGGCCAGATGATCGGCGATCATCTGGTGTGACCACACCGAGGTTCCCTCGGGCGGGATCGTGGTGGCGATCGCCACCACGGCCAGCCGCACACTCGGCCCGTGCACCTCGGGCCGGCCCGACCGGGGCGCATCGAACAGCCCGTCGATGCCCCGGGCGGCATACCGGCCCCGCCAGGTGCTCACCGTGGCCACGCTACAGCCCAGCTCAGCGGCGATCTTGGTGTTCGGCCACCCTTCGGAGGCCAGCAGCACGATCCTCGCCCGGCGCACCAGGCGCTGCGGGCTCGTCAGCCGGGACACGATCCCTTCCAGCTGACGCCGTCGTTCGCTGTTCAGCACGATCCGGTCCGCGCTGACGGGAGCTGCTATGACGCCGACTTCCCTTAATCAACAATGTGATGGGAGGGTGGCGGCATACAGCACGAAAACGTGGGAGATCGGCACTGCCGCCCCAGCCTGTCACCCAGGCCCGGGCACCGGCGTCGGCGACACTGTGAACATGCCCGTCCCGCCCAACCGCCTCAAAGAGCGCATCGGATACATCGTCAATCACCATGGCACCCAGCACAGGCCGAGGCTAGAAGACGTGACCATCACCTGGCGCGGATCGTTCGGCTACCTGATCGGCTGGGACGGTTTCCTTCCCGGCATGAACGAACAGATCAAACTCTGCCGGATCGAATACCTCGGCGACGATGAAGACTGGGGATTCGCGATCTACGACCCGGCCACCGAAACCTACGTACCCAGCCGGCTCACCACTGGCCGGGACACCGGCCACCCCACTGAGGCATTCGATACCGCCGCCATCATACACCTCGCCGGTTACACCACGTGATCATCAGCACAGCCCACGACCCACAAGGAACTTCTGCGGGCTGCACCAGTGGTGCTGGCGCGCGCGGCCTGCTGCGCGCTGCCGCTGGCTGATCGGGGCGGGGCTGCTCACCGGAGTTGGAGCCGCGCTGGCCGAAGAAGCCTTGCTGGCCATCGCCGGTGTGCTGATCGCCACCGCGGCGGGCATGTGGCGGCTGCACCGGCGCTCCTCGCGCCGCCGATCCGTGGGGCCGGAAGCTGCGGCTGCGGCGGAGGATGCGGATGCTGAGCACCAGCCCCATCGCACCACCTCCTGCAGCGATCCCGCCGGGCACCCGTTGGTCGGGCGGCGTGCGGGATGCGCTGTACCACCCGCTATGACGATCGTCCTTCCCTGCTGTTGTTCGCCCTGGCCGGGCTCGCCGAGATCGGCGGCGCGTGGCTGATCTGGCAAGGCGTGCGCGAGCAGCGCGGCCTGGCCTGGATCGGCGCCGGCGTGATCGCCCTGGGGTTGTACGGGTTCGTCGCCACGCTTCAGCCGGATGCGAACGTCGGCCGCATCCCTGGCCGCCTACGGCGGGGTGTTCGTCGCCGGGTCGCTGGCCTGGGGCATGGTCGTCGACGGGCTCCGGCCCGATCGCTGGGACGTCATCGGCGCGCTGGTCTGCCTGGCCGGAGTCCTGGTGATCATGTGCTCGCCGCGCGGATGACCCCGGTTCCAGACCGGAACACGAACAGTACAGCCCGCCGGGTGAACTGGCCATGCTCTACTACGACAGCGTCCCCGGCGGCCGCTCCCGCAACGCCGACCACCTGCACATCTTCGACGGCGGTCCGGCCATCACGATCGCCGTCGCCGACGGGGACGGCGACCACGCCGACGCCTCCGAGTGCGCGCGCATCACCGCGCAGGTCGCCGCCGCGGTGGCCGCCTCCACCGGCGACCCGGTCGAGGCCTTGGGCGCGGCCAAGCACTACGTCGACGCTCGCAACCATCCCGT
>DASUCK010000177.1:0-6917 GCA_036276095.1 Nonomuraea sp. | reverse complement strand
GTGCGGCCGGTCGGCATGCCCAGGTGGGGCCTGTCGATGACCAAGGGACAGATCAACGGCTGGATCGCCGAGGTGGGCGACGAGGTCGCGGCCGGTGACGACCTGGTCGAGATCGAGACCGAGAAGGTCAGCGGCGTGCTGGTGTCACCGGCGAACGGGGTGCTCCGGCGCCGCCTGGCCGAGAAGGGCGCGTGGGTGCCGGTCGGCGGGCTGCTCGCCGTGGTCGCCGGGCCGTCGGTGCCGGAGGAGGAGATCGACCGGTTCGTGGCGGGGTTCCAGGCGTCCTACGCCCCCGAGGAGGCCGGCGCGGAGACCGTCGAGGTGGGCGGCCGGGCCATCCGGTACACCCGCCAGGGCGACCGCGGCGAGCCGGTCGTCCTCCTGCACGGCTTCGGCGGCGACCTCGGCACCTGGCTGTTCACCCTGCCCGCGCTGGCCGGGCGCCACCGGGTCCACGCACTCGACCTGCCGGGGCACGGCGGCTCGGCCAAGAGCGTGGCGCCGGGCGACCTCGACTCCCTGGTGGGCACGCTCCTCGGCTTCCTCGCGGCGCACCGGATCGACCGGGCGCACCTGGTGGGCCACTCCATGGGCGGGCTGGTGGCGATGGCGGCGGCGCTGCGCGACCCGGCGCGGGTCGCGTCGCTCTCCCTGATCGCGACCGCGGGCTTCGGCGCGGAGATCAACGCCTGCTACCTCGACGGCCTGGCCGGCGCCGTCGGCCGCCGAGACCTCACTCCGGTGCTGCGGTTACTGTTCGGGAGCCCGGCGGCGGTCACCCGGCGGCTCGTGGACGACGTGCTCGCGTACAAGCGGCTCGACGGGGTGGACGCGGCGCTGCGGCTGCTGTCCCGCGAGCTGTTCCCCGGCGGGCGGCAGCGGCACGTGCTGGTGGAGGAGGCGGCGCGGCTCGGCCTCCCGACGCTGGTCGTGTGGGGTGACCGCGACCTGGTCATCCCGCCCGCGCACGCCTCGCGCGCCCCCGCCCACGCCCGGGTCACCGTCCTGGCGGGCGCCGGCCACTCCCCGCACCTCGAACGCCCCAACGACGTCAACCGCCTCCTCGCCGACTTCCTCGCGGACGTCGAGCGGCCCTGACACCCGCGGCCGCCCGCCCGCGCCACGGCGCTACGTGACCGCCTTCAGGATCTCGATCAGCGCGGTGGTCGCGGGCGGGTCGGGCGGGTCGCCGTACGTGACGGCGAAGACCTGCCGGACGTTGCCCGGGATCTCGGAGGCGTGGATGCCGGGCGTGCGGTGCGCTTGGAGCGCGAGCCCCGGCAGGGTGGCGACGCCCATGCCGGCCACCACGAGCGACTGCACCACGACCATGTCGTCACTGGAGTACGCGATCCGCGGGACGAATCCGGCACGCCCGCAGGCGGCGATCAGCGCCGCGCGGCAGCGCTCGCAGCCGCCGACCCAAGTGGAGTCGCGGTGGTCGGCCAGGCGCTGGTCCGGCTCCAGGCTGATCAGGTAGAGCGGGTCGTCCAGCAGGTGGGTCAGCCGGAAGCCCTCCTCCTCGTCGGGGGTGTCGGCGTGCCGGAAGACCAGGGCGATGTCGACGTGCCCGGCGCGCAGCATCCGCAGCGCCTCGACGGGGTGCTCGTCGACCAGGTTCAGGTCGATCCCCGGGTACGACGCGGACAGCTCGGCCGCCGCCTTGGGGACGATCGTGCTCAGCACGGTCTGGAAGCCGGCCACCCGGACCCGCCCGGACCTGAGCCCGAGCTGGGCGGCCAGCTCGACGGCGGCCGCGTCGACCCGCCCGACGATCTCCCTGGCCCGCTGGGCGAGGAGCTCGCCCTCGGGGGTGAGCCGGATGCCGCGGCCCACCCGCTGGATGAGTCTGGCCCCGGTCGAGGCCTCCAGCCGCCCGAGGTGGTGGCTCACCGACGGCTGGGAGTAGTGGAGCTCCTTGGCCGCCTCGGTCACCGACCCGTGGCGGGCGACGGCCTCCAGCACCCGAAGGTGGGTGAGGTTCAACATGCATCAACATTACTTATGGGACGCGACCGGTTCGGTGTCGGCCATCATGACGTCCGGGGCCGCCGGGCAGCCGGACGCAGGTCGGCCGAGACCTACGGCTCCGTGGGCTCCGGCGGGTTCGCCGGTGCGAGGCTGCCGAGCCGGCCTCGGATGGTCGTGACGTCGACCCCTCTTTCCTCGGTCTCGTCGATGCCGAGCGAGGTCAGGATGATCAGTGCCTGGTGCCAGTGGTGGCGGGCCGGATCGGGCCGGCCGAGCGCGGCGTGGGCGCGGGCGAGTCCGTCGTGGGCGCGCGCCTGGTCGGCGGGCTGGTCGAGGTCGGCGGCCAGGGCGAGTGCCTGCCTGTGGTGGTCGAGCGCCCGGTCGTAGTCGCCGGAGTCGTGGTGCAGGCGGCCCATGCTCTGCACGGCTTCGTACTGCCAGTTGCGGTTGCCGATCCGGCGGGCGAGATCGGCGATCTGCTGGAAGCAGGCGCGGGCCTGCTCGTGCCGCCCTTGCATGTGGTGCAGGTCGCCGAGCGCGGTGAGGCTGCTCAGCTCGCCGACCCGGTACCCCGTGTCGCGGGCCAGGGCCAGCGCCCGCGTGAAGTAGACGGCGGCCGGGCCGGTCTTCTCCGGTTTGAGGTGGAGGTAACCGAGGCCGATCAGCGCCCGCGACTCGCCGGTGTGGTGGCCGATCGTACGCGCCAGGTCGAGAGCCCTGGTCAGGTGGTCGATGGCCGGTTGGTGGCGGCCCAACACGCGATGGGCGTGGCCGCAGCCGATCAGCGCGTCCAGCTCGCCGGTACGGTGGCCGATCGCGCGGGCTATCTCCAGGGCCCGCGTGTAGCAGTGGACGGCCTGCTTCAGCTCGACCCGTTCCAGGTGGACGAAGCCGAGCCCGACCAGCGCCCGCAGCTCCCCGGACCGGTGGCCGGCGGCGCGGGCGAGGTCCGCGGCGCGGGTGGCGTCCGCGGCGGCCGCCTGGTGCCGGCCCTGCAGCGTGTGGATCTCGGCGAGGCTGATGAGCGCCTCCATCTCGCCCTCGCGGTCGTCGTCGGCGCGGGCACTGGACAGCGCCCGCAGGTGCAGACCCCCGGCGTCGGCGTAGCGGCCGCGGGTGCGCAGGCACCGGTGAAGGGTGGCCGACAGGTGCCGGACGTGCTCGGGAAAGCCGTGCTCGGCGGCGTAGCGGGCGAGCGCGAGCAGGTTGGGCAGCTCCGCCTCCAGCCATCCGCCGGCGTCGGCGATCGCGGGCGCCGCCGCCGCACCCGGTGACACGCGCGGCCGCGTGTCGGCCTCGTACGGGTAGAGGATGTCCATCGCCGCCGATGCCGACCGGCTGTAGTGGTCGAGCAGGCGGGCCAGCGCGGCGCCGCGGTCGTCCGCCGGCTCCTGGCCGGTGGCCGCGGCGATGGCGTGGGCGCGGACCAGGTTGTGGAAACGGTAGCGGCCCGGCGCCGGCTCCTGCAGGAGGTGGATCTCCAGCAACCGGTCCAGCAGCGCCGCGGCGGCCGCCGGGGTGGTGTCCAGCAGCGCCGCGGCGGCGTCGGGCGCGACGTCGACGCCCGGGTGGAGCCCCAGCAGGCGGTAGGCGCGTCGTTCGGCGGCGTCGAGCCCCGCGTACGACAGGTCGAGGGCGACGGCGACGCTGCGCTGCCCGCCGTGCAACTCGCGCAACCGCTGATCGTGCTCATCCAGCCGCTCCAGCAGGTGGCCCACGGTCCACGCCGGGTGGGCCTTCAACCGGGCCGCGGCCAGGCGGATCGCCAGCGGCAGCAGCCCGCACCGGCGCACCACCTCGGCCAGCTCCTCCGCCGAGGCGCCCGCCAGGCGGTCGTCCCCCACCGTGCGGGCGAACAACGCGACCGCGTCCGCCGGCGGCAGCACGTCGACCGTCACCGTACGGACGCCGTCCAGGCCCACCAGCCGCCTGCGGCTCGTGACCAGGACGAGACTGCCGCCCGCGCCCGGCAGCAACGGCCGCACCTGCGCCTCGTCGGCGGCGTTGTCCAGCACGATCAGCATCTTCCGGCCGGACAGCACGGTCCGGTACAGCGCGGCCCGGTCGTCGGCGTGCTGGGGGATCGACTCGCCGGGCACCCCGAGCACGCCGAGTACGCGGGCGAGCGTGCCGGAAGGGTCCGCGGCGGCCATGCCCTCCGTGTGGCCGTGGAGGTCGACGAACAGGCTTCCGTCGGGGAAGTACGGGGCCAGCCGGTGCGCGGCGTGCACGGCCAGGGCGGTCTTGCCGACCCCCGCCATGCCGTCGATGGTCATGATCGTCACGGTGTCCCGGTCGCCCGCCTCGTCCAGGACGGCGAGCTCCCTCGCCCGGCCGACGAACGCCGCCACGTCGGCGGGCAGCTGCCGCGGTATCACCTGCTCCAGGGGAGAGTTGTCCTGGGCCACGCCGGCGGCGCGGGTCAGGATCGACAGCTCCGCCACGTCCAGCCCGAGCGCCGCCGCCACCAGCCGGACCGACGCGTTGCGCGGCCGCCGCAGCTCGCCGGACTCCAGCCTGCGGATGGTACGGGCGTTGAGCCCCGCCCGGACCGCCAGCTGCTCCTGCGTCAGCAGCGCTCGCTGCCGCCACGTCCGCACCAGGTCGGCCAGCGACGGCTCGCCCTCCTCGGGCAGGTCCGCAGGGTCGGCGCCGAGCGGGTCCTCATGCGGCACCGGCCCCCCGGGCTGCTCCTGCCGCCCGATGAGGGCATCCTGATGGAGCCGGCGCAGCTCGGCGCCGGGATCGACGCCGAGCCCCTCCCTGAGCAGGCGGGAGACCCGGTGGTAGGCCTCAAGCGCCTCGGCGTGCCGTCCGGTGCGTAACAGAATGGTCATCAGCTGCGCCCACAACCGCTCCCGCAACGGATGCTCGGCCGTCAACGCCCGCAGCTCCGTGACCAGCCCGGCCTCCCCGCCGAGCATCACGTCGAGGTCGATCCGACGTTCCAGCGCCCGCAGGCGCTGCTCGACCAGGGGCGGGACGTCGACCTTGCGGAGGGTGTCGGACTCGACGCCGGCGCACACCGGCCCACGCCACAGCTCCAGGGCCGCCCGCAGCAGCCGCGCCTCCTCCAGCGGCCCCGGCGTACCGGCCGCCGCCCCGAGCAGCCGCTGGAACGTGAGCAGGTCGAGCTGGTCCGGCGCCAGACGCGCGGCGTAGCCTCCCGGCTCCGTCGCGATCACCTTGCCGAGGTCGAGCGACCTCCGTAAGCGTACGACGTTGGTCTGCAACACCCGGCGGGGGTTTCGCGGAGGCTCCTCCCCCCACATCCGCTCCACCAGCTGGTCCACCGAGACCACCTGGTTGGGCCGTAGCAGGAGCGCTGCGAGAAGTGTCCGGATCCGTCCGCCCGGTATCGGCACCCGCACCCCGTCGCGCGTCGCCTCCATCGGCCCGAGCACCGAGAACCGCACAGCCGCCATCCCCTTCGCCTCCCACCTGTGGCCTACATACCACATCCGGCGTCACGACTCGGGAGTCAGCGAGTCCGGCGGGGCCGCGACCGTTCGAATGGCGAGGCGGGCGGCGGTCGGACGGCGAGGCGGCGCGGCGGGCCGGCCCGGCCCCGTGCGGAGAGGACCGTCCGTCCCCGCCGCGCCGCCCCCGGCTCAACGGGGCAGATCCTCCGTCAGCCGTTCCACCAGGGACCGGGCGATCGCCGCCTGCCCGTCGATGGACGGGTGCACGCCGTCGTCGCCCTGCAGGTCCGGCCGGGCGGGGACGCCGAAGGTGGCGGTGAGGTCCACGACGGGCTCCGCGAAGCCCTTCACTTCCGCGGCCAGCGCGACGATGTCGGCGTTGCGCCACGTGGCCTGGCCGAAGGAGAAGGCGGGCGTGCCGGCGACCCGCTCCTCCAGGACCGGCACCGGCGTCATCCACACCCACCGTTCGACCGCGCCGCCGATGCGGCGCAGCTCGCGCAGGTTGGCGACGCTCTCGGCGAGGCTGACCTGCGTCTTGGCCGCCTCCGCGCCGACGCGGGTGACGTCGTTGCCGCCCAGGCCGCAGATCACCCAGTCGGGACGGAGCGCGGTCACCGTGCCGGGCCAGCGCCGCAGCACCATCGTGGTGGTGTGGGCCGACAGGCCGCCGTTGATCACCCGCACGCCGCGCGGGTCGAGCACATGGCGCAGGATCTCGGCCCACGACTGCAGGTCGTCGGTGATGCTGTCGCCCACCGCGAGGATCGTCTGCCCCGACCGCACGGGGAGGGCGTCCACGCGGGCCGCGAACTCCTCGTCGGCGAGCAGGCCCTCCGCGGCCCCGCGGGCGCGGGCGTCGTACCGGGCGATGATGTCCTGGTACTCCTCGCGGCTCAGCCCGAAGATCGCCGGCAGGTTCTCGGCCAGGCCGGGCAGGTGGCCGTACAGCTTGTCGAGATGGGTGTGCTGCAGCCACATCTCGCCCGTCATGTTCTTCATGTTCGTCTCCCCCTTGGCGTCGCGCCCTTGCATACCCTGCTCAACGACATCGGCGGAGCATGGCCCCGCCGACGACTTACCAACCCCCGCACCGTCGTCAGGACGCGGTGTAGCCGATCCTGAACTCCGCCCGTACCGGGTTGCCCGGCGTCGACTCGCAGTTCGGCTTCACGGAGAAGAAATGGCTCTTGTGGGCCACGACATAGCACCGGTAGATGGCCTTCCTGCCGGGCGCGGCCTGCTTGTACACGTATCCCTCGGTCCGCAGGAACACGTTCCGGGTGCCCTCACAGTTCCGGTCGGCGGACAGGAACTGGTCGAGCGGCGCCTGCGCGGCCAGGCAACCGTAGATCGCCAGCGTACCCGGACGGCTCTCGGCCAGGATCGGCACCTTGCCCTCCACCCGGTAGCTCGCGCCGGGGGCGGGACCGGTCGTGCTCCAGTGCCGCTCGCCGCCGAAGTACCGCACGAGCTGGACCACTCCGGCGCCGAAGCCGCCGAGGCGGCCGAAGCTCCCGAGAC
>DASUCK010000176.1:0-21164 GCA_036276095.1 Nonomuraea sp. | reverse complement strand
AGGTCAGGCCGGCGCCGAGCCGGTTGTGGCGGCGGAACTGGGCGGACAGGAACGTCCCGCCGAAGATCAGCGCCGTCAGGTAGAGCAGGCTGAAGACCTGGATCACGGTGCCGAGGATCAGGAACGACAGCGCCGGGGTCGCGTACTCCGGGTGCACGAACTGCACGAAGAACGAGACGAAGAACAGGATGGCCTTCGGGTTGATCAGGCTGATCGTCAGCGCCTTGCGGAACGGCCGCGGCTGCGGCTCCGTGACCGGCGCGGGCGCGGCCGCCGCCGCCCCGGCCCGCCGGGACCGCCAGGCGCCCCTGATCATCTGGACGCCGACCCACGCCAGGTAGGCGGCGCCGGCGTACTTCACGGCCGTGAACAGCACCGGGTTGGAGCGCAGCAGCGACGCGGCGCCGGCGGCGGCCAGGACCATCAGCACGGTGTCGCCGACGAAGACGCCCGCGGCGGCTCGGTAGCCGGGGCCGACGCCGTGCCGGGCGGCGAAGCTGAGGACGTAGAGGGAGTTCGGGCCCGGCAGGAGGATGATCAGGAGGGCGCCGATCGCGTAACCCCAGAAATCGGTGATGCCGAAGAACATGGACCATGTGTACCAAACAGTCCCGCTCACCGGCCGTAGAAGGTGGCGACCTGGGCGAACCGCGGATCGCGCGTGCCGCGCACGGCCGTGCCGCCCGCGTCACGATCCGGGCGCGCCGGTGACCGGACGACTTCTCCGGAGGTCCGTCACCTATTACCTATTGACGGTGTCGGGAATCGGGCTATATCTGGGATAATGACACGCTGGACTCCCGATCCCTCCTTCTACCCCTCACCGAGTGACGCGGCCGGCGCGCCGCCCGAGCGGCTGGCGTACGTCGCCGCCTTCGACCGCGCGGCCCGGCGGCCCGACGCCCTGGCCGTCATCGACGTCGATTCCGACTCGCCCGGCTACGGCACGGTGGCCGGCTGGACCGACCTGCCCAACACCGGCGACGAGCTGCACCACTTCGGCTGGAACGCCTGCAGCAGCGCGCTGTGCCCGAACGCGCCCCACCCGCACGTCGAGCGGCGTTACCTCGTCGTGCCGGGGCTGAGGTCCTCGCGCATCCACATCTACGACACCAAGGGCCTGATCAGCCCGGAGCTCGTCAAGGTCATCGAACCGGAGGAACTGGCCCGCCGCGCCGGCTACTCCCGCCCGCACACCGTGCACTGCGGCCCCGACGGCCTGTACGTCTCCGCCCTCGGCGGCGCGGACGGGCGGGACGGCCCCGGCGGCATCGCGGTGCTCGACCACACCACGTTCGAGGTGACCGGCCAGTGGGAGCTGGACCGCGGGCCGCAGTATCTCGCCTACGACTTCTGGTGGCACATCAACCACGACGTGCTGGTGTCCTCGGAGTGGGGCACGCCGTCGATGGTCGAGGACGGCGTGGTGGGGGAGCTGCTCCTCGGCCGGAAGTACGGCCACAAGCTGCACTTCTGGGACCTGCGCAAGCGGGCCCACGTCCAGGAGGTCGACCTCGGCGACCAGCACCAGATGGCGCTTGAGCTGCGCCCCGCCCACGACCCGACCCGGCTGTACGGCTTCGCCGGCGTCGTCGTCAGCGTCGAGGACCTGTCGGCCTCGGTGTGGACGTGGTTCCACGAGGACGGCCGCTGGCAGGCCCGCAAGGTCATCTCCATCCCGGCCGAGCCCGCCGACCCCGACCTGCTCCCGCCGGTGCTCAAGCCCTTCGGCGCGGTGCCGCCGCTGGTGACCGACCTCGCGCTGTCCGTGGACGACCAGCGCCTCTACGTCTCCTGCTGGGGCACCGGCGAGATCAAGCAGTACGACGTCTCCGACCCGCGGCGGCCGGTCGAGCTGGGCTCGCTGCGCGCCGGCGGCATCGTCCGGCAGGAGCCGCACCCGGCCGAGCCCGGCCTGGCGCTGCGCGGCGGCCCGCAGATGGTCGAGGTCAGCCGCGACGGCCGCCGCGTCTACCTCACCAACTCCCTGTACGGCTCCTGGGACGACCAGTTCTACCCGGACGGCGTGGGCGCCTGGATGGCCAGGATCGACGCCGGATCGTTCACCTTCGACCCCCGCTTCTTCCCGCACGGCGACGCCTTCCGCGGCCTGCGCCCCCACCAGGTCCGGCTCCAGGGCGGCGACGCCTCGTCCGACTCGTACTGCTTCCCGTGATCTCCGGTGCGGGCGGCGGGCCGACTCTCGCCGCGGTGCTCCTGCTCGGGGCCTTCCACGGTCTCAATCCGGCCATGGGCTGGCTCTTCGCGGTGGCCCGCGGCCTGCAGGAGCGCAGCCTCGACCGGCTGCTGCAGTCGATTCCCGCCATCGCGGCCGGCCACCTGGCGTCGGTGGCCGCGGTGGCGCTGGCCGTGGCCGTCACCGGCTCCCTGGTGGCCGGGACGGTGCTGGCGGTGGCCGGCGGGGTGGCGCTGGTCGGGTTCGGACTGTGGCGGCTGCTGTCGTCGCGGCACTTCCGATGGGTGGGGATGCGGCTGTCGCTCTGGCAGCTGGCGGCGTGGTCGTTCCTGATGTCGTCGGCGCACGGGGCCGGGCTGATGCTCCTGCCGGTGTTCACCGGCCTGACCGCCGAAGGGCGGGACGGGCACGCCGGGCACCTCGGGCCCGCCGTGTCCGGGGGGCTGGCCGTGGCGGCGTACCACACCCTGGCCATGTTCCTGGTGGCCGGGACGGTCGCCGTGATCGTCTACAGGGTGGCGGGGCTGGCGATGCTGCGGCGGGCCTGGTTCAACGTGGACCGGATGTGGGCGGCGGCCCTGGTGGTCGCGGGGGTGGTGACCCTGGTTCAGGCCTGAGCGGCCGGTGGGTGCCTGTTGTGTGATCGGCCGCCGGGGCCGACACTTCGATCTTATGGAGCACCGGCATCCCTTCGTCCCCTACCGGCCCGACCGTTACGACCCCAGCGAGATGATCAGGCGCGGCGAGGAGTTCCACCGGCTGGTCGACCGGCGCCGCAGCGTGCGCGCGTTCAGTCCGGAGCCGGTGCCGTACCGGTGCGTGGAGCTGGCCGTGCGGGCCGCCGGCACCGCGCCGTCGGGGGCGCACCGGCAGCCGTGGACCTTCGTGGCGATCGGCGACCCCGCGACCAAGAAGCGCGTTCGCGAGGCCGCCGAGGCGGAGGAGCGGCAGAACTACGAGGGCGGCCGGCTGCCGCCGGAGTGGCGGGAGGCGCTGGCGCCGCTGGAGACGACCTCGGACAAGGGGTATCTCGAAGTGGCGCCGTGGCTGGTGGTGTGCTTCGCCGAGAAGTACGGACTCGCTCCCGGCGGCGGCAAGGTCAGGAACTACTACGTCAACGAGAGCGTCGGCATCGCCTGCGGCCTGTTCATCACCGCCCTGCACGCCATGGGCCTGGCCACGCTCACCCACACGCCGAACCCGATGGCCTTCCTCGGCGAGATCTGCCGCCGCCCGGCCAACGAGCGGCCGTACATCCTCTTCCCCGTCGGGTACGCCGCGCCCGACGCCGAGGTCCCCGACCTGGTACGGAAACCGCTGGAGTCGACCCTCGTCCTCCTGTCCTGAAATTTGGGCCTTCCCCGCGGTTCGTCGCGTCTTCACTCTCGGTCCAGGCGCCGGTCAACACCCTCAACATCATCCCGAGCGCCTGAGGAGGACGAGGTGAAACGCCGTTTAGTCATCCTGCTGGCCGCCCTCAGCCTGATCAGCCTCACCGGCATGACAGGAGCGGGCGCCTCGGCCGAGCCGCCGCCCAACAAGCAGTATCGCGTGGATGGTCCGGCCGACGCCCGGCAACGCAGCGCCGTCGCCGCCACCGGAGCGGCCATCGAGGAGGTGAACGCCGACTCGGTGCTGGTCACGGCCACCGAGGCCGAGGTGTCGGCGATCAGGCGGCTCGGCTACCGGGTCGCGGAGGTGCCGCGCCCGGCACCCCCGTCCGCCGCCGGGACGTTTGACTTCCCGCCGGCGGACTCCGCCTACCACAACTTCGCCGAAATGACCGCGGACATCAACGCCCTGGTCGCGGCCCACCCGACCATCGTCAGCCAGACGACGTACGGAACGTCGTACGAGGGCCGCCCGCTGCGCCTGGTCAAGATCAGCGACAACGTGGGCGCCGACGAGGCCGAGCCCGAGGTGCTCTTCACCGCCCACCAGCACGCCCGCGAGCACCTGACGGTCGAGATGGCGCTGTACATCATGCACCTGCTCGCCGACAACTACGGCACCGACGCCAGGATCACGAACCTGGTCAACACCCGCGAGATCTGGATCATGCCGGACATGAACCCGGACGGCGGCGAGTACGACATCGCGTCCGGCACGTACCGGTCGTGGCGCAAGAACCGCCAGCCCAACTCGGGCTCCTCGGCGGTCGGCACCGACATGAACCGCAACTGGGCCTACAACTGGGGCTGCTGCGGCGGCTCGTCCGGCTCGGCGTCGAGCGAGACGTACCGCGGCGCGAGCGCGGAGTCGGCGCCCGAGGTCAGGAACGCCGCCACCTGGGTACGCGGCCGTGTCGTCGGCGGCGTTCAGCAGCTCAAGGCGCACATCGACTGGCACACCTACAGCGAGCTGGTCCTGTGGCCCTACGGCTACACCTTCAACGACACCGCGCCCGGCCTGACCCAGGACGACCGGAACGCGCACGCCGGCCTCGGCCAGAACATGGCCGGCACCAACGGCTACACCCCGCAGCAGGCCAGCGACCTCTACATCACCGACGGCACGATCGACGACTGGCTGTGGGGCGTCTACAAGATCTTCAGCTTCACGTTCGAGATGTACCCGACCGGCTCGAACCCCGGCTTCTACCCGCCGGACGAGCAGATCGTCCCGCAGACCACCCGCAACCGGGAGGCCGTGCTGCGCTTCCTGGAGTACGCCGACTGCGTCTACCGGATCATCGGCAAGGAGGCCCAGTACTGCGGCACCGGCAACCCGCCGGTGACCGTCTACTCCGACACGTTCGAGACCGCGACCGGCTGGACGGTCAACCCGGGCGGCACCGACACCGCCACCACGGGCGCGTGGGAGCGCGGCGACCCCGAGGCCACCACCTCCAGCGGCGCCAAGCAGCTCGGCACCACGGTCAGCGGTACGAACGACCTGGTCACCGGCCGCCTGGCGGGCGCCGCCGCCGGCGACTTCGACCTCGACGGCGGCGTCACCACGATCCAGTCGCCGCCGATCACGCTCCCTTCCGGCTCCGGGCTGAACCTGTCCTTCTCGTGGTATCTGGCGCACGGTTCGAACGCCTCCAGCGCCGACTACCTCCGGGTCCGCGTCGTGGGCGGCACCACGGCCACGGTGTTCCAGCAGGCCGGCGCGGCGACCAACCGCAACGGCTCGTGGGCCTCGGCGAGCGCGAGCCTGAACGCGTTCGCGGGCCAGACCGTCCGCGTCGTGATCGACGCCGCCGACGCCTCGGGCGCCTCCCTGGTCGAGGCCGCGGTCGACGACGTACGGATCACCCAGCAGCAGTAGCCGACCCCAGCAGCGGCAGACGCCCGCACGACGGCACCCCGCCACGCCACAGGAACCGCGTGGCGGGGTGCCGTCCGCGCGCGCGGCCGGTGTGCCACCGGGTGGGGCCGGGGTGCGCGCCGATTGGGTCTTGTAAGCGGGGAGTGTCAAAGCTACGATCGCGACAACTCTTAGGAAACTTTCCTAAAAGTAATCTTCGTCCGGACAGAACCTTACAGCCATCGCAAGGACACCGACCGCGCGTACCCCCGAGGCCCGTGAGCACCTCCATGAGCCCCGTGCCGCACGGCTCGCGCTCTCACCCCCCGGCACGAGCCGTGCGGCACGCCACCCCGCAAAGGAAGAGCCCGTGAAACACCGCGCGATCCTCTTGGCACTCACGACCTTCGCGCTGAGTCTCCTCGCACCCCCGGCCCAGGCGGCGTCGGCCACGGCGGCCTTCGTCAAGGTCGCCGACTGGGGCTCCGGTTTCGAGGGCAAGGTCACCGTCACCAACGGCACGTCCACGGCCATGGACGGCTGGAACGTCCAGTTCGACGTCCCGTCCGGCTTCTCGATCCCGTCCGCGTGGGACGCGGTCATGACCAGGAGCGGCCAGCACTACACCTTCACCGACCCGAGCTGGGCGCCGGCGCTGGCCGCCGGCGCGAGCGTGAGCTTCGGCTTCAACGGCGTTCCGGGCACCTTCCCCGGCGTCACCGGCTGCACGCTGAACGGCGCCACCTGTGGCGGCGACACCCCGCAGCCCGGCGTACCCGGCCGGCCGGGCGCGGTCACGGCGTCGGTGACGGCCTCCAGCATCTCGCTGAGCTGGGGCGCGTCGTCGGGCACGGTGACCGGCTACCGCGTGTACGAGGGCGCCGCCCAGCGGGCGCAGGTCACCGGCACCACGGCGACGATCGGCGCGCTCGGCGCGTGCGAGACCCACACCTACACGGTCAGGGCGTACAACGCGCAGGGCGAGTCGGCTCCGGGCGACCCCGTGACCGCGACCACCACCGGCTGCACGGGCGGCGGCGGCACGCTGCCCAGGCACTTCCTCACCGGCTACTGGCACAACTTCGTCAACGCCGCGACCGAGCTCAGGCTCTCGGCCGTGCCCGCCGAGTACGACCTCATCGCCGTCGCCTTCGGCGAGGCCACGTCCACCCCCGGCGAGGTCGCCTTCGCCCTCGACCCGGCGCTGGCCACGGCCGTCGGCGGCTACACCGACGCCCAGTTCCGGGCCGACGTGCAGGCCCTGCACCAGCGCGGCACGAAGGTCATCCTGTCCGTGGGCGGCGAGGCCGGGCGCGTGCAGGTGGCCGGCGCGGCGGCGGCCACGAGGTTCGCCGACTCGGTGTACGCGCTCATGCGGAGCCACGGCTTCGACGGCGTGGACATCGACCTGGAGAACGGGCTCAACGCGACGTACATGGCCCAGGCGCTGAGGGCGCTGCGCGCGAAGGCCGGCGCCGATCTGATCATCACGATGGCCCCCCAGACCATCGACATGCAGTCGACCGGCATGGAGTACTTCAGGCTGGCCCTGTCGATCAAGGACATCCTCACGGTCGTCCACACCCAGTTCTACAACTCCGGCTCCATGCTCGGCTGCGACCAGTCTCAGGCCTACTCCCAGGGCTCGGTCGACTTCATGACCGCGCTGGCCTGCATCCAGCTCGAGAACGGCCTGCGCCCCGACCAGGTGGCCCTGGGCCTGCCGGCCGGTCCCGGCGCGGCGGGCGGCGGCGTCGTGTCGCCGTCGCTGGTCAACCAGGCGCTCGACTGCCTGGCCAGGCGCGTCACCTGCGGGACGTTCGTGCCGCCGCGTGCGTACCCGGACATCAGGGGCGCGATGACGTGGTCCGTCAACTGGGACGCCAGCCACAACTGGCAGTTCTCCAAGACCGTCAAGCCGCACCTTCAGGGGATGCCATGAAATTTCGTAGCAAAGTCACCGCATTACTCGCCGCCACCGCCCTCGCCCTGACCGGCTTCGGGCCCGCCCCCGCGGCCGCCGCAAACAGCGCCGCCCACAATGCCGCCCACAATGCCGCCCACAGTGCCGCCCACAGTGCCGCCCACAGCGCGGCGCAGCAGGTGGGCGCGGCCTGGGCGCCGTGGACCGCGTACGCGGCGGGCGCGGTCGTCACCTACGACGGCGTCGACTACGTCTGCCTCCAGAGCCACACCTCCCAGCCCGGCTGGGAGCCGCCGAACGTGCCCGCGCTGTGGAAGCCCGGCACCGGCGGCGGCACCCCGCAGCCCGGCGCCCCCGGCCGGCCGGGCGCGGTCACGGCGTCGGTGACGAGCTCCAGCATCTCGCTGAGCTGGGGCGCGTCGTCGGGCACGGTGACCGGCTACCGCGTGTACGAGGGCGCCGCCCAGCGGGCGCAGGTCACCGGCACCAGCGCGACGATCTCCGGCCTCGGCGCCTGCCAGACCCACACCTACACCGTGAAGGCGTACAACTCCTCGGGAGAGTCGGCCGGCCGTGACGTCACCGCCACCACCTCGGGCTGCGCCAACCCCACCACGATGCCCGGCGCCCCCTACCTCTACATGGGCTGGGGCAACCCGCCCAACCCGGGCACGGTCATGGACGCGACCGGCGTGCGGTCGTTCACGATGGCGTTCATCCTGGCCCAGGGCGGCTGCAACCCGGCCTGGGACGGCAACCGCCCGCTGACCGGCGGCGCCGACCAGCAGGCCATCAACACGATCAAGTCGAAGGGCGGCAGCGTCCAGATCTCCTTCGGCGGCTGGTCGGGCAGCAAGCTCGGTCCGAACTGCTCGACGCCGCAGGCGTTCGCGAACGCGGTGCAGCAGGTCATCAACGCCGCCGGCCCCGCGGTCGTGGACTTCGACATCGAGAACACCGACGAGTTCGAGAACTACACCGTGCAGGACCGCATCCTGAACGGTCTCAAGATCGTCAAGCAGAGCAACCCGAACGTCAAGGTCGTCGTCACCTTCGGCACCACGCGGACCGGCCCGAACGCCCACGGCACCCGCCTGATCAACCAGGCGAAGGCGCTGGGCGTGCCGATCGACAACTACACGATCATGCCGTTCGACTTCGGCGGCTCCACTATGTACCAGGACACCGTCAACGCCTCCGAGGGCCTGAAGAACGCCCTGAGGACCGCCTTCGGCTGGACGGACGCTCAGGCGTACGCGCACATGGGCATCTCCGGCATGAACGGCCTGTCCGACCAGCAGGAGCTCACCAGCCCGGCGACGTGGACGCAGATCCGCGACTGGGCCGGCTCCAAGGGCCTGACCCGGCTCGCGTACTGGGCCGTCAACCGCGACCGGGCCTGCCCCGGCGGCGGCGTGACGTCGAACTGCAGCGGCATCGCCCAGGCCGAGTGGGAGTTCACGAGGATCACCGCCGGTTTCTGACCCCCGCCACCCACGGCCCGCCCCCGGGCAGGGGGCGGGCCGCGAGAAGCTCCATGCGGGGCGAACCGCGGCTCGTACCGGCCCCGCGGGGTCTGCCCGGACCTGCGCGGGCTCCTGACGTGGTCGAGCAACCGGGACACGTTCGACGGTTCGAGTTCTCCAGGGGCCAGCGGGCCTGTCCGAACGCGCTCAGCCGAGCCGGACGAGCTGGGTCGGCTTGAGCGGCACGCCGAGGCCGGGCGGACGGTAGGTCGGCAGGGCCTCGCCGTACTCGCGCATCCAGGCGTGGTCCACCAGCAGCCGCATCCGACCGCGCCCGGGCCGCTCGCGCGGTCCGGGGGCGGCGGCCGGCCCGGACAGCCGGGCCATCGCGGCGGCCACCAGCCCGGCCTCAGGCGGCGCCAGGTCGCAGTGGTCGTCGGGACCGATGAGCAGGTCGACATCCGGCGGCAGCGGGTAGATCCGCCGCGGCAGGGCCAGCACGCGCGGCGCCGGCGCCATCGGCCAGCCCTCGCGCACCGCCTCCAGCAGCACCGACCGCGACGTGCGGCCCGCGAACAGGCCCTCGGCCAGCGCCCAGCTGAGCGCGCCCACGTCCGAGCGGTCCTCGCCGCAGGCATGCAGGCTCAGGTACGGCACCAGCGGGATCCCCGCCCCGCCCGCCTGCGCCCACCCGGCCCCGCACCCGGTGAGCACCAGCAGCGCCAGCATGGCCCGGTAGGCGGTGTCGGCGTGGGAGGTCTCCAGCCGTCCCGGCACGACCAGGCACCGGCCGCCGGTCTTCTCCGCCGTCACGCCCAGCTCCCGCGCCGCCTTCAGCGCCCGCGAGGCCGGCACGCCGGTGCACGCCTCCTGCCAGGCCGGCGTGTACGGCTGCCCCCGGTCGCCGTACCCGTCCGGCCACACGCCCGGCAGGCCCGGCCGCGCCACCCCGTACCCGGCGAGCAGCAGGTCGAACACGCTGGTCAGCACGTCGTCGCCGGCCCGCACCACGGGCACCCCCCGCCGCAGCACCCCGGGCCCGTCGTCGAAGCGCGGCAGCAGCACCTCCACCGCCTCGCCCGGCGGCACGCCCAGCCGGTCGCAGACGCTGCCCGCCACCACCTCGCCCGGCACGTACGCGTCCTGCCTGGGCCGCAGGCGCACCAGGAACGGCAGGTCCGTGCGCTCCATGGCGTGCGCGGCGAACGGCGTGCGGTCCACGAAGAACTCCTTGAGCAGCACGTGGCCCATGGCCATGGCCAGCGCGCCGTCCGTGCCGGGCCGGACGACGAGGGTCTCGTCCGACAGCCGGGTCGGGTGCGTGCCGATCGCCACCACCTTCTGCCCCTTGTACCGCCCGGCGATCACCCACGGCGTGTCCGCCGTCCGCGCCAGCCGGTTGTTCTCGCCCCACAGCAGCACGTACGCCGCCCGCGCCCAGTCCTCGGCCCCAGGACCGGCGAACGACGGCCCCAGCACCTGCTCGGGCGCGCACGGATGCTCGGTCAGCACCGCGCCGCCGAGCCCCCCGACGAGCCCGGCCAGCGGCGAGGTGGCCAGCGCCGCCACCCGTTCTGCGCCGTACACGGCGGCCGTGTGCACGATCGCCGCCGCGGCCAGCTCGGCGGCGGTGCCGTCGTCGAGCGGAACCCGCCGCTCACCCCTGGCCCGCGTGTATTCCTGAGAGTTGCCTGTGAGTTTCGCCCAGGCCGCGACCGGGTCGCGCAGCCCATCCCTCACCTCGAAGTAGAGCCTGACCAGTGCCTGGTTGACCTGCGATCCCCCCATGCAAAAAGTTGAACACAGACCGGTAGGCCGTATCGCGATACGTGTCGGCATGTCGGGGACAAGAATCGGAAGCCCAGGTGGCAGCACCCGCCCGGGTACGGCAGGCTAGATCCCGCCATGGATTACGCAGTCCTCACGGGGATAGTCCTCGTCGCCGGTGTCCTGCTCGCCATCGTCGCCCAGTGGCGCGACTGGCGGCCCCCGCTGCTCGTCGCCATCGCCGTGGGCGTGGTCGTACGGGTGCTCATCATGTACACCTCGGCCATCGACACCTGGCAGCCCGTCGACTTCGTCGAGAGCTTCAAACCGGCCGGCGAGGCCGTGCTGCGCGGCGAGGACCCGGTGCTGGCCAGCGAGGGCGGCTGGCACTTCCTCCCGACCATCCCCTACGTCTACGGCATCCTGCTGTGGCTCGGCATCCCGTGGGAATACGCCGGCCGCCTGGTCACCGTGGTCGCCGACATCGCGCTGATCCCGCTGGTGGCCAAGCTGGCCGGCGGCCCCAAGGCGTCGCTGCGCGCCCTCCAGTACGCCCTCAACCCGCTCGCCGTGCTCATCGCCTGCGTCCACGGCCAGGTCGAGCCGGTCGCGCTGGTGTTCGGCGTGGCCGCGTTCGTGGTCGCCCGCGGTCCCGGCGCGCCCGAGCGGCCCGGCATCACCACCGACGTGCTCGCCAGGGTCCGCGAGGGCGTGGGCGCGTACGGCGTGCGCGGCCTCATCCCGCGGGTGGCCGGCCGCGGCGGCCTGCTCCACCGCGCCCTGGCGGCCGGCCCCGACGACCTCACCCACCTCAGGCGGGGCGCGCTGGCCGGCGTGCTCATGGGCCTCGCCCTGTGCGCCAAGAGCTGGCCGATCTGGCTGATCCCCGGCTTCCTGCTGCTCCTGCCCAACCTGCGCGCCCGCGTGGCCGCGCTGCTCACCACCGGGCTGGTGCCGCTGTTCTTCCTGGTCACCCTGCCGGTCTTCGCCGGCACCCGGCTCGACCAGATCCCGCAGGTCATCGACACGATCCGCGACATCCGGCCGATCGTCGGCGAATACGGCTGGACCCCGTGGTTGACCGGCGGCGACTGGGCGCTGCGGCCCGACCTGGCCTCGTTCGGCACCAACCTCATCTACGCCTGCGTCGTGCTGGCCATCGTGCTCTGGCGCAGGGCCGACCCGATCGACATGACCACGGCCATCCTGCTGGCGTTCATGGTGGTGACGCCCCGGCTGGGGGCCCAATACCTGCTGTGGTTCATGCCGTTCCTGGTCGCCCGGCCCACGAGGTTCGCCTGGCCGGCGATCCTCGCCGCGTCGTTCTGGGCCGCGTACGGCTACCTCTACATGACCCAGGCGGACGTCACGACCTGGTGGCTGCTGCACCGCGACTGGTCGCGGGCGTCGATCCTGCTGCTGCCGATCCTGGCGCTGGCCATGCCGTGGGGCCGCCGCGACGCGACGGCCCGGGCCGTGGCCTCCCCCGCGGGGCCGGGCGCGGAGAAGGCCACGATCACCTCATCGGCATAGCCGCTCCCACAGCGTGATCCACTGGTCCGGGCGCACGTGGCCGACGACCGCGTCGCGGTCCACGCCCGCGGCCCGCAGCGCGGCGTCCACGCCGCTGTAGCGGGCGCGCAGCGAGGCCCGCACCGACCCGCCGACCCCGCCGAACCCCAGCTCGACCAGCTCCTGGTACGAGCGGCGGCCGCGGACCAGCGGCTCGGGCCGCCGCCGGAGGAGCAGGATCGCCGAGTCGACCGACGGCACCGGCCGGAAGCACTCCCGGCCGACCGTGTCGCCGAGCCGCCAGTCGAACCACGGCCACGACTCCACCGTGACCAGGCTCCAGCGGCCGTAGTCGCCGGTGCGCTTGCGGGCGTACTCGCGCTGCGTGAGCAGCGTCGCCGAGGTCAGGCCAGGCGCCCGCAGACACCAGCCCACGATCTTCGACGTGATCGAGTACGGGATGTTGCCGACCACCGCGAACGGCTCGCGCGGCGCCCGCGCGCTGGTGAAGTCGCCCCTCACCACCTCGATGCCGGGATGCCCCCTGGTGCGCGCGGCCAGCCGCCCGGCCAGCCGCGGATCGACCTCGTAGCCCACGACCCGCGCGCCGGCCTCGGCCAGCGCCAGCGTGAGCACCCCCTCCCCGGCGCCGGGCTCCAGGACGAGCCCGTCCGGAGCGGCGGCCTTGACAACCAGGTCGAGGGCATGCCGGTCGACCAGGAAGTTCTGCGACAGCGTGCGCCGCGCCCGGTCTCTGGGCGTGCGACCGCCGGCGTTCCTGGCCTTCTTCTGGGTGTGGGAATGGTTTCCGTGTGCGAAGTTCTGCGCCACAGCACTGCCCTTTCGGGTCTTCGAGACGAAACGGGATCTCGAAGGGCCCTGGGCACGCGTGCGGACGCGCTGCCTCAGACCATCGCGTCCGCTAGCGGGCCAGAGCCCGGCCGCGGCGGATGCGGATGAAAACCTGGCAGCAGAACATGCATGACATGCCTGTCACGCTAGGTCAGCCCAGGTCATCGGGGCAACGCGATTTTGAGCTGGCATTGAGCTGGTTCGGGTAATCCTTGGAGCATGGAGCGAACGGCCAGGGTGCTCGTCGTGGACGACGAGCCGAACATCCGCGCCCTGCTGTCCCAGACCCTGCGCCTGGTCTCGTACGAGGTGCGGACGGCGGCGACGGGCGCGGAGGCGGTGGCGGCCGCCAGGGAGTTCGATCCCGACATCGTGGTGCTCGATGTGATGCTGGAGGACTTCGACGGGTTCGAGGTGGCCAGGCGGCTCGGCGAACGCGTCCCGGTGCTCTTCCTGACCGCCCGCGACCGGGTCGAGGACCGCGTCCGGGGCCTCACGCTGGGCGCCGACGACTACGTGGCCAAGCCGTTCAGCCTGGAGGAGGTCGTGCTGCGCATCCGCGCCATCCTGCGCCGCAGCCGCTCCCTGCCCCAGGACGACGTGCTCCGCTACGCCGACCTGGAGCTCGACCCGCAAGCCCACGAGGTGCGCCGGGCCGGGGTGACGGTCGACCTGTCGCCCACCGAGTTCAACCTGCTCGAATACCTGCTCACCAACGCGGGCCGGGTGGTGAGCAAGGCGCAGATCCTCGACAGCGTCTGGCGCTACGACTTCGACGGCGACTCCAGCATCGTCGAGTCGTACGTCTACTACCTGCGCAAGAAGATCGACAAGTGGCAGCCGCAGCTCATCCACACCGTACGCGGCGTCGGCTACACCTTGAGGAGCCCGCGATGAGGAGCCCGCGATGAGACCGGCCACCTGGACGCTGCGCACCCGCCTGGTCATGGCCCTCCTCGGCCTCACCACGGTCGCCCTCGTGCTGTCCAACGTGCTCGGCGTCACGCTGCTGCGCGACAACCTGATGGAACGCGTCGACCAGCAGCTCACGACGCTCGCCAAGATCGCCAGCGCGAAACCGATCGGCGTGATGCCCTCGCCGGCGCTGACGTCCGGCATCGGCGACCTGATCACCAAGCGCGTCGCCGCGATCCAGCAGATCCTCCTCTTCAGCCCCGACGGCTCGCTCACGGCACGGGCCCCGGTCCGGGACGGCCAGCCCTCCCCTGTCGTCGACGTCCTCAGAACCGACGCCCCCTACACCGTGCCGGGCACGTCGGGCGCCTCCTGGCGGGTACGGGCCGCCGAGCTGCCCGGCGGCAACACCCTCGTGGTCGCCCAGTCGCTCGACGAGGTGGAGCAGACCCTGACGTCCGCGATCGCCATCGCCGTCGCGGTGAGCGCGGCCGTGCTGCTCCTGCTCGGCCTGGCCGCCGACGCCGTCGTACGCCTCGGCCTGCGCCCCCTGACCCGCATGGAGGCCACCGCGGGCCGCATCGCCCGCGGCGACTTCTCCCGCCGCGTCGGCGGCCACGACCCGCACACCGAGCCGGGCCGCCTGGCCCGCGCCATGAACGTCATGCTCGACCGCCTGGAGTCCGAGATCGCCGCCAGGACCGACTCCGAGGCGCGCATGCGCCGCTTCCTCGCCGACGCCTCCCACGAGCTGCGCACCCCGCTCACCTCCGTACGCGGCTTCGCCGAGCTGCACCGCAGGGGCGGCGACGCCGGCGAGGCCATGCGCCGCATCGAGGACGAGGCGGCCAGGATGGGCGTCCTGGTCAACGACCTGCTCACGCTCGCCCAGCTCGACGAGGAGCGCCCGCTCGACCGCGGCCGGGTCGACCTGCTCCAGGTGGCCGCCGACACCATCCGCGACGCCCGCGTCCGCGTGCCGGACCGGCAGGTCAAGCTCGCCGGGCTGGACGGCGCGCTCGCGCCCGTCTCCGTCGTCGGCGACGAGGCCCGCCTCCGCCAGGTCGCCGCCAACCTCGTCGGCAACGCGCTCGCCCACACGCCGCCGGACGCCGCGATCACCGTCACGGTCGGCAGGTCGGCGGGCATGGCCGTGCTGGAGGTGGCCGACACCGGGCCGGGCGTGCCACCCGAGCACGTGCCGCACCTGTTCGACCGCCTCTACCGGGCCGGCCACGGCCGGTCCAGGACCGACGGCGGCGCCGGGCTGGGCCTGGCCATCGTGGCCGCCATCGTCCGCGCGCACGGCGGCCGGGTCGACCTCGACACCGCCCCCGGCGCGGGCGCCGCCTTCCGCGTGCTCCTACCGGACTCCCAGGTCGTTCCCAGCTCGTCCTGAACCAGGGTCGCCACATTGGCGGGCATGAGACGGACACTCATCGCGACGGCCCTGCTGGCCGCGCTTGCCGCCGGCTGCGGAGGGCAGGCCGGGAGCACGGGAGTCGCCTCCGTGGCCATCGACCCGGCCCGGCCCGCCGCCACCCCCACCCCCACCACCACGGCCGACGCCGCCGAGCAGGGCAGGAAGTTCGCGCAGTGCATGCGCGAGCACGGCATCCCCATGGACGACCCGGACGCCAAGGGCGGCGGCGGCATCAGGCTGGTCGACGAGGACATCGACAAGGAGAAGCTCAAGCGGGCCGCCGAAGCCTGCCGCGGGCACGCGCCGTTCATGGACCGCAAGCTCGGCGACCCGGCGCAGATCGAGCAGCTGCGCCAGTTCGCCCAGTGCATGCGCGAGCACGGCGTCGACATGCCCGACCCCGCCCCCGACGGCGGGTTCGGCGGCGAGATCGGCGACATGATCAAGCGGGACAGCCCGGCCTTCAGGAAGGCGGTGGAAGCCTGCAACGACCGCAGGCCCAAGCCGGGAGCGGCCAAGTGACGCGGGCCGGAGAACCGAACCGGGACGCCGTCCGCGGGCTGCCGGCGCGCCGGCGCCGCCCCCTGCGCGTCCTGGCCTGGTCGGGCGGCGCGGCGCTGCTCGCCGCCGCCGTCGCGGCCGCCGCCGTCGGGTTCGGCGGCGAGGGCACCGGCACCGCGGTCGCCGGCCGCACGCCGCCCGCCACGGTCGCGGTGACGCGTACGACGCTGACCGAGACCAAGACCGTCGAGGGCATCCTCGGCTACGGCGAGCCGATCACCGTCACCGGCACGGCCCACGGCACCATCACCTGGCTCCCCGGCGAGGGAGCCGTCATCACCCGCGGCCACGGCGTCTACAGCGTCGACGCCGACCACCGCCCCCTCCTCTACGGCACCATGCCCGTCTACCGCACCCTCCAGGACGGCGTGAAAGGCGAGGACGTCGAACTCCTCGAACGCAACCTGGACAAACTCGGCTACGCCGGCTTCGAGGTGGACGACGAGTTCACCTGGGCCACCCGGGAGGCCGTCGAGGACTGGCAGGACGACCTCGGCCTCGACGTCACCGGCCGGGTCGAACCCGGCGACGTCGTCGTGGCCGACGGCAGGATCCGCGTCGCCGAGCTGAAGAAGACCCTCGGCGACCCCGCCACCGGCCCCGTCCTCAGCGCCACAGGCACCACCCGCGAGGTGACCGTCGACCTGGACGTCGCCGACGCCCACCTCGTCAGGAAGGGGACCGAGGCCGCCGTCGAACTCCCCGACGGCAGCACCGTCGACGGCACGGTCACGACCGTCGGCAAGGTCGCCACCGAGACCGAGTCCGCCACGACGATCGAGGTCCGGATCTCCGTACGCGGCCTCAAGAAGTCCTACGACGCCGCCCCGGTGGACGTCACGATCGTCGCCGACCGCCGCGAGAACGTCCTCGCCGTGCCCGTCGGCGCCCTGGTCGCGCTGGCCGAGGGCGGGTACGGCGTCCAGGTCGTGGCCGGCTCGGCCACCCGGTACGTCGCCGTCGAGACCGGCATGTTCGCCGACGGCGAGGTCGAGGTCACCGGCGTCGAGGAGGGCACGACCGTGGTGGTGCCGACATGATCGCCGAACTCCGCGACGTCACCAAGCTGTACGGCGACGTCGCCGCGCTCCGCGGCGTCTCGATGGACGTCGAGCACGGCGAGCTGGTCGGCATCGTCGGCCCGTCCGGCTCCGGCAAGTCGACCATGCTCAACATGATCGGCACCCTTGACCGGCCCACCGGCGGCGCCGTCCGCGTCGCCGGCCACGACGTGAGCGCGCTCACCGACCGGCAGCTGTCCGCTCTGCGCGCGAACGTCATCGGCTTCGTCTTCCAGCAGTTCCACCTCGCCGCCGGGGTGCCCGCCCTGGACAACGTGGCCGACGGCCTGCTGTACGCGGGCCCGCCGCCGCGGGAACGGCGCCGGCGCGCGTACGAGGCCCTCGACCGCGTCGGGCTCGGCCACCGCGTCCACCACCGCCCGCACGAGCTGTCCGGCGGCGAACGGCAGCGCGTGGCCATCGCCCGCGCCGTCGTCGGCGAGCCGCGCCTGCTGCTGGCCGACGAGCCGACCGGCAACCTCGACTCCCGCTCGGGGGCGGGCGTGATGGAGCTGCTGCGCGAGCTGAACGGGGCCGGCACCACCGTCGTGGTCATCACCCACGACCGCGACATCGCCGCCGCCCTGCCACGGCAGGTGGAGATGCTCGACGGCCAGGTCGTCGCGGGGGCCCCATGCTGACCACAACCAGGATGCGCCCCCGCGACGTCGTACGGGTCGGCGGAGCCGGGCTGCGGGCCAGGCCGCTGCGGGTGTTCCTGTCCGCGCTCGGCATCGCCATCGGCATCGCGGCCATGCTCGGCGTCGTCGGGATCTCCGCCTCCAGCCGGGAGGATCTGTCCCGGCAGCTCGCCGCGCTCGGCACGAACCTGCTCACCGTCTCGCCCGGCACGTCCATGTTCGGCGAGGCGTCCCACCTGCCCGCCGAGGCCGAGGACATGATCGGCCGGATCGCCCCCGTCACCTCGGTCACCGCCACCGGCGGCACGCCCGCCAAGGTCTACCGCAACGACCGCATCCCCGCGGCCGAGTCCGGCAGCATCGCGGTCACCGCCGCCCGGCTCGACCTGCTCAAGGACACCGGCGCCGCCGTCGCCAGCGGCGCCTGGCTGAACGACGCCACCCACCGCCACCCGGCCACCGTGCTCGGCGCCAAGGCCGCCGACCGGCTCGGCGTCGTACGCGCGGGGCCGGACCAGCGGGTGTGGCTGGGCGGCCAGTGGTTCACGGTCGTGGGCGTGCTCGCCCCCGCGCCGCTGGCCCCCGAACTGGACACGTCCGCCCTGGTCGGCTGGCCGGTCGCGGAGGAGCGGCTGGACTTCGACGGGTACGCCACCACCATCTACGCCCGCGCGCTGGAGGAGCACGTGGTGGCCGTCCGCGACGTGCTCGCCGCCACCGCCAACCCCGAGAAGCCGAACGAGGTCGAGGTCTCGCGCCCGTCCGACGCGCTGGCCGCCAAGCAGGCCGCCGACGCCACGCTGAACGCGCTCCTCCTCGGTCTCGGCGGCGTCGCGCTGCTGGTCGGCGGCGTGGGCGTGGCGAACACCATGGTCATCTCGGTGCTGGAACGCCGGGCGGAGATCGGCCTGCGCCGCTCGCTGGGCGCGACCAGGGGCCAGATCAGGCTGCAGTTCCTGGCCGAGTCGCTGCTGCTGTCGGCCATCGGCGGCGTGGGGGGCGTGCTGCTTGGCATCGGCGTCACCGCCGCGTACGCGGGCCTGCGGGGCTGGCCGGCGATCGTCCCCGTGTGGGCCATGCTCGGCGGCGTCCTGGCCACGCTGGTGATCGGCGGCGTCGCGGGCTTCTACCCGGCCGTACGCGCCGCCCGGATGTCCCCCACGGAGGCGCTCGCCACGCCGTGACCTGTCCCCGCCAGATCCCGGCCGGGCGCACGCGGCCACGCGCGTCACCGGCTCGACCTCGCCCCGAGCCGCTCGCACTCCCCGCTTCGGCCCGGGGCTCCTGGCGGCGCGGGTTCTGTCGGGCGGGTGGCGTACGTTGAAGGCATGTACGCGGAACGGCCGCCCGGTCCCGACCTCGCCGGACGCGTCGCCTGCACGTGGCGCCAGGTCAGCGAGACCGGTTCCACGCAGCTCGTGGTGCCCGACGGGTGCGTCGACCTCATCTGGGGCCCCGAGGGCCTGTTCGTGGCCGGGCCCGACACCGGGCCGATGCCCACGCCGATGGCGGCGGGCGACACGTTCGCCGGCATCCGGTTCAAGCCGGGCGCGGTGGGCGACTTCTTCGGCGTGCCGCCCCACGAGCTGCGCGACCAGCGGGTGCCCCTGTCCGACCTGCCCGCCGTACGCGTCCCGGAGCCCGGCGCGGTGCGTGGCCCGGATAACGGTCCGGAGAGCGGTCCGGAGCTGGAGCGGCGCTTGGAGGCTCTGCGCTCCGCCGTCTGCGAGCGGCTGGCCACGAGCCCGGGTGTCGAGCCGGCGACCTACGCCATCGTCCGGGCCCTGCGGTCGGGGCGCGGCGTGGCCGAGGTCGCCTGGAACCTCGGCTACAGCGAACGCCAGCTCCACCGCCGCAGCGTGGCCGCCTTCGGCTACCCGCCCAAGACGCTGCAGCGCGTCGTCCGCTTCCAGCGCGCGCTGCGCCTGGCCAGGGCGGGCGTCCCGCTCGCCGAGGTGGCCGCCAGGGCCGGCTACACCGACCAGGCGCATCTGTCACACGACGTCAAACGGCTGAGCGGGATGCCGATGCGCCGCCTCGTCTCACCCCTTGGGCAGCCGGCCTGACACCAGCGCCCGCGCCCACGTGGCGCTCGGGTCACTGTCGATCAGCACCGCCCGGGTCAAAAGGCTCAACGGAATCGCGAGAATGGCGCCCAGCGGCCCCAGCACGAACGTCCAGATCATCAACGAGATGAGCGTCATCGTCGTCGACAGCCCCACCGCGTCACCCAGGAATTTCGGCAGGATGAACGATTGGATGACGACGTTGATGACGATGTAGGCGGCGATGACCAGCATCATCGACCGTACGCCGCCGTCCAGCAACGCCAGGATCGCGGGCGGGATCAGCCCGATGACGAAACCGATGTTCGGAATGTAAATGGTGATGAAGGCGAGCACTCCCCAGAGCAGCGGCAACGGCACGTCGAGCATTTCCAGCGCCACCACGTCGAGAAACGCGGTCAGAAATCCGAAGATCGTCGACACGATCAGATAACGCCGCGTGCGGTGTGTGAACTCGGCGAGCGCCGTCACCAGTCGCGGCCGGTTCCCCGCTCCCGCCGCGAGGATCCGCGCGGTCACCGGCGCGTCCAGGCACATCGCCAGCAACACGATGACGATGAGGAAGAGCCCCGACAGAATGCCGATCAGGCTCCCGAGGAGAGCTTGCGCCACTTCCAGCAGCCGCGTGGGGTCGAACGCCCGCATCGTCCGGCCGAGCACGTCGTCGCCGAGGCCGTACTGCGCGGCCCACCGCTGCCCGTCGGCGGCCAGGCGCTGGAACGCGCCCGCGTACTCGGGGAGCAGCAGGGCCAGCTGCGTGACCGAGAAGATCAGGATGGCGACCATGCCGAGCAGCACCAGCACCACGATGAGGAACGGCACCGCCACCTGCAGCCAGCCCGGCGCACGCGACGCCGCCAGCCGGCCGCGCACCGGCGCGACCGCGATGACGAGCACCAGCGCCAGCGCGACGGGCCCGGCGATGGCGGAGACCTCGCGCAGGCCGAACAGGACGATCACCGCGCCGGCTATGCCCACCAGGATGACGAGTGCCCGGGGCAGAGGTTGATCTCGCACGTCCTCCTACCTACCCGGGCCAGGCGGGAGAACCGCCGATTTGACGGTTCCGGGAGGCGTACATAGAGTTCAGCAGTCCCGCTTCGGGGACGACCTCCTGACTCTCCCGCCCTTCGGGTTGGCGTACGCGCCCACTCCGATCTGCTGGTAAGTTGGAGGGGTTGTCCCGGATTCGGGGCAGGGGTTGATTCCCGCGGATGGTGCAGGCCGGGTCAATTTGACAGGGGCTCGCACGGTGGCGAGAATTAACACCAGAACGAATTAAGGGAATGTGTAAGCGGGAAGTGCCGGAGACGCGTCCGTTTCTTGAGAACTCAACAGTGTGCTAAAAGCCAGTGCATGTGCATCACATGTTTTAACCCGTCATTATTTTTTGGCGGTTTTGCTTGGACAGTCTGTCCGAACAGGCATTGTTTGGAGAGTTTGATCCTGGCTCAGGACGAACGCTGGCGGCGTGCTTAACACATGCAAGTCGAGCGGAAAGGCCCTTCGGGGTACTCGAGCGGCGAA